>JANRLN010000167.1:0-57061 GCA_033762515.1 Planctomycetaceae bacterium
CAAGCAACCGCGAGGTCGAGCACGTCGCCAGCACCGTCCGCAAGATCAAGGACGAATACGGCCTGCACATCTGCTGCTGCCTGGGTCTCCTCACCCCCGAACAGGCCCAGACCCTCAAGGCGGCGGGCGTCGACCGGATCAACCACAACCTCAACACCAGCCGCGAGCATCACCCGGAGATCTGCACCACCCACAGCTACGAAGACCGCCTCAATACCCTCAAAATCGCCCGCGACGCCGGGCTGGAATTGTGCAGCGGCCTGATCGTCGGCATGGGTCAGTCGTACGACGACCTGATCAACGTCGCCTTCGAACTCCGCGACCTCGGCGTCCACTCGACCCCGGTCAACTTCCTGCACGCCATCGACGGCACCCCGATGGGGGAGCGCCAGGACCTCAACCCCCGCGACTGCCTGCGGGCGTTATGCCTGTACCGCCTCGCCAACCCCCCGGCCGAACTCCGCATCTCCGGCGGCCGCGAAGTGCAGCTGCGGTCAATGCAGGCAATGGGCCTGTACGCCGCCAACTCGATGTTCGTCAGCGACTACCTCACCACCAAAGGCCAGGCGGCGGAGGCCGACTACGCGATGGTGACGGATTTGGGATTTGAGATTGTGCTGGCGGGGAGCGAATCGGAGGATGCGCGGTGTCATGAAGAAGTGTGCGCCAGTTGAGCCTCGGAAACGTGTACAGCTTACTAGTGAGGGTGGCAGATGCCAGCGGCAAACGGTTACTGGAAGTCACTTCGTAGCCATGTGGCCGCGATCACATGGTCGCGAAAGCTGATGACGGTTGCATGTTCCGTGTTGCTTCCTGTCTTTGAAGCGGCGCTAGTCAATATTGCCACCGGGTCCACTGGTGATGCGCGGAGTTGGGCAATTGGTGGATTATTCATATTTGGCTCGCTCCACATTGCTTTGTTTGCACTCTTGATGATGGCTGATCAGCAGACCCCGGCAATGCATATTGTAGATGCAATTGAATTGGAGGAGCAGGTTGCGACGCTGAAGCGAGAGCTCCACAGGCGTTGGGAAGCATCAAAGATGATTCGTTCCGCGTTTGATGCGTTGAATCTGCAGACTTGTGAATCCTTTGGCAGTGGACCAACGGGAATCGGACCTGGTCTCAAGCGAATCATGGAACAGTTCTCGTGCGGTCTTCCTCCAGCTCTTGGAATTACAAGTTCTGAATATACGTTCGAAGTCTATTTTGAAATAAGCGCGATTGCTGATACTGACGATTCTCAGTTCGAACGAAACACGTCCACAAATGTCGTAAATCAGAGTGCTCTGCTGTTTCCGGTTTACTTTTACAGCACGCGTTTCGTTGATGCTGAACTTCCCTTTGAGCTTAAGGAGAAATCCCCTTTGAGTTGGGGATGGGGGCGCCATCATTCTGGACAGGCTACGCTCGAAGATGACCGTGAGCGATTTCTCTCCAGTGGGAAACCGTTAGAAGGCACATACTTCCACCGATTCGCGACCGTGCCAGTTCGCTGGGCTTGCTCAGACGAGCAGGCTGGAATCTTCATCGTCACATCAATGCAGCGGGATCCTTTCGCTGACGATGTGATTGAGACGATGAAGTTCGTCGCATCTTTGTTGTCGCAATACCACAGCGCATACAACCGATGTGTGTATGAGTGGTTGGCGGAACAAGCGCGCGAGGAGCGCGCTCGAAAGGCGCGGGAGTCAAGGGCGCGGGCGGCGCAAGTGATGCGTGACGAATCCGAGATCGACGACACTGAAGAATGTTGAAGAGACGTCAGTGAACCCAACGTAGAGTGACGCCGAGCCGGATGCAAGATCGACGTTCTGTGGCAGCAGCGGTGAGCCTCGCGGACTCGGCGTCACCCTACGAAACTCGCGATCCACTTAACGACGAAATACGTGATCGTCAGCCCGCCGACCAACGTCAGCAACAGCACGGCGATCATGCCGGCGAGAAACCACGAATCGCTCCGCCCGGCTTCGCGTCGCGTCGCGGTGCTGTCGTCGAGGTGGCGTTCCAGCAGCTCCACGTTGCGGAGATTCGACTTCCAGTAGATGTCGAAGATGTCGCCCAGCAAGGGGATGGAGCCGAGGGTGGTGTCCAGGAGGATGTTGAAACCCATGCGGGCCATGGTCACGCGCGGGACGTCGTGGCGGGCGGCCGCCTGCATGATGTAGAGACCTCAATCCATCGCTTGACGCCGAGGTGTGGAGCCTCACCCACGCTGCCGCAAGGCGTTGATTTGGATCGGGCGGGGTGAGCGGCGAGGACTCGGCGTCACCCGACGCGCTGGTTTCGCAGCCGCGCGAAGAAGATCAACCGCAGCGCGTACAGCACCAGACAGAGCAGCAGTCCGGGGACGATGACCAGGAGATCGACTCGGATGTTCATCCCGCTGGGAATCGATGCCTCGTATCGCGCCCACAGGGGCAAGAGCAGCAGCGGCAGGTGGACCAACCATCCGGCCGCAGGCCATCGCGGATGCCAGGGGTAGACCAGCGTCACCCCGGCCACGATCAGCATCACCCTGAAGAGAACGACGGAATCAGCCATCTGCATCCTTCGCAATCTCCGAAGTTGCTCCGCCAGCGGCATTTCTTCTTGATGATCCGCCGCGGCTGTCGCTGACTCAGGCGAGGTTCCGCAGGACGCACCACGAACCCCATGCAGATTCCCGGCCAATCAACGCGAGAGCCGGTGCATGGGTGTTGGTTCGCGACAGTCACTGTACGACGGGGGTGGATCGGCTCGTCGCAGGTCACTTGTCGCAGGTTGGGTCGGCGGTCGACCCGCGCCCGTGCACAAACGAAGGAGGGTGCACCAACGACGGGGATTCCTTCCTGCCGGAAGTCTCCCCGTCATTGGTCTTCAGCAGCGGCCGGCGCTACATGTGGATTTCAAACCCCTGGCGGCTTTCCCGCGCGAGGAACGAGTTCGCCTGGGCGTCGTCAAGAATCTCTCGCTTGACCGGATCCCATTTGAGTTCCCGACCCAGGCGCATCGCAATGTTCGAGAGGTGACAGATCTCGAGCATGCGGTTGTGCGACCAGACGTCGGAGATCGGCTGTTTCCGGGACTTCATCCCTTCGATGAAGTTGGCGGTGTGGTTCGCGCTCACCTTGCCGCCGTAAACCTGTTCGATTGCCCCTTCCGGCAGAGGCTTGTCCTTGAGGTCTTCCACCGGCTTGCCGGTGATCTTGCCGCGGTTGACGAAGAAGCGGCCTTCAGTCCCTTCGAACAGAATCCCGTTGTCTCCTTCACTTGTGATGATCAACTCCACATCGTGGGGCATGCTCACGCGGATGGAGAACTTGGTCGCGGCATTGTACTGATCGCTGACGACGGGGTTGCCGTCCTTGTACTCGACCGGCAGCGTGTATTCGACGGGCGTGACTTTGCTCGGCCCCGTGTCGCCGGCGCCCAGCGCCCAGCAGGCAATGTCCACGTGGTGGGCTCCCCAGTCCGTCAGCTTTCCGCCGGAATACTCGTGCCAGTTGCGAAAGGAGTAATGGCAGTTGCTGTAGAGGGGCACGCCGCCCCCGTATCCCACTCGCAATTCCGGGAGCGCCCGATACGGCACCTTGGGGGCCGGGCCGAGCCAGAAGTCCCAATCCAGCCCTTCGGGAACCGCGGCCTCCGGAATGACTGGTGAGGCTTCCATGGCGTTGATGCCGCAAGTCACCTTCTTCACTGTGCCGATGCGTCCGTCCCGAATCAGGGCGATGGCCTGCAGAAAGCGCTGATCCGACTCGGTGCGCTGCATGGTGCCGACCTGGAACACGCGGCCGGTCTCTTTGACGACCTTCTCGATGAGTTTGCCTTCGTCGATCGTCAGCGTGAGCGGCTTTTCGCAATAGACATCCTTGCCAGCGTACATCGCCTCCACCGCGATCTTCGTGTGCCAGTGGTCCGGCGTCGCGATCATGACCGCCTCGATGTCCTTCCGATCAAGGATGTTGCGATAGTCCTTGTAGGCGTCCGGCTTTTTGCCCTGGCTCTTCTCCACCTTGGCGACATTCTCCGCGAGCACGTTGGCGTCGACGTCCGCCAAGGCGGCGAAATCGGCGAATCCAAACGACTTGCTGGTGATCGTCCAGCCTTGATTCCGCAACCCGATGGTCGCAAAAACCGGGCGCTCGCTCGACGCCTGGTAGCCGAATGCCCGATTCGCGGATGGAAGCAGGATGCTCGCGGCTCCCGCAGCGGAGAGGCCTTGCAGAAACTGACGCCGCGAGATTTGTCGAGATGCTGGCACTTGGTGAATCCTCTTGAGGGGCAACGATTGTCGATCGAGGCACGCGGGCCAATCGGCCTGGGCCGCTGCATTCGCCGGAAACGCCGATGCGAAACGTCGATCAACGCTTCTTCACAATACAATATCGGAGATCGTCCACCGACGACACGTCCCGAGCGGATGATCCGTCGAGAAAACTGGTTGACGGGGTACCGACGGACAGGCCATTGCCCATTCCGCGAAGCTCACCCCTGCGGGATGGCAAGCATCCCGCAACTGCTGCGGCGGACGAACACCACGCGATCCCGTTTCCGAGCGCAGCCAATCGGGGAGCGAGTCGCTCATCGGCGACGGGCCTACAGCGAGCCCAATCAAGCCATCTTCGAAGCCCGCCAGATCTGCGAGGTGCTGGTGGAATATGGTTGAACCCCATTCCGACCCATCCCCAATTGACTTCGGCAGTCCCCTATGATTGGCAGGATTCGACAATCGCCCTCAACTCACTCACAGCAGCCGTCACGGAAAACACACAGGGCGGCTGGCAATCACTCGCCCTGCCGCCCCATGTCACAAAACGTCTCAGCGGAGAGGCAGGGATTCGAACCCTGGGATGAGTTGCCCCATCTCCGGTTTTCAAGACCGGTGCAATCGGCCGCTCTGCCACCTCTCCGGGTTGTGGGGGGCTTTGCAGCCGCAATTTCCCCCCCTACGTGTTCTAGTTCAAGCTGCCGACCAACTTCAAGATCGTCTGGCTGTCTTCGGCCGCGGTGACCTTGGTATTCTTCGCGGCAATTTTTCCGTCCTTACCAATGACGAACGTCCAGCGGTGCGCAGTGACGGTGCGGACGAGGATTTCTTTCTTACCGTCGACTTCGCGTTCGATCGACTTTTCTTCCTTCACATGCGGCACGCCGAAGGCGGCGGCAACGGTTCCTTCGGTATCGGCCAGGAGTGGGAAAGTGAGCTTCTCGACCTTCTTGAAGAGCTGATGGTTGCGGACCGAATCGCCGCTGACGCCGACGACTTCGACGCCTGCTTCGGCGAGTTTGGCCAGATCATCGCGGAAGCCGCAGGCTTGCTTGGTGCAGCCGCCGGTCATGTCTGCGGGGTAAAAATAAACGACGAGGGTTTTCTTGCCGACATGATCGGTCGATTTCCAGGGTTTGCCGGCGTCGTCCAAGGCTTCGAAGACGGGAGCTGGATCGCCCACTTTCAGATCGACGAGATCGGCCGCAAACAGGGGGATCGGGGAGAAGAGGAGCGCTGCTGCGGCAGTGAACAGCCGGGAACGGGAAGTGAGCATGGTGGGTTTCCTCAAAAGTTCACGCGAAGAGGCAGGCAGAAACGGCCGGGGAGGATACGATTGTGGGTTTCCCGCCGAGCGATAGCATAGGAAGAGAGCGGGGGAGTTATCAACCGGCGACGGGAGGCTGACGGTTCTCGGCGCGTCACCGGAGGGGCCAGTGAGATGCTTTCATCGCAGTTGTTTTGGCGCGTGTTCGGGGTATACGCTGCGCTGACGATCGGGACCGCCCTGGCGTTCGTCGTGATTCTGACCGCCCAGCAACACGACGCCGTGCGGAATCAGGCCCGGCAGCGAGTCCACGAAGACGCCGCCATGCTGGCCACCGCGCTGAGGTCGGCCACATTCGACGGCCGCACCCTCACCGAGGATGTCCGCAGCCTGCTGGATGAGTTGACGCGTTCCGATTCGAGTCGGTTCGCCGTCCTGGACGAGAGTCTCCAGATTCTGTGGAGTTCGCATGGCGAGCAACAGGTGTGGGAGCACGATACGACGCCGGAAGTGGCGGCAGCAGTCGAATCCGGCAAGGGGTTCTCGGAGCGACCCTTGTCGACCGCGGACGGCCGAGAGGCGGCCAATGGGATGTACTACGCCGCTCTCATCGATCCGCAGCAACCATCGGCCGGACTGGTGCGGGTGATGCTGCCGTTGAAACTGATCACCGACGACCTTTCCGCGGCGCACTACCAGTTGTGGGGGGCTGCGGCGACGATCGGCATTCTCGCCTTGGCGATCACCTATGTCGTCGTGGGACGGATCATCGGCCCGCTGGAGACCTTAACTCAGGCGGCGCAGCAGATCATCGAAGGGAAGCAGCCGCCGGAGTTGAACATCCGCAGCAGCAATGAAATCGGGACGCTGGCGAAGGTGTTCAATTCGATGAGCCGGCAACTGGCGGCCCGCATCGGCGACCTGCAGGAGGAGCGCCAGCACTTGGAGACCAACCACCAGCGTTTGGAAACCGTGTTGGGCGCGATGTTCGAGGGGGTGATTGCGGTCGACGACGAAGAACGGATTCTATTTGCCAACAATGCCGCAATTCGGCTGATGGATCTGAAGCCGACGAGCATGCTGGGGCGCCCGATTTGGGAGGCGATTCGTCACCGGACGCTGCAGGAATTGGTGCGTCTTGCCGTCAGCGAAGGGGGGCTGCAGCGGATTGAATTCGATGTCGCCCGCACGCAAAGCACCGTCGCTGCGACGGCCTCGCGGTTGCCGGGGGATCCGCCGCCCGGCGTCGTGATCGTGATTCACGACGTCACGGAACTGCGGCGACTGGAGAATCTCCGGCGCGACTTCGTGCAAAACGTTTCGCACGAACTGAAGACGCCGCTCAGTTCGATCTCGGCCTACGCCGACACGCTGCTGGAGGGAGGCCTGGAGGATCCCGACTGCAATCGGCAGTTTGTGGAGCGGATCAGCGAGCAGGCGGACCGTCTGCATCACTTGATTCTGGATCTCCTGGCCCTGGCGAGGATGGAGTCGGCCGACGATGGATTCGAGGTGGAGCCGGTGGACGTTACGCGGGTGTTGTCGGCCAGCATCGATGCTCACGCCGGAGTGGCCCAGTCCAAGCGGATCACACTGCTTTCGGAGGGGCCTGCGACGCCGGTGTGGGGTCTGGCGGATGACGAAGGGCTGCGGACGATCATCGACAATCTACTCGACAACGCCGTCAACTACACGCCGGCCGGCGGCCGGATCACCGTCCGATGGAAGGCCAGCGGAGACCGCGTCACGCTGCAGGTGCAGGATACCGGCGTGGGAATCGCCCGCGAGCACCAACAGCGGATCTTCCAGCGCTTCTACCGCATCGACAAGGCCCGCTCGCGTGAACTCGGCGGCACTGGTCTGGGGTTGTCGATTGTCAAGCACCTCTGCCAGGTCTTCGGCGGCACCGTGTCAATCGCCAGCCAGCTCGGTCAGGGGAGCACATTCACCGTTGAACTGCGCTCGGCCGACCAATTGGTCGCCGCCTAGCAGCGTTCGCCGAGTCAACCCAGGAACGATTCCAGGAAGATCATCGCGACGGTGAAGTAGGTCGCCGTGGCAAGCATGTCGCTCAAAGAGGCAATCAGCGGATTGCTCATGACGGCGGGGTCCCAGCCGAGGCGTTCGACCCCCAGCGGCAGGAACCCGCCGGTGAGGGCTCCCATCGCCACAACGAGACCAATCGTTCCGGCAACCACGGCCGACTCGGAAAACGACAGATTGAACAGAGGGGGCAGCAGCACGAAGATCGTGCTGCCCAGCGCCAGTCCCAGCACCAACCCTGTCAGGAGCTCCCGTCGGAGGGCGTCCCAGCGTTCCGATCGCGTCAGATCGCTGATGCCCATCGCGCGAATGATCAACGTGGCGGACTGCGAGCCGGTGTTGCCGCCGCTCGCCAGGACCAGCGGCAGGAACCACGCCATCCAACTGTGTCGGTCTTCGACCCCTTTGAAGCTTTTGGCGACGAACGCGGTCAGGAGCGACATCATCGACAGGACCAGCAGCCATACGCCGCGCTTGTGGGCGATGGTGAGGATCGGGGTGGAGAAGTAGCTGTTGTCGAGCGGCTCCATCGCCGATTGGCGGTAGGCGTCTTCCTCAGCTTCTTCCTGCACGATGTCGAGCACGTCGTCGTGCGTGATGATCCCCACGAGGCGATGATGTTCGTCGACGACGGGGAGCGCGAGAAGGTCGAAGCGGGCGAGTTCGCGTGCGGCTACATCGGTGGAGTCGGTCACCTGCACCGTGACCAGACTTCGCCGCATGATCGTCGCCAGGAGCGTTGTGGGTCGGGCGAGAATCAACTGTCGCAGCGTGATCACGCCCTGCAAATGGCGTTCTTCGTCGACGATGAAGATGTAGTAAATGGTCTCACGGTCGGGGGCCTGCTGGCGGAGCCGTTCCAGAGCGTCGCGAACGGAGATGTTCTCCGAGAGAGAGGCGTACTCCGTCGTCATGATTGAGCCGCAGGAATCGTCGGGATACGACAGCATCTTGCGGATTTCGTCGCGCTCCACTTGCGCGATCAGGGGCAGGATCTGTTCGACCCGCTCCTCGTCCATGTGTTCCAGCAGGTCGACCCGGTCGTCAGACGACATGGCTTCGATCAGCTGCGACAGATGCTCGCGCTCGATTCCCTCGACCAGTTCCATCTGCTGGCTGGGCTGAATGAACTCCAGAATCTCAGCCTGGCGGGGAATGCTGCAGGACTTCAGGACGCGCCAGGCTTCCTCGACTGACAAGCCGTCAAGAACCTCCGCGACGACGACGGGATAGAGCGCTTCGCAGAACTCATGCAGGCCGAGATCGTCATCCTCCTGCAGCATCATCCGCAAGTCGGGTTGCAGCAGGTGGTGGTAAATCCCGGAGCCGGTCATCGCGATGTTTCTCCCATTCGGCTCAACGGAGATTTGGGGCCACCGACGCGGCTCATGCCTGTGACGCCCGCGTATGGAGCGGACGGCACGCGTGTCTCAGTTCAAGGTCTGTTGGGACGCAGGCAGCCGATTCATACGTCGGCGGGACTGAGTCTCGCAGAATTCTAGGCTTCCTCATGGCAACGAACGTTGTGCAGGAATTCCCGGATCACGCCGACCCTGCCCATGCGCTCAGACGCCGCCGGAAGTCACAGACGACTTCCGGACCCATGCCAGGTTGTGTTGCCCGGCGTCAAGGCTCTCAAATGCCATCGCCCTGCGGAAGGCAGGGCGACAGGTCACAAGACGATCAGGAAACTCGCATCAACGCTTCGAGAACTGGAAGCTCTTGCGGGCCTTCTTGTATCCGTACTTCTTGCGTTCCACCATACGGCTGTCGCGGGTGAGGAATCCGTTTTCTCCGAGTTGCTGATGCAGGCTCGGATTGATCGCTTCGAGTGCACGGGCGATGCCGAGAATGATGGCGCCGGCTTGACCGGTCGGACCGCCTCCTTCAACGTTGACGGCGATGTCCACCTGCCCAAGACGTTCCGTGACCCGCAGCGGAGCCAGCACGTCATTGCGGTCGCGTTCGACGGTGAAGTATTCCTCCATCGGACGCTCGTTGACGATGAACTTCCCCGTCCCGGCCTTCACGCGAACGCGGGCCACCGCCGTCTTTCGACGGCCTGTCCCCCAGGCAGTGCCGAAGCGATCGAGCTTGCCGCGGATCACAACGGGGGATGGGACCACTTCGGCGACGGCGACGGGCTCAACAGCGCCGCCGAACGTCAAAGACGCTGCACCTGGGGCCATCGGATCCATCGCGGCGACAGGTTCGGGAATCGACAGGGACTCTTCGCTCATCGGAGAGAACTCACGCGAATTGAAAGGAACTCGTTTAAAGGAGGACGAATCCGGGGATGCAGAGAACCAGATCTCCGGGACCGGATCGGGGCAGCGGATTTGGTTACGAACGGAGCAGATGTTCCGGGAAGGGCTCCGGTTGCTGAGCCTGGTGGTCATGGGTTGGGGCGGCGACCAGCTTGAGTTTGTCTAACTGATGCCGAGCCAACGCATTCTTGGGCAGCATGCGGCGGACCGCCTGATGCAGCAGCGACGTCGGATGCTTGGCCCACATCTGCTCCGCGGTCAGACGCTTGAGTCCGCCGGGGAACTGCGAGTGGCGAAAGTATTCCTTCGTCGCTGTCTTTTTGGTGTAGTTCGCCATCTTCTCATGAACCATGGCGCTGCCGACAAACTTCACCCGGTCGGCGTTCACGACGATAACATAATCGCCGGTATCCAAGTGCGGGGTGTAGCAGGGCTTATGCTTGCCCATCAGCACCGTGGCAATCTGTGTGGCGATGCGACCCACGGTCATGCCATCGGCATCCAGCACGTACCACTTCGGCGCGAACTTCCGCTCGACCTCCGCGGGCTTCACAAACGTCGTCCGTTGTCCAACTGTCACAATACACCTCACCGCGGGAACATTCGCGGCTGACCAGTCTTGAGATCCTTCTCAAGTCCTCAGCCCGACGGCAGAACCGCCTCGGGGGAAACGACGAACGCTCCCTCCCCTCGGCAGGAACGCGGAAGAATAACCGCCCAGGGGCTGGCAATCAACCGTATGAGGATCGATTCACGAAAGCCGCTCAAGCCGGACCGAAAAGAAGTGTTCGTGCGCGCACTATTTGTCATCCGCCGCCCTGTTCACGACAGGTTCAGTCGCCGTCCTGTGGTCGACGCGGTCTGAATCGCATCGAGCAGTCGCAGCGTTTCACATGTGGACATCAGATCACAACGCGAGTCTGCCGGTTCGCCGCGTGCTGCCGCGAGCCAATCGCGGAGGAGCCGGACGGTCCGCTGTCCACCGTAGCCGGGAGTCGCATCGGCGGGGATTGTGAAGACCTCATCCATCGGTTGGAAATGGGGCTGGGGGCCGTGAATCTCCAGCACACCGCCGGTTCCGGGCCGCTGGGCGTCCCAGTGGACCCAGCGCTCGGCCCCGCGCAGCGTCCAGCGGCTCTCGCCCGTCCAGCGGGGGAGCCAATATCCGCCGGTGAATGTGGCGAGGGTGCGGTCGCCCAGTTCCAGAATCGCCGCGCCGCCGTCGTCCAGGGAGGTGGGAGTCTCTCCGAAATTGCCGAGGCGGGCCGTCACTGCGGTCACCCGCATTCCGGTCACATAGGGAAGCAAATTCAACCAGTGACATCCGAGCCAATTGAAGAAACCACCACCGCTGAGGGCGGGATCGAAGAGGTAATGCTGCGGATCGCGACGGCGGACATTGCTGGTGACCCAGATCATCTCGATGGAAATCAGGCGTCCAAACCGTCCATCCCTCACCATGTCCCGCAATCGCTCGGCGGCGGCGTCGTAGCGCCAAAGATAGCCGGAGCGAAAGGCAACGCCCGTCCGCTCGACGGCCGACGCCGCAGCCGCAAAGTCGTCCAACCCAGCCGCGGCCGGCTTTTCGGCGAGGATGGCCTTCCCGGCTTCGGCGAGTTGAATGATTGCCGACGGGGATTCCGCGTTCGTCAAACAGACCACCGCCCCATCGAAATGCCCCCAGGCGACGAGCTCCGCCACAGTTTCAAAGCGCGGCAGTTCCGCGGAGCGTTCTTCCAAGCTGGCGAGACTTCCGCCGAAGCGGGGGACGATCGCGACGAGTTCGATTTCGTCCCGAAGCAAGTCCATCGACTGCCGCCAGCCGGCGCCGTGGGGATGGTCAATTCCAAGAAATGCGATGCGAAACTTCACAACGGCCTCATGGGTCTCTGAACAATTCACTGTCAGCCGGCAACCGGGGGCCGGCGAGGGGGATGATCCTTAATGGCGTCCCTGGACACGGAAGATGATGCCGGACATGTCGTCTTCGGGGGGCCGCCCTTCTGCGAAGTCCTCGACCTGGCGATAGACAGCACGCAAAATGTCATCGGCCGACCGCTGCCGGTGTTGTGCCACCGCTTTGATCACGCGGGCTTCGCCGAACATTTCGCCGGATGGATTTCGCGCCTCGCGAAATCCATCCGTCAACATGAGCAACGTGTCTCCCGGCGCGAGCTCGACACTGACCGGCGGATCGAATCGCGCCTGCTCCGGTGCAAACAGTCCCAACGGAGGCCCCACCGAAGGAATTGTGGCTTTGAGTTCGCCGCGGTCGTCCACCAGCAGGACGCGATCTCCGGCGCCGGCGTAGGTGAAGATCGTTCGCTCGGCGTTGATCCAGCCCAACTGCAACATGGCGAAATCTTGCGGGCGCGTACGTTTCCATACCAGTTGATTGGCGGTCGCAAGGATCTGCTGCCAGTCCGGCGACGTCGCCGCCAACGCATGAAGATAGGCGCTGCAGGCGGCGGCGAGAATGGTTGCCGGCAAATCGTGACCACTGACATCACCGACGATCAGCACCAGGGAGCCATCGGGTTGTTCCAGCACGTCGTACCAGTCGCCTCCTGTATTGTGTGCCGGAAAGGCGGCCCCGGCGAGTTCGCCTCCCGCCGGTCGGGGCAGTTGGCGGGGGAGCAGCGACTCCTGCACCTGTCTGGCGGCGGAGAGTTGTTCCCCCAGTGATTGTTGATCGCTGATGTCGAAGCCCACCCCAACCGCACCGACAATCTGACCGTCGGTGTGCCGCAGCGGCGCGACGATGACCGACAGGCAACGCTCGCGGCAACAGGTCTGGTAGGTGACGCGTTCTCCCTGAATCGCCTGTTGATGCATCACTCGGGTCGTCACTCCGGCATCGTCGCCGTGCAGCAGTTGCGTCACAGAATGTCCCACCAAGCTG
The DNA here is from genome assembly GCA_033762515.1 of Planctomycetaceae bacterium. Classification (GTDB taxonomy): domain Bacteria; phylum Planctomycetota; class Planctomycetia; order Planctomycetales; family Planctomycetaceae; genus DSVQ01. Next base: position 12,732 of record JANRLN010000167.1, read on the forward strand.
TCGGCCTGAGGGGTTTGTGCGCATGCCTGAGCTGCCAAATCGGAGACGCGCCGCAGGCACAGATCGACCCCCGTCGTCCACAGCAGCACCGGCACGCACTGCAACAGCAACCGCAGTTCATCGTGAAGGTCGCACAGCGTGCGGCGTGTGCGAAATCGCTCGCACGCCGTCGACAGCGTGCGGGCGAATTTCTCTGGAGTCAGATCGTCCAAACGCACCCATTCGGCGGTGCCGGGGTCAAGCGCCTGGATGACGATCACGGCGTCGCTGTCGCTGTAGATGACGATCGCCGGTGCATCGGCGGCCGCGAGCAATCGCTCCCAGGAAGTCATTGCCGGAAGAATGCACTCGAGACTCTGCGAGACCAGATCCAGAATCACCGCCTGCTCGGTCCCGCAGCCGGCATCCATCAGCTGACAGGCTTCCCCGGCGTCGATGCAGCGGCGAATCTGGTAGCCGTTGAGAGCGCTGGCGAAGTCGGTCACCCGGCGCGCCAGTGCGTCGCAGGCGCTGACGAGTAGCAACTGCATGCTGCCGACAACCTCACTTACGGCCCGCGGGTCAGGGCGGCCAATGCATCCGTCCGCGTTCCAAACAACGGAATCGTGCGGTCCAGCCGGGAGATTTCAAAGACTTTGCGAATGCCGGCAGTCAGGCCGCAGAGTCCGCCGCGACCGCCCCGTTTGCCAAGATCCTGCCAGGCGACGACCAGGGAGCCCAGAACCGCTGAGCTCAAGAAATCGACGTGGGTCAGGTCGAGCAGCAGTGCCTTGGGGGACTCCCGCTGGAGAATACTCATGAGCCCCGCTTTGAACTGCTGAAGTCCGAGCGGGTCGACGATGGACTTGCTGGTCACCGTGGCAATCAGGACGCCGTCGGTCCGCTCGATGTCGAATCCGCGATACTCCCGTCCCAGCAGGACCGAGAGCCACGGCTCGACATTTCCCAACTCGGCACGGTCGCGGTCGGCGGGAGCGATCGACGAGGAGACCTGCAGCACTTCGACGAGGTCTTCGGTGTCGTTAAAGGTGGCGTGCGCCGCGTTGACCGGAATGTAGGCCACGTCCCCCGCAGCCAGCGACTGCTTGGTGCGCTCGATCCATTGTTCGACGCGGCCGCTCAGAACATACAGGAGTTCTTCGGATTCGGGATGCCGATGAAACGGTTCGGCCGAGTTTGGCTGAATCGTCACTCGTCGACCGCGGAGCGCGCGGTTGGCGCTGCCGAGCTGCGGAAACAAATCGTGAACGGCTCCCCAGGCCGCCGTCTTTTCCGGAACCTCATCGCCGCTGACGAATTGCCAGACACGCACGGCCTCGTGATCACTCGGCAGGACCGGAGTCGGAGTCGTTGCGGCGATGCTTTGTGCCGGCGCCGCTGCGCCGAGCGGGCTGAGCGACAACCCCGACAGCGAAGACTCCTTCGCGACTGGCGCCGCATCCGTCACCGCGGCAGCCGGGGGCGGCCAGGATTCACACGCGGTATGGACGTTGGCATGAATGTCGATCAGCTGATCCAGCCGCGAACGAGTGATCAATTCGTGGAGTTCCGGGATCAACCCGCACATTTGCAGCCGACCCCCTTGAGCCTGCAGGCGGGCGGCGAGTGTGGCGACGCGACCGAGAGCGGCGCTTTGCAGGTAGCGGATGTATTCCACATTGACGAGCAGTCGAGCCGGCTTCTCACGCTGAATGACCTCGACGAGTTGTTCGAGGACTTCCTGGAAATTGAGCACATCGACATCGGGCGACAAGTGGACGATGGTCCCGCCGGGACGGCGTTCAAGTTCACAATGACTGAGGATGTCGTATCGCACAGATCCTCCGGAGCCTGGCGCGTGCTTTCGAACTGGCATTCCCGCAGCAGCGGCTGAACGGATGATATCAGGGGCGAAGACCGGTTCGATAGCCAGTAGATCCACTGAGCGGAACAAAGCTTTGATGGCCGATCCGCTGTGACGTTAGCCTCCCTTCACAAAGGTATGATGAAGGACCGGCTCCAGACCTCCGCGTCCCGAAGGGGCGATTGTCAAATCCCGATGAAGGGGATCTCCAGCAATTGACGCGATCGGCTGCCATGCCACAGTGTGTGGTCAGCATTGTGCGGCAGGCGATTCCTGCACGGCCGAGTATTCTTGGGCCGGACCGCGAGCCGCCGAAGACACAGTGGGATTGTGATGACCGCACCTCAACCAGACAAAGAGGGGCCGCAACTGGATCTCTCGGAGTTGATCCGCGAACTGCGAGACAGCGCCGGCACGATTCCGAAAGCCGCGACACCCCGGACCAGCTTGCCACCCGCACCCTCAACGGAGTCTCCGGCGGCTCCGACATCCCTCTCCTGGCCTCTTGCGATCGTCGTGTATCTCGGGCTGGCGGTCACTGCAGGCTGGATTCTCGCTGCGTTCTGGCGCGTGGGCTGGCTGCCGAGTCCAACAGATCTTCGGGCCGCAGACTGGGATGTCTGGCACCTGATTGTGCTGCTGCAGTTTCTGGCGACGCTGACGGGACTGGCCCTGAACCATTTCCGCCTGGGAGCGCGGCCGCCGATCCCCGCCAGTGGACTGCCCACCCTTGCCATCTTGTCGCTGGTCCTTCCCGGTCTCATTTGCCTGGGAGTCTGGACCATCGTGCTCCTCAATTGGCGATGGACTGACGGAGACCAATCCGCGTCACGGTCGTTTCGGCCTCCCTCCCTGGAGCAGTTGCGGCAGTTGCCCAGTCGCTGGTGGCTCGCCATCGGATTGGGGGAGCTCATTTGTCTTTGGCTGCTCCTGACGCGCGTCGGACTTCCCGACGCCGCCATCGCCTCGGTGGAAGCCGGCTGGAGTGCGACCGCCGCGCTGTGGCACGCCCGTCTGTCCTCGGCCGTCGCCATCATTGGCTTGATTCAAGTCATGCTGGCCGGCTTCGCCATCATTGGGACTGCGGCCGAGCAAGGGGATTCCCAATGGGTCGGAGGTCTCGTTGGTTCGCTGGTGCCGCTCGTTGGATTCAGCCCCCTCGCCGCCCACCTGGCGATTCTTGAGGGGCTCGATCAGGTCCCGCAGTTCAGTCCGTTGACAGGGGTCGTCGTCGGGCTGGGAGCCATCTGGGGAGCCTTGGGGCTTTTCGGAGTCTGGTATGTCCTGTCGCATTGGCAGGTCACGCGTGACGCCGCCCTGCTGGCCTGCCTGGGCTATTTCCTGCTCGTTCCTTATTTCGCGCTGGAGATCGAACAATTGAGGCGACAGGCTCCTGTCCCACAGGCGACGCCCTCGCCGGTTGATGAGGGAACGACCGCTCCGCGCGGGCTCAAGCAACACGCGCGCGACATGCTTCAAGAGGCCGACGGAACGTCCAGGTAGGTTTCCCGACAGGCCGAAACGAGACGCACGGCGGACGGGACTCGCCGGCGACACGTCAGTACCACGCCCGCTTGTCGACGGGCGTCAGCAGCGGCTCATCGCGCAAGAACCTCCGCAGGTTCTCCAGCAACGTTTCCAGATGCCGCTGCGCCACTCGCGGTGAAGCGGCGGCGACATGCGGGGTGATGATCACGTTGGGCATTCGCCATAACGGATGGTCGGCGGGCAGGGGTTCGACCTCGCACACATCAAGCGCCGCCCCAGCGAGTTCTCCCGCCGCGAGCGCCTCGGTGAGATCATGCAGATCGACAATCGCCCCGCGTCCGATGTTGATCAGGACTCCCACGTCACGCATGTGACGCAGACGCGCCCGGTCAAAGAGGCGCACCGTCTCCGGGGTGTGAGGCGCCGCGATCACGACGTAGTCGCAGCTCGCCAGCAGTTCGTTCAAGCGATTCATCGTCCAGATCTCGTCGACGCAGCCGGGAACCGACCGCTTCACCGGATCGACGCCGCGGACGGACATCCCAAAGGCCTGTGTACGGCGACACACCTCGGCGCCGATGTGACCCACGCCGACCACGCCGAGGGTCAAGTCGGAGAGGTGTTGATGCGCACGATCGACCGGCGAGACGCGCCCCGGAGCGGAAACGAAGTCGGCGACCATTCCGGCGTCGCCGACCGGCGCCCAGCGTCCTTCGGCCTGCTGACGAATGTAGGTGTGCAACTGCCGGGCGAAGCAGAGGATGAGGCCCATCACATGATCGGCGATCACGTCAGAGAACAGGCCGCGCATGTTGGTCAATTGGCAGGGATGCTCGACCAGTTCGGGAAACAGGTAGTGTTCGAGGCTGGCCGTGGGGGACTGCACCCAGCGCAGCTGCTGCGCGCCGGCGAGGAGCGCCGGAGTCAGTTTGCCGAAGAAAGCGTCGGCGCCGGTGATCTCGCGCAGCGCCGTCGCAGGATTGTCGGCATTGACGATCACGAGCGCCGCATCGACCGCCTGCAGCCGCGCGAGTCGCTCCGCATCAATGGCGGGAAAGATCAATAGCTTCGTCATCGGATCATCCGGCGGTGCGATGGTGTGGGTCTGAGACTCACCTTGAACAGAGAACTTCGCGCGCTGTCAAGCTCCACCTGCTGAGTAAAAATTGCACACATGAACGAGCGGAAGATCGCCTTGCCCAGCGGACCAACACTCGGCAGAATGTCGACCCATGTCCGGTTCTAGGAACCGCGGTCATGGCCCCAATGGTTCACGAGGTCCACGAGATGCGTGTCTTCCAGCGCGGCGTTGATGAGAGTTTGGTGATCGGCGACGACGTTGTCGTCACGGTGCTTGAGGTGCTGCACGATTCGGTGCGGCTTGGCATCTGCGATCCCAGCAACACACCCGAGTATTGGGAAGAGACGCTGTTCCTTGAAGGGCTCGCTTGCGACGAATTGGACGAAGAGGGTTCTTCTCTGGAACTGGTTGAAGCGTTCTGACGCCGACCCGCGTTCGCCGGGCCAATCCTGCGGATTGGCAAACCACGGTCGCCGGGGTTGTGTTGTTGGTGGAAAGCGACAGAATAATCGGCGGAGATGTTCTGTCGATGACCGCAGCAGCCCCTGTCGTTTCCGATTCCCGCGCCGATCCCCCCTATACCGCGTCGCAACTGGCCGAGTGGCGGTTGGATCCTGCGCGGCTGCCGCGTCACGTCGCGATCATCATGGACGGCAACGGGCGCTGGGCTCAGGGGCGCGGTTTGCCCCGCATCGAGGGGCACCGACGCGGCGTCAGCAGCGTGCGGGCGATCGTCGAGGAGTGCTCGCGCCTGGGTCTGGAACAGTTGACCTTGTACTGTTTCAGCAGCGAGAACTGGAAACGTCCGGAAGCCGAGCAGCGGCTGCTCATGCAGCTGCTGGTGCAGTATCTGGTGGAGGAGCGGGGCGAAATTCTTCGACAGCGGCTGCGATTCGCCGTGATCGGTCGTCGCGAGCAACTTGGGGAAGACGTTCTGCGCGAGATTGACCTGACGCGCTCGCTGACCGCCGCACACGACGGAATGCGGCTCTGTCTGGCCATCAACTACGGCAGTCGCGGGGAGATCCTCGACGCCGTTCAGCGACTGGCGCTCGACGTGGCTGCAGGGGCGCTTGACCCTGGAAAGATTTCCGAGTCTGACGTGGCTGATCGCCTGGACACGGCGGGAATGCCCGACCCGGATCTTGTGATCCGTACAGCCGGGGAGATGCGGATCAGCAACTTTCTCCTCTGGCAGATCAGTTATGCGGAATTATGGGTCACGCCGCGCTGCTGGCCCGAGTTCCAGGTGGACGATCTGCGCCAGGCGCTGCGTGATTACGCGGCCCGCGATCGTCGCTTTGGAGGCTTGAGCGGCTGAATCCCTATGCTGATCTGGCGTTTGTTGATCTCGGCAATTCTGATTCCTTCGATCTTCGGCGTCTTCTATCTGGATGCGCTGCTGGGGCCGTCGGCGCCGCTGCTGCTCTGTTTCGTGGTGATCCTCGCGCTGCGCGGCGCCAATGAAATGGTCGACCTGCTGGCGATTCGTTCGTTCGCCCCCCATCGCGCAGTGGTCTGCACGTGCTGTGTGATCGTGGTCGCCGCCGGCTGGTACGGTCGCATCGGTCTGGCTCCGATCCAGATTCCCCCCGAAGGCAACTCGCTTGCTCAAGTGATGCTGGCCTATTCGCTGACGGTGCTGGCTCTTTTCGCCACAGCGACCTACCGCTATCGCGAGCCAGGCAAGAGCATGGAGACTCTCGGGGCGGAGTTGCTGATCGTCAGTTACATCGGCGTGTTGCTCGGCGTGGTTGTGCAGCTCCGATGGGTTGCCGGCGCTTCCGCAGGTTATCTCGTCCTGGGATCGCTCCTGATGGTGACGAAAGGGGGAGATGTCGGCGCCTACACCTTTGGTCGCTTGTTCGGTCGGCGAAAGATGGTGCCGTTGCTGTCGCCGGGCAAGACCTGGGCGGGGGGCGGCGGCGCCATGCTGGGTTCGGCGCTGTTCGGTGTGTTGTGGCTGCAGTTCGCCACCCCCCTGTTTCATCGCACATGGTCGCCGCCGGAGTGGTACTGGAGCGCCCTTTACGGATTGCTGTTGGGGGCGGCCGGACTGGTCGGCGATTTGTGCGAGTCGCTCATCAAGCGCGATGTCGGCAAGAAGGACTCCGCCGCACTGTTCCCGGGATTCGGCGGCCTGCTCGATATTCTCGATTCGGTGATCTACTCCGGACCCGTCGCGTATGTCCTGTGGAAGGCCCTGCCGCTGGCCACGTGGATGTAGCGGCTGAGTTCACGGCAGCAGCGTCAGCGACAAACTGCGCACATCCATCACCTCGGCTCCGGGGATTTCCAGGGCGCGGAGCGTCAGCAGTCCACGGCCCGCCGGCAGATCAAGTTCCCCCAATCGCAGCGGACGGAAGTCCTTCACCAGCGATTCCGAACCGCGATCGGCCCGATCATGTTCAGCACCATACAACGGTGGGTCATGCGGCTGAACCACCGTTGACGTGACGCGTCGATCCGCCAGGCTGAGTTCGATCTTCGATCCGACATTGCGTCGACTGCAGGTGTAGTAGACCACCGCCTCATACCTGCCGGCCGTGGCGACGTCGATGTCCCAGGTGATCCGGTCGTCGAGTGTCGTCCAATTCGTGAAGAAGGAGCAGTTGGGCGCCCTTGCGCTGCGCTGCACACCGCCGTGAGGGACGCCATCCCTTGCGGGAAGGTGTGCAGCCGGAAGTTCCCGATGGCCGACCGCGAAGGGGCGATCCTCGCGGACCAATTGCGACAACACGTCTCGTTTCCAGACAGTGACGGCTTCCGTCAGTTGACGCGCGGTGACGGTCTGCTCAGCCGCGATGTCGCGCGTTTGACCGGGATCGGCCGCCATATCGAAGAGTTTGCCGCCGGGGTCCAGTCGATGCGTCTGAGTCCGCACGCTGGCTTTGCCGGCCCAGTGAGAGAAGATCATTCGCGCGGTGGGGGTGTCATCTGCGGATGTGAGCCAGGGAACCACACTTTGGCCGTCGAGCGGACGATCCGACGAGATTGGCACGCCGGCCAGTTCGGCCAGCGTCGGCAGGAGGTCAATGGCCGCTGAAATCTGGGGCACGCGGCGTCCCGCAGGGATGCGGCCCGGCCAACGGATCAACAGCGGCGACCGTACTCCCCCTTCATCGGTGCTCCCTTTGCGTCCCTTCATCCCACCGTTCCAGCGAAAGCTGTTCGGACCGTTGTCGCAGAAGTAGACCACGATCGTCTCCCGAGCCAATTGCAGTTCGTCCAGCAACCGCAGCATCCGTCCGACATTCCAGTCAATGTTTTCACACATCGCCAGCGCGGCGCGCGTCATTGCCAGGTCTTCTTGCGCCGGCTCCTGGAAACGATCGGGCAGGTCGGCGTCGCGGAACTTCTCGTAGAAAATGTCCGGCGCCTGCATGGGCGAATGCGGTGTGTTGAACGGGACGTAGCAGAAAAATGGCCGCGAGCGATGGTCGCGGATGAAGTCCAGCGCACGATCCGTCAGATCATCGGGTAAGTAACCGCGCCCGGTGACCAGTGCCCCGTTGTCATCCAGCGGCGGACTGAAGTAGTCCCCCCAATGTCCGGATGTGAACCCGTAATACTCATCGAATCCGCGACCCAGCGGGTGATACGGGTACTGGGAGCCGTTATGCCACTTCCCGAAGGCCCCCGTCGCATAGCCGGCCGATCGGAAGACGTCCGCGATGGTCCTCTCATCCAGATCGAGGCGTTCCCCCCCGGTCGATACGTTGAACACACCGCCGCGAGGATGATAGCGCCCCGTCAGAAACTCGGCGCGCGTCGGCGAACAGACGGGGCACACATAAAATCTCTCGAACAGCGCACCGTCGCGAGCCAGTGAGTCAATCTGCGGTGTGGCGAGATTCCGATTGCCGTGCACGCTGAGATCGCCCCACCCCTGATCATCGGAGAGGATGACAAGGACGTTGGGATGCCGGCGTGCTTCGGTCGCGAATCCGCATACGGCGGACGACAGGAGCAAAAAGGCGAAGTGTGCCGCGAAGAGAGCCGCGGTGGCGGATGATTGTCGCTTCATGGAGAGGGGATTCCTGACGCTGGAAATGGCGGCGACCGCCGCCGCGATCAGTCTACTCCGATTCGATCAAATCGTATTGCCAGATCTTATCGTCCAGACGCTGCTGCTGCAGTCGATACCAGCGTTCCAGAATCATTGAATACTGGCAGCCGTCCTCGCGAACATCGGCCGCGTGCCACTTCCTGGCGCCCCGGTGATGGATCTTGAAGGAAAAGTTCGTCGGCCGGACATCAACGAGCCAGTACTCCGCAATCCCGGCCGCGAAGTACGCCCGCGGAAGTCGCTTCAGATCCTTGGTGACGGACGAGTCGCTCACGATTTCGACGACGAGATCCGGAGGCCCCTCCAAATCGATGTACCGATGACGTTCGCCGGAAGCGCTGGGAACCAGGACGGCTCGCCCGGACTTCAGTGTCTCGGGAAGCACGAGCACGACGTCGGGTTCGGCGGAGACATTTCCCTTGACCGAACTGATCCGTAGGCCGTCGGTGAAGACGGTGCCAATGCGGCGTTTTCGCATCAGGTTTTGAATCGCGCAGACAATCTCGGATTTCGGAGCCGAATGAAACCAGGCGTCTTCTGGAATCATGGTGAGCTCGATGTGGCCGGACACAAAGTCGATCCGCGGGCCCTGCGGGAACTCGTCAGAACGCGACCAGAGGCGGAACTCGTCCAACGTGTGGATGCCGGCGGGAATTTCCACCGAGTCGTCGACCCGAATCACTGTGCCGGACATGCGGAAGCTCCTGCCGATCACCGATCTTCTAGGGAGGCCCCATAGCCTAACACACCCCGAATGACTGCTGAAATCCCAAAGGGCGGCACCTTACATCCCGCGAGCCCAGGCTCCTCACGGAAACGACGAACGACGCGGATCACCGCTTGATTCTCCCGCCGCCTCCGACGACACTGCCGACTGGTGGTTCAGACGCTTTCTCGCTTCGCAACGCTGCGGAACCCAGGCCCCATGTCTCGTGAACTTGCTGCCCGGCTCACGGGGGAACTCGACCAGCTGGTGCTCATCGATCCCCATACACACATCAATCCTCACGCCCCGGCGTCGACCACGCTGGCGGACATCATGGGGTATCACTATTACACCGAACTGGCCCATTCGGCGGGGCTGCTGAAACCGGAGATTGAGCAGCCCGGGCTCGACTCCAAGACCAAAGTCGGGCGCTTGGTGGAGTGGCTCGACAAACTCGACAATACCGTGCAGGTCAGTTGGTTGATCGCCCTGTGCCGGAAATTCTTCGGATTTCAGGACGACCGCATCACGCTGGCGAATTGGGAAACGCTGTATGACCGCGCGGCGGCGAAGATGGCCGAGCCCGACTGGGAAGACCAGTGCCTAGAAGCCAGCGGGATCGAGAAGGTGTTTCTGACCAACGACTTTAACGATCCCCTGGTTGGGTTTGACACCCAGCGCTACATTCCCTGCCTGCGGACCGACGACCTCGTCTTCCATCTCGCGAAACCGGAAGTGCGGATGCGTCTGGCAAAGTCGACGGGCATTGAGTTTCACCACGCCCAGTCGCTCAAGGACGCCATCGGGCATCTGTTTCAGCACTTTGTAAAACACGGAGCCAAGGCGTGTGCGATTTCCCTGCCGCCATGGTTCACGCCGCAGCCGGTGGGCGTGCACGAGGTGCGGGCGCCGCTGCAGAAAATTCTCGGGAACGATCCCTTGACGCACGAGGAACAGGCGCGCGTCAGTGAGTACGTCTTCTGGTGCCTGGCCGAGTATTGTTCCCAGCATCGGCTGCCGTTCGACCTGATGATCGGCGTCAATCGCCGTGTGTACCGCAACGGCGTCTATCAAGGGCAGGACCTGTTCGATCAACGGGTCTCGCTGATTCAGTATCAGGAATTGTTCAATCACTTCCCGCAGGTGACGTTTCCCGTCTCGGTGCTCGCGCAGGCCAGTAATCAGGAACTCGTGAGCTACAGTTGGATTTTTCCCAACGTGGTGATGCACGGTCACTGGTGGTACTCGAACATTCCCTGCCATATCACGCTCGACACCCGTGCCCGACTCACGGCGGCTCCGCGAACCAAGCAGATCGGCTACTACAGCGACATGTACAAGCTGGAGTTCGCCTGGCCGAAGTTCCAGATGTATCGGCAAGTGCTGGGGCGGGTTCTGGCGGAAGATTTCGTCCTCGACCGCGGCTGGAGCGAGGACCGCGCCCTCGAATTGGGGCGCCAGGTGCTGCGGGGGAATGTCGAGAGCGTGTTCGGCGTGGAATAGATCTCCAAGTTCGGGCGAGCGCCTTGGGGGAAATACCACTCCCAAGCAGGGTCCCGTTCCAAATCTGCGCGCCCTGCTTTCCGCGGCGCGGGCGACGCTTTAGAATCTGGACCGCGTAGTGCGTTTTCCAGGTCTTGCGTTTTCCTCGAGGCGTGACGATGGGGACTCTCGTCCTGTTGCAGGACGGACAGGCGGTGCCGTGTCCGCTGACCGTCGACGAAACCGTGTTGGGGCGGCATCCGGATTGCCAGATTCAGCTCAACTCCAACATGGTTTCGCGGAAGCATGCCCGCGTCTTCAAGGAAGGTGATCAGTTCGTCCTTGAGGATCTGGGAAGCGGCAACGGTACTTTTCTGAACGGGAAAAAGATCGAAGGCCCGGTCACCCTTCAACACGAAGATCGGATCAAGCTCGGCCCGATCCTGCTCCGTTTCGAGGCCGGCGCCGCAGCGAGGACGAACGAATCCGCCGCGACGGAGCGCATGGCCGCGCCGGTTCCCGCGGGTGATGCATTTGGCGGAATCACGCTGGGGTTCCAAGTCGACTCCGATGAGGACGACGAGGACGGCGGCGGTGCGACGATCATGGGGCGGGCGATTCAATCGACCGGTTTCGGCCGACTCGACGTCCGTCCCGAAGCCAAGTTGAAGGCGGTGCTCGAGATCAGCCGCAGCCTTGCGGGGAGCACCGACCTCGACGGCCTGCTGCCGAAGATCCTCGACACCCTGTTCAATGTATTTCCTCATGCGGACCGCGGCTGCATTCTGTTCCAGGATCCTGTTTCGAAGAAGATGATCCCCAAGGCGATGAAACATCGCCGGGCCGACGCCGACGAGACCGTGAAACTCAGCCGCACGATCCTCAAGACTGTAATCGAGCAGAAGACGGGGATTCTGTCCGCCGATGCGGCGAGCGACGCCCGGTTCGAAGCGAGCGAGTCGATTTCGAATCTCACGATTCGCTCCATGATGTGCGTGCCGCTGCTCAGTCTGGGCGGCGAAGTGATGGGCGTGCTGAATATCGATACGCAGAACCCGTTTAACCAGTTCAAGGAGGAAGATCTCGATCTGCTGGTCGCCGTGGCGGGGCAGGCCGCGCTGTCTTACGAGTCGGCCCAGCTGCTGGTCACGTCGATGGAGAAGCAGAAGCAGGATCGCGAAATGGGCATCGCGATGAACGTCCAGCGGGCGCTCCTGCCCGAGACGCTCCCCAGCCATCCGAACTGGGAGTTTTATGCCTCGTATGACTCCGCGCAGGCCGTGGGCGGCGACTACTACGACTGCATGTACATGCCCGACGGGAAGCGGATCTGCTTCGCTTTCGGCGACGTCGCCGGCAAGGGAGTTCCGGCGTCGCTGGTGATGTCGCGCATCAACAGCGTGGTGACCAATGTGATGGCCTTCCTCGACGATGTGGGCGAGGCGGGGGTCCGCATCAACAACCAGATGTGCGCCAAAGCCGTCGAGGGGCGCTTCGTCACGTTCGTTCTGGGCATCGTGGACCCGGAAACGGGGGTCATGCAGATCATTATCGCCGGCCATATGCCTATCATGATCCGCAAGGCGGACGGCAGCATCGAAGAATTCGGCGAAGAGATCATCGGCGTCCCGCTGGGGGTGATGGAAGACTTCCCGTACGACGTCGCCACCCGCACGATCGAACCGGGCGAGACGTGCGTCATCTATACCGACGGCGTCAGCGAAGCCATGAATCCCAACAGCGACTTGTACGGCGTCGACCGGTTGAAACAACTCGTTTACACCAGCGCCGCCGGTAAAGCAGAAGAATTGGGCAAGACCATTCTCGCCGACGTGCGCAAGTTCGCCGACGGCCGCCCGCAGAACGACGACATCACAATTATGGTGTTCGGGCGGAAGGCCTAGCACCAGCGACCTTCACCGCCGCGAACTCGGCCCGTCGATTCTCAGTCTTCCCCCCTGCGAGTCGACGTCGGCTGGTTGGCGCGGCCAGGGGCCGCGACCCCCTTTGCAAAACGGGCTGTGGCGAGGCACAATACCGCAGGTCAAGCGGAATTCCGTTTCGAGATTGTTCTGATCTCAGAGACTCGTTCATCCTCTGTTGATTCACCGGGAAACTGATTCATGGCCAGTGTGAAGTCGTTGGCGTCTGCGGCGTTGTCGGAGGGCAAAGGTGTTCTGCGTCTGGCCCCCACCTGGGTGCCCCGCTCGTTCCTGCAGCCGGGACGCCGGTTGAAGCTGCATCCGCACGATTACTACGCCCTGGGAACCCACCGCGGCGGGATTGACGAGCGCTGGTTCGCCTCGACCACCGAAGCGGCGAATGAAGGCCGCAGCCACGACGAAGGCTTGAGCTATTGCGTCGCCGGGAACGAGAAGTTCCTCTTGCGCGACGTGGTGGCGGAACTGGGCGCAGAAACCGTCGGCGACTACATCTGGGGCAAATATAAGAAGTGGCCCGTCTATTCGAAGTTCTTTGACAACATGGGGCCGATTCCGCACCACATGCATCAGAACGCCGAACAGGCGAAGCTGGTCGGTCAGGAAGGGAAGCCTGAGAGCTATTACTTCCCGCCGCAACTCAACAACGTGGGGAACAACTTTCCGTACACGTTCATGGGACTGGAGCCGGGAACCACAAAACAACAAGTGGTCGAATGCCTGAATCGCTGGAACGACGGCGACAACGGCATCCTTGACCTGTCCAAAGCCTATCGCTTGAAGGTCGGCACCGGCTGGCTGATCCCCCCCTGCATCCTGCACGCTCCTGGTTCGCTTCTGACCTATGAACCGCAATGGGGCAGCGACGTGTTCGGCATGTACCAGTCGATGGTGGAAGGCCGGGCCGTCCCGCGGTCGCTGCTGGTGAAAGACTTTCCCAAGGAGAAGCACGACGACAACCAATACCTGGTCGACGCGCTCGACTGGGAAGGGAACGTCAATCCCGACTTCAAGGACAGCCACTATCTGGAACCGATCGCGGCGTCGGGCAGCGACAAAGACGGCTTCATTGATCGCTGGATCGTCTACGGGCGGATCAAGGGGGAACAGCTCTTCACAGCGAAGGAACTGACCGTCAATCCCGGCGCGAAAGTGACCATTAAGGACGGCGGAGCCTACGGCTGGATCACTGTGCAAGGCGAGGGCCTGGTGAACGGCCTCAAGCTGCAGACTCCCGCGATGATCCGATTCGGCCAGATGACGATGGATGAAGTCTTCGTCACCGCAAAGGCTGCAGGCGAGGGAGTCGTCTTCGAGAACACGGGAACTGAACCCCTGGTGGGCTTGCGATACTTCGGACCGGAGGCGCAGCCGGAAGCGCCGAACGTCGGAGCGTACAAATAATCGAGTGAACCCTGCCGGCCGCGAAATCAGACTCGCGGCCGGCAACCTTTCGAGAATTTTGGCATGGCAACGGTCATCGCAAAGCCTGCGACGCTGGAAGACTTCCTGCGGGCGGAAGCCGAGGCCCCCGAAGGTGTGCGGCTAGCGCTGATCGATGGCGAGATTGTCGAGTGGGGGGCGAGCATGACGACGCGAAATGCCCGGCATTCGTCGACAATGATGTTGCTTGCTTACCACCTTAACGCTTGGCTCGCGATCCATCGTGAACTCAATGGAGTGGTGGCAGGCGGCGAAGCCCGCTGCCGCTTGAGTCGCAATCCCGATCGTATTGTCGGTCTCGATGTTGCCGTATTTTTCGGGGTGGAACATCAACGCACAAGTTGCTTCGGCGCCCAGTTCGAAGGGCCGCCGGCGGTGGCCATCGAAATCCTCTCGGGTTCCGACACCCACGACGATGAGGTCGAACGGATTCGCGTGTTTCTGGAGGCCGGCGTGCGGCAAGTCTGGATCGTGGACGCCGAACTTCGCCGAGTGACCATCAATCGTCCCAACGGCGAGGCCGAGATCTTCACTTCGCGCCAGGAACTGACGGCGGAGCCGGAGTTGCCGGGATTTTGCGTCAGGGTGGAATCCCTGTTCCCCACCCTGCCTGCGGAATCACCGATCGCGTGAAATCGCTGTCTTCCACTGGAGGATGCCTCGGGCGTCGGATCATGGCCACAGTCCTCACCAAACCTGCGACGCTGGATGACTTCCTCCGGGCGGAAGCCGAGGCCCCGGAAGGAATGCGGCTGGCGCTCATCGACGGCGAGATCGTTGAATGGGGAGCGACCATGACGACACGCGGGCCATCCCATTCACGCGTCATGTCAAAGCTATCGTTTCTGCTGTGGTCTTGGGTTCGTCGACATTCCCCCCCTCTGGGAGTCGTTGACTGTGGAGAGGTGCGGTGTCGCCTCAATCGCGATCCGAGTGAAGTTGTTGGAATCGACGTTGCATTCTGGCGTGGCGCTGAATTCTCGACGCCTCCAACGAATCCACCTCTCTATGATGCTCCTCCGACGCTGGCGGTGGAGATCTTGTCGCCTTCCGACACTCATGAGTGTGTTGTCGACAAGGTTCGACTCTACCTTTCCCGAGGCGTTGAGCGAGTCTGGCTGGTCGACGCAGAATTGCAGACAGTGACCGTCTGCCAACAGAATTGCCCTCCAGTCTCGTTCAATGTGAAGCAGACGATCAAGGATGATCCCGCCTTGCCGAGTCTCGAACTGCAAGTTCGCGAACTGTTCGATAGCTGTCCATCTGCCTAGTCAGTATTTTGTTGGCAGATTTCGAATCGGCCGACAGCTCATCCCATCGGTTGATACCGACACCAAAGTGACGAAAGACCCACTCCGATGACCAAACGCAACAACTACCCCAAGCTCCACAACGCCGCCTGGCCGGGCGTCGTCGGCAAAGGCTCCCCGGGGGCCGAGCCCTTCATTGATCTCGACACCATGCTCAACCTGACCGCGGCGGCGGAAGTCGACGGGGTCAAGTTCGACGGGTTCGATCTGTTCCTCTACGATCCGCATATCAGCATCGACGCCACCGAAGACGATCTCAAGCATCTGGCGGACAAGGCCGCGTCCCGCAATCTTAACATCGGCTCGGTTGTGGCGCCGGTCTGGCCCCCGACGGGGGGCGGCCCGGCTCTCGACGAAGGGGACGGCCGCAAGAACTTCCTCACGCAGGTGCAAAAGGGCTGCGCCATCGGTCGCACGCTGCGCGAGTTGGGCATCCGTCCGTACGGAGTCGTGCGGATCGACTCGGCCGCTGGTCCCGGCGATTGGTTGAAGGATCCCATCGGCAATCAGCGCCGCATCGCCGACACCTTCGATCTGGCCTGCGACATCGCTGAAGACTACGGCGAAGTCCTGGCCGCGGAAGGGGAGATCTGCTGGGGGGGCATGCACTCCTGGGTCACGATGGTTGATCTGCTGGAACGCGTCGGTCGTCCCGAAACGCTCGGCTTCCAGGCCGATATGGCGCACACGCTGCTCTATCTCATGGGCTACAATGCTCCCGAGCACGCGCTGTTGCCGCAGGATTTCGACTGGAACGACGCAGCCGCGTTCGACGAAGCCTACATGATTCTCACGGACGAACTGCGTCCCTGGACGGTCGACTTCCACGTGGCCCAGAACGACGCCACCGTGCACGGCTCGGGTTCGCACGATAAGACCGGTCGGCACTGCCTCGCGACCGACCCCAAGGGGAAGCTCGACATCGTCAAGCGGGCCGGCTCCTGGCTGCGCGAAGACGGCCTGCCGCACCAGCGCTATCGTCATATCTGCTGGGACGGCTGCATGTTCCCCAACGCGGTTATGCAAGATCCGCAGACCTGGAACGACATCCTGGCCACGATGATCAACGTTCGCAACGCCCACGGCTGGCACGAGTAACGCACCAGCGCGCGGAAAACCGGCAGAGGCGAGCGGGGGAACGCCGGTTCCCCCGGCAAGCGGCACCCGCCATGACACGCAAGTCGTTCTGCGAGAAACGTCGTCCGGGGGACTCGCGTCCCCCGGCTCGGCGGGGCTGCTGCCTCGTGGCTCTCGCAATGTTTGGGGCTGCAGCGGGCTGCGGGAAGACTCCTGCGCCGTCGAACGATCCGCCCCTGGCCCTGGCGCCGGCCGTCCAGCCATCGGCCGCAACCGGGGACGATGCTCCCGAGGCGGCTCATTCCGTCGATTCCCCAGCCGATCGCCAGCAGATCATGCCCGCCGTCGCGCCGGCGTCGGCAGCGGCGGAGCCGATCTTTCGTCCCGACGACCGACGTCCGCAGCACAACGACGCCCAGTTGGCGGCGGTCGGCATCCGCAAATTTGAGTCGGAGCGGCTGCGGCTCTACACCGACATCGATCCCGAGCGGGCACGGCCGCTGCCGATGCTCACCGACCGGCTTTACGAGGCGTTGGAAGACTACTTCGGCCCGATGCCCAAGGATCGCGCCGCGACCGAATTTCAGATGACGGGCTATCTCATCAAGGATCTGGCCCTGTTCCGCGAGACGGGGCTGGTGCCGGAGGATCTGCCGACTTTTGAACACGGTCGGCATCGGCAGAATCAGTTCTGGCTGCGGGATCAGGAGTACGACTATTACCGCGCGCACCTGCTGCTGCACGAGGCCACCCACTCGTTCATGACCTACATGCCCGACACCCAGTCGCCGGTGTGGTATCTCGAGGGGATGGCGGAATGGTTTGCGACCCATCGCAATCTGGCCGACGGCGGAGTCCAGTTCCGGATTATGCCGCTGGCTCCTGAAGAAGTGGCCGGGTGGGGGAGGATCACGCTCATTCGCCAGCAGTTCGCCAAGGACGCAGCCAAGAGCATCGGAGACATCTTCGCCCTCGGTCCGCTGGAATTCTTTCAACCGGAGAACTACGCGTGGTCCTGGGCCTTGTGTATGTTCTTGAGCGAGCATCCGCGGTACGGAGACCGCTTTCGGGTGTTGGGTCGCGAAGCCCGCGGTGCCGGTTTCACCCGGCGATTTGCGCGGGAATTCGAGCCGGACATGGCGGAATTGGCCGTCGAATGGCGGCTGTTCGTCGTCAACCTGCAATACGGGTACGACATCCCCAGGGCCGCCATTGAGTTTCGGCCGGGGGAATTGCTCGCGGGACAGCCGCGCGACTGTGTGGTCGAGTCCGGCCGTGGCTGGCAGTCGAGCACTGTCGCTGTGGAAGCCGGAAAGAAGTATCAAGTCACGGCCAAGGGGCAGGTCGTCCTTGCGCAGGAACCCAAGCCCTGGATCAGCGAGCCGGCGGGGGTTTCCATCGACTACTTCGACGGCTACCCGATCGGCCGCCTGCTCGGCTGCATCCTTCCCAACGATCCCGGGCAACTCGAATCCATGCTCCGCGTCCTCCCCATCGGAGCGGAGAAGGAGTTTTCGGCGCCCGTCACCGGCACGCTCTATCTGCGCGTCAATGACGCCTGGAACCGCCTGCGCGACAACCAGGGTGAGTATCAGGTGACCATTCATCACGTCGACTGAACGGCTGCACTCACATCACGCCGACCGGTTCGCAATGATCCTCACTCGCCTTCGGAGTCCAACCCCGCCCCGAACTCGTCTGCGACAACATCCTCGGCCACGCTCACTTGCACGGGCGTCACCAGAGGGGGCGGCAACGGGACGTCCAGCGCCACCAGGTCGCTGTCGGCAGCGTGCGAGATCATGGAATCGGTGCTCGCGGGGTCCACCGCCCGGCACGATTCCGTCAGCCGCAGCGCGACATCGCGGAGTTCGTCTTTCCAGGCCTGCGGATCGATCTCCGGCGGTACAATCTGACTGAACTCGCCCAGCATCAGCGCCAGCCGCAGCAGATGTCGAAAGACGAGTCCTTCCTGCTTCGCCAGATCGCGACCGCCGACGTACTTATAGAAGTCCCCGCTGAACTCAAAGAGATCTCCGGCGATCCAGACGGGGGTGATTGGAATGCTCTCGACCGCGGGATGCACCGCCTCGAAGAACATCCGCAGCTTCTCCGCGAGAGCCGGGGGATACTTGCGCTCCTCAAACGGTATGTCGCGATCGAACGGCGGGTACAGATCACCCGCCGGCAGGAGGCCGCGGTTGACGATCTCCAGGTCGACGCGGGTTGTGGCGAGAGGCCCGGGGGGCATCCGATCAGGCAGCGGCACGCGGACCTGTTTGATCAGCGCCCGAGGGAACTCCAACACCGACTCCCACGCCTGCAGGCGCTCCGCGGGTTCCGCAATTCCCAGGTGCTGCGTCAAAAAGAGTCCATAGAGCGGGTTGACGCTGCGGAACAGGAGCAATTGCGTCAACGTTTCCGTCGCTTCCGCCCGTTCGGCGCGATAGACGTTGCTCGGTGCTGCGGGCTTCTCGATCTTGATCCCCTCCTTGGCCCACTTTTGATCCAGTGACGCCTGCAACTGCTGCGACAACCACGATGTCGCCGGGGCGGGGGCTTCGGCCACTGGCGTCGCTGCGGGCTTGCTGGTATCCACCGGCGGCGGCGGTTCCGGAAACAGGCGAATGAACCCGCCGTCGTGCAGCGTGCGCAGCATCCCTTCCAGATGCTTCTCCGCGACATCGAGTTGCTTGGGTTCCATCAGCCGCTTCCGCAGCAGTTTGCGCAAGTGGTCAACCTCGGGCGACAGCTTCAGCAGATACGCCAGAAGTCGCCAGGGGAGTGACCCGCGGCTCACCAGATTTCCCGGCGGCGCGGCCCGCAATTTGGCGAACTGGGCTTCGTCCCAGTATTGCCGTTCGGGGCTGCGGGTCGGCATCTTCTTCTTCATGGCCTTCTTGGCCTTGATGAGCATCGGGTCCTTCGTATCTTCGGGAATCTGGTCGTACTTCTCCTTCCAGCGCAGGATGCGCACGTCGTCTTCGTGCGGGAGCGCAAAGACGAAGCCTTCCTTGTCGAATTGGGGCCGCCCTGCGCGTCCGAACATCTGGTGGGCCGAGCTCGGGTCGACGACTTTTTGCGCTCCCGGCTTGCCCTTCAGGAGACACGGGAGCACCACCGAGCGCGCGGGAAGGTTGATTCCCGCCGCAAGCGTTTCGGTGCAGACGCAAATCGACAGCAGCTTCCGCTGAAACAGATGCTCGACGATCCGTTTGTGCTTGGGGAGCAACCCCGCATGGTGCACGCCGACGCCGCGAAACAGGAGTTGCTTCAACTTGGGACCGACGCCGTGCGACCAATCGTGATGGGCGATTTCCTCCCCCAACTGTTTCTGCTGGCCGTCGCTGAGCATTCGCTTGCCCTTCAACTCCTCGGCGACGCTCCAGCACATCTCCCGGTTGAAGCAGAAGACCAGTGCGGGGGTTCGACGCGTTTCTGCATCGCCCTCCGCCATCTCTTCCAGGTGTTCCGTCAGGAGCTTGTCGGGCACCCAGCGAAAACTGAGCGGAACTTTGCGTTCGGTCCCCTGGACCAGTTCCAGGCGACGTCCATGGCAACGGTCGAGCCACAAGACGAAATCGACGGCGTTCCCAATAGTTGCAGACAGCAGCAAAAGACGCACGTGGGCCGGCAGCAGCGAGAGGGCGAATTCCCAGACGATCCCGCGCTCGGGATCGGAGAAACTGTGGAATTCGTCCATGACGACGCCGTGCACGTCGGTGAAGTCGAACGCTTCGGCGTGCAGCAGGCGGTTGAGCAGGATCTCGGCGACGACGACCAGCACCGTCGCTTCGGGATTCACCTTCCGATTCCCGGTGACCAGGCCCACCGTTTCCGGGGGAAATCCCCAGCGGACCGCCGAGGCCTGCAATTCGGCGTACTTCTGTTCGGTCAGTGCAATCAGCGGGGTGGTGTAGTAGACCGTCTTTCCGGTGTGCAGCGCCTCATAGACCGCAGCCTCCGCGATCAAGGTCTTCCCGGTTCCGGTCGGGGCGCAGACGAGCACACCCGTCTCGCTGCTGAACCACGCGAGGAGGGCGTCCTCCTGCACGGGATAGGGAGCAAACGGCAGTTGATCAAAATACCGTTGCGCCAATTCGTCCCGCGAGACGTCCGTGTTCGAGGCAGTCATTCCCATCCCTTGAGCGGCATCGGTCGGATCCAGCGCATCTTCCGGATGCAAACCGTATCACATGCCGCCGGGAAGTGCCTCTGGGGAAGGCGTCTTGCGGTCGAGAGTCGAGCGCCAGAAGACCCACCAGCAGAGAGCTCTGGCCCTCAGCCCTTGGCTACGACGTCGTCCAGAAGCGGCCGTACCCGAATTCCTGCAGGCGGCGGCCGACCAGCCGGGTCCGTTCCGCGTCGGGGAGGCCGTTGAGCACGCCGTAAACCAGGCAACCCATCACGATCGTGGTGACATTCACAACGCTGATGGGAAGCCGGAAGGGCTTCAGATCGGCGAAGATTTCGTCGCGGCTGCAGTATTCGCCAAACTTCCGCCCGGCGTAGTGCAATTCCACGCCGCAGAAATCGGAGCTCCACTCGTAGTCGAAGGGCCCGTACGTTTTCCGTCGGTGCACGACCCAAAACCGGGTCCCTTCCAGACGGATGGCGTGTTGCGATTCCACGGGATGATCCTGCGACGAGGAGCAGGCTGCCGCTTCACAGGCGACCGCGAGCAGGCGGATCATACTCGCGACGGAAATGCTGGCAAGATCGGCCGCACGCTTTCCTGGGTGACGGAAGGCCACTGGTTCTGACGTACGTCCATTCCAGCAAAGTAGTTACGCCACCAGATCGAGCGGAATTGGAGATTCCGCGGCGGGACGTGCTGCGGGGACGTCCGCTTCCTCGCCCCGCGTCACTGGAAGTCGCCAGACCACCACCAGGCCGACGGCCGCCAATCCCGTAACCGCCGTTCGCAGCACGACCGAACTGTCGCTCAACACCCAGGTGGAGAGCACGACCAGCGCGACGGAGCTGACGGCGACCAGCTTGACGCTGCGTCGCACGCCGCGATGGAGCTCCCAGTCGCGAAGATAGGGGCCGAACCAGCGATGCGACAATAGCCAGCGGTGTGCCGCCGGGGATGAGCGGACGAAACAGTAGCTGCTCAAGAGCAGGAACGGGGTGGTCGGCAGCAACGGCAACACAATGCCCGCCAGCCCTAAGCCGAGGGCGACGGCTCCACCCAGAAAGTAAAGTCCCCGCAACATCGTCCGACTCAACCAAGGCGTTGGAATCCGGGGAGGCTGCCTCTCCGTATCGTAGTCCCGGCCAGCAGCGTCGCACAGCCGAACCGGTGAAAGGGGCCACACCGGCGTTGCAATCCCTCGTCCGCCGGGAATTCCGTCGTCGAGAGATTCGCGCGTGCACGGCACGTTAAGGATGTCCCGTGAACGCGGTTCTCGAAAACTTCCGGCACCGGTCCTATCGAGCACATCGTCGCCACCCCTGCATCAGAAGCAGCAGAATATCCCTCCAGGCGTCATCCCCGAGGCATTTCGCCTCTCAAACCACTCGGTTTGGAAACCACGACGGAGCAGTCTCGGCAAGCTCCCGCACCAGTGTTCCCATTTTCGGGTGCGACGGCTCAAGGTGCACCGGCAACCCGTAGGAATGGATCGTCTCCGTCGCCGTCGGCCCGATCGAGGCAATCCGGCACTGCCGGGCCGCGTCGAGCCACTCCGCCTCCAGCATCAAATCGCGGGCGCATTGCAGCACGTTGTGGAGCTGATTGGCGCTGGTAAACATCAGCACATCGAACATCCCGGCGATCGTCTGACGGACGGAGGTCTGCAACGGACCGACATCCTCGGGGAAGGCCCAGCGGTAGACCGGGACCGAGACGACCGTGGCTCCGCGCTGCGTCAATTCGTCGTAGAACTGGGAATTCGGCACTCCGTACTCCTGCACCGCCAATCGCCGGCCCGCGAGGGGCACCCCTGCAATCAACGTCGCCAACAGCTCGCGCCACGTGTTCGGTTCCGGCGCCTTGTGGTCGATGCGCACCCCCCACTCGCGGAGAACGACGACCGGTTTCGGCCCCCGAACCACGACCGTGCACTTTTCCAGGGCTGCGACGAAAGGGGCGCCGAGGTTTCGAGTGTCGAGGGCATCCTTCAGGGCGCGTGCTCCGACCCCCGTCATGAAAATGACGCAGTCAATCCGACCCGCGACCAGGTCGTCGGCGAAAGCGAAGGCTGCGGGGTTTTCCTCCAGCGGGATTTCCCGCATGGATGGGGCGACCGTGGCAACGACGCCATGACGCTCCAACAACGAGCGAATTTCTTCGGCCCGTCGACTCTCAAAACTGCAAACACTCAGAGGGGGATTCAGCATGCTTTCTGCACCTTGGGTTTCCTCGTCAGCGTAGACCCTCGCCCTCTGAATGCCAAGAGCGACCAGGCCGGAGGCCGCGAAGGGATCGACCCCTTCGCGCCGCATCGCACGGGGACCGGCTTCGTGGCTTGTCGCTGCCGGCGGTTGGCGAGTACATTGAATTCATCAAGCGATGCCGGGCGGTGCGGCGCAGCGACTTTGTGGGGTCGTTGTGGAATCGACGGGTCAGCGTCGTAGAGGGACTGACGAGAGGTGCAAAGCATGCGTGCAGTGAAGTGTCTCGGTTTCGCCGCAGTCGTTGCGGGCATCGTTACGACGTGGGCGCCGACGGCCGATGCCCAGTGGGGAGACATCAAGGGACGCGTGATTCTCGCCGATGGGGAGATCCCCGAAGCGAAGAAGCTGATCGTGCGGAAGGGCGACGCCGGAGTTAAGGACGCGGCCGTGTGTGCCGCAATCGATCTTCCCAACGAAGATTTGCAGGTGGACGCCGCGACGAAAGGCATTGCGAACATCGCGATTTACTTGCGCAAGGCGCCGTCGAAGATCAATCCCGCTTTGAAGCCTGACTCGGAGGTCCCCGTGATCTGGGATCAGAAAAACTGCCAATTCCTGCCGCACGTGGCGGTGGTCCAGGTCGGGCAGTCGGTCGAGATCCTGAACTCCGACGCGATCTCGCACAATACCCGCAATAATCCCATCAAGAATGCGGGCTTCAACTTCATCGTGTCCGCCAACACCGCCAAGGGGGCGGGCGTGAAGGTTCCGCTGAAGTTTGCGGAGAACGTCCCCGTGGGCATCAAGTGCGACATCCACCCCTGGATGAGCGGTTACTGGATCGCCGTCGACCATCCCTATGCCGCCGTCACGGCGACCGACGGGACGTTTTCCATCAAGGGTCTGCCGCCGGGAGAACACGAGTTCCGCGTCTGGCATCCCGTGGGCTACCTCGAAAAGTCCCTGAAAGTGGTGGTGAAGGCCGACAGTGTAACGTCGGTGCCGGACATCAAAGTGCCGGCGTCAACGATCTTGAAGTAACGCCGCACGACGCACCTTGAACAGCCATTGGGAAGCCCAGGGATTGCGATCCCTGGGCTTCGTCGCGCGCGGGATCGCCCCATGAAGCAGCAGTTGGGTTTCCTGATGCAGTTGTTTGTGCTGGCGGGGCTGCCGGTGCTGTGCTACTGGCAATTGCAGTTCGGATTTCGGTTGATCTGGATGCCTGGGCTGCTCCTCGCGGGAATTCTGGTATTCTGGACGGGAACGAAGCTCCGCGGCTCCTGAATTCCCGGCCGATTCCGTCTCCCCCGCCCGTCGTTCGGTGCAGCGATGTTAAAGACTTGTTGGCTCCGAATCGTCCTCTTGAGTTGCACGCTGGGGCCGCTTGCCGCCGCGGCGCAGCCCGCCCTGCGACCACGATTTCAGGAAGCGGTTTCGATCCGCGTCGACAACGAAGCCACAAAGTCCCTCCTCACGATCGGAGACCGCTGGGCGGCTGGGCACTGGGCCGATGCACTGGATGACCTGATTTCGCTCGCCGAATCGCGCCCCGCGGCAATTGTGCAGGTCGAATGGGGCGAAGATGCGGGGGTGTCCCGCTATCAACCCGTCTCTGCGGCTGTGGAACGGTGGCTGGAAACTCTGTCGGCTGAGGGGCGAACGCGCTACCGCAAGAGAGTCGATCCGCCGGCCCAACAGCTCTGGAGATCCTGGGAGTCCACGCGCGATCCAACCGTCCTGCAGCTATTGGTTGAGCGGTATTTCTACAGCGGGCCTGCCAGCGCCGCGCTGTGGGAATTGGGTCAGGCGGCGTGGCTGCAGGGGGACCTTGCGTCGGCACGGTATTGGTGGGGATTGCTCCTGCCTGCCGACAGCGGCCGCATTCGCGGACCTTCTCGGCGATATCCCGATCCCGCTCAACCCGCTGCCGACATTGCCGCGCGCGTGGTGCTGTGCGATCTGCTGGCAGCGAGCCCCGAGGGCGCCGCGGAACTCGCGAGTTTCCGAGAGCAATTCCCCAACGCCGCGGGTTCTCTCGGCGGGAAAGAGGGGCTTTGGGTCGATCTCCTGGAGGAAGTGACTGCGGCGGTCCACAGGCCGCCGCACATTGCTGCGGCGGCCGACGTCCCCACATTTGCGGGCGCCGGCGATCGCGCGAGTTCCTCGGCGGGGATGCTGGATCTCGGGGGAGAGCTGTGGAGCGTTGCGCTCCCCAGTGCTGTGGTGCCGCGCACCTCCATGCCCCTGTTGCATCCGGTGGCGCCGCCGCTGGCTTACTATCCGGCCGTGGTCGACGACGTCGTCTACCTCAATGATGGTTCACGCATCTTCGCCTGGAACCTGTACTCAGGGACTCCCGCATGGGATCCTCAGGGCGCCGGTTCGGCGATGATCTATCCCCCGTTGTCCCCGGATCCCCCCTTGGCGCCGCGCCGTCCGGTTCGCGGCAACCCGCTCTGGACCGTGACCGTGGGGAACGGGCGACTCTATGCCAGTTTGGGATCGGTCGTCACCACTCCTACCCCCATCGAATTGCGGGAACCCGCCTCGGAACTCGTCTGCCTCGACATCGCCGCGGGCGAGGGCCGCTTGTTGTGGTCGATTTCCAGCTCGGAGATTTCGTCCCGAGTGCAGGCACTGGATGCGGATGCTCCATCGTGGATGTGGGAGGGGACGCCGTTACTCCTGGGAACACGGCTGTATGGGGCCCTCTCGCGTCGTCGACCGCAATTGGAGTGGAGCGTCGCTTGTCTTGACGCCGAGAGCGGCCAGTTGCTCTGGCACCGTCCGGTCGGCATGAGCCGCCCCACACCGCCGGACCAAGAAAACCTCGCTACGCATTTGCTCCTCTCCGCGGGGCACGGACGTCTCTATCTGTCGACGAATTGGGGGGCGGTCGCAGCCCTGGATGTGCAGGACGGGAATCTGCAATGGGCCGTCAATTACCAAAGCCAGCCGCGCACCAATTCCTGGCGCCGGGCCGGGACCGATCTGGCTCCGCCGTGCTTGGTCACTTCGAAATACGTCTACGTGGCCCCGACAGACAGTGGGACGGTCATGTGTTTGGACGCCCAGTCGGGACGACTGGTCTGGCCGTCGCCGGCATCCATCGATGAGGGACCGATCGACGAACCGATCGAGCACCTGCTGGGAGTCAAAGAGGGTTGTCTGGTCGCCGCGGGAGCTTCGCTGTGGGGACTTGATGCTGAGACCGGCGGCGTTCGCTGGAGCGTGCGTCCGGGAGATCCCGAACTGCAAGGCTACGGGCGCGGCTGGATTGCCGGCGAGGCCGTTTACTGGCCGTCGCAGGCGGCGATTCAGGTCGTCGATCCGGGAACGGGCGCACTCCTGCGCGAGAAACCCTTGATGACTCCCGACGTGCAGCGGATGGGTGGTCACCTGGTGCAGACCGGGGGGGTGCTGCTGGTCGCCAGTCACAATCGACTCTCCGCCTATGGAGAATACGGTCGGCTGCGCGAAGCCACCGAAAATTGGCTGAGCCAGTCGCCGGAGGACCTCCGCGGTCGGCTGCGGCTCGCCGAGCTGGCCATACTGGGCAACGATCCCGCCGCTGCCGACAGGCAATGGGAGTTCGTCTGCCGCAGCACCGATTCTTTTCCGGGCCGACGAGCCTCGGCGCGCCGGCTCACCACCAAGCTCCGACCGCCGGGGCTACCTGGAGCCGTATCGCGGCAGGACTTCGCCGGCGTGCGCACCATGCCCCTCGTCCCGCAGCACCGCACGCGAGCGCTCGCTTGGGAGGTCGAACAGGCGCAAGACGTCGACTGGCAAATCGATGCGCTCCATCGCTGGGTGCAACATCAGGCCCGCTCGCCCCCCGTTCCGGATGTGATGCTGACCCGCGTTCTGGGAGAGATGCGGCTGCACGAACTGCGCCGCAAGGCCGGCGCGGCCGCATTCGCGCGATTCGACGCGGTCGCCAAAGAGCGCCTCGACCAACTCGATGACGCCTCCCATTCAGCTCCCAGACGCGTCGTTCAACGGGATTTTCCCACGTCCCCCGCCGCCTCGGCGGTGAGTTCCCCTCGGACGCCCGAGCCTGTCACCGCAGCCGACGTCCGAGAGCTGACGACAACCGCAAGCGCTGCGGGATACTGGAAACTCGCCTGGCAACGCTCGACGCCGCCGGGAGCGCGCGTCGTCCTCGCCTCCCGATCAAGTACGAACTCCGTTGGCGTACCGCTGTTGATCGCCGGCGGGGACACGGTTGCGGCATGGGATCGGAAGACCGGGCAATCGGCTTGGACGACGGCGGTCGCGTCGATGCCCCTGTGGGCCGATTCCTCAGAGTGTGAGGGGCTGGTCGCGACTCAGGAGGAACTTTTCGCGGTTTCCTGGTTGACGGGAAATGTGTCCTGGCGCGTTCCGTGCCGCGCGTCCGTCGAACCGGGCCTGCAGCAGTGGTGGTTGACCGACAAAAGCCTGATTCAGTGCGATCCTCAACGGGAAGTCCGAGCGCTCGACCTCGCTTCCGGGGACGTGCGATGGCACAACAACCTCGCGACAGCCCCTTGGCACTCACTCATGGCCTGGTCGAAATACTGGATCATCGCTCAGCAGGCGGCGACCTCGCAGGTCCTCGTGGTCTCAACGCGTGACGGCACGCGAACCGCGGCTTTTCCCGCCACGCGGCGTCCGTGGATCCGCTCCCCGGTCGTCTCGTCGGCAGCCGACGAGGTTGCGATGGTTGATGATCAGCGCGTCATCGCCGCCTGGTCGATGGCCGGCGAACTCCGCTTGGGGGCGACGGACTCGTTCGCTGCCGCTCATGCGGATCCGTGGGTCTTCCACAGCGATGAGCATTGGTATGTCGTAGTCGATGCACAGCGTCTCAGCGAATTTCGTCCCAGCGGCCGGGTGGGAGCAAGCGTGCCGCTCAGCTCAATACCGATCAGGAATTCGCCGAAATCGACCTGTCTGACGGACGGCTTGCTGATCGTTGCCACACCCGCGCAACTATCCGGGGTCGATTTAAGGGCCATGTCGACCGCGTGGCGCGCGGAGGGGGCCTTCGGGCCGACGCACCTCATCTTCCCCCTGCCGGAGACCAACGAGTTCGTGCAGGTCGTGGGTCCCACCGTCGGAGCGGCGCCGCTGACGCTGGCGTTTCGCAATGCCCAGACCGGACGCTTGCTGCAGACTTTGACGCTTCCCGAGTCGGAGACCGATGCGACCGAAATTGCGGCGGATGAGTCCGGCCTGCTCTTGAAGACGTCCAGTTCCGTACTGCGTCTGGAGCGCGTGCCATAAGTGGGTTGCCGCGCCGCTGGCCGGCCTGGCTGACAGCAATTGGGGAACGCCTTCATGAGATCTGCTCGAATTCCGGCGACAGTGGGTGCGTTAACGTTGTTGACGACAGCCCTCGCCTGCGGTGCGGAAGTACCCTGGCTCGCCCAGGTACAACAGCCTCCCGCCGCCGCGCCGCAGACGCAATTGTCGTCCTTGTGGAACGACGAACCCGCCGGTGACCTGAACGCCTGGAAAACGCGCCGCGAAACGCTGCGGGCCGACTGGTTGAAGTGGCTGGGTCCCATGCCGGCCCGTCCCGCCGGCGCAACCTGGACGGTGCTGCGCACCGATGCGCTGCCGGACGTCACGCGGCTGCTGATGGAGTATGAAGGGGAGCCTGGCCAAATGGTCCAGGCCTATCTCCTGCGCCCCAACACGCGCGCCGAGGACCGATCGCGGCCGGGTGTCGTAGCGCTGCATCCCACGACGGCGCGGACGATCGAACCGATCGCCGGTGTGGAGGGCCCGGCCGACCAGCACACAGCCCTCGCGCTGGCCCGCAGCGGTTGCGTCGTGATTTGTCCGCGGTGTTTTCTCTGGCAGGACGCACCGGACTACGACGCCGCGGTCGCCCGGCACCGTCAGCGACATCCCCAGACCCTCGGAATGCACAAGATGCTGTATGACGCCCAGCGGGCCGTCGACCTCCTGGCCGCACAGTCCGACGTCGATCCCCAACGGCTTGGCGCGTACGGGCACTCACTGGGTGCGAAAGAGACCCTGTATCTGGCCGCCTTCGACGAACGGATTCGCGCCGCGGTCGCCAGCGAAGGAGGAATCGAATTCACGTCCACCAATTGGGACGCACCGTGGTATCTGGGACCGCAGGTGCGCGATCCGCAGCAGCCGCGGAACCATCACGAGCTGATCGCTCTCATCGCGCCGCGGGCCTTCCTGGTGATGGGCGGCGAAACGGGTCCCGGCGCCGCCGACGGGGATCGCTCCTGGCCCTACATCGCAGCCGCAATGCCGATTTACCGCCTGTACGGGGAACCGGCGCGCGTGGGATTGCTGAACCACCACGAAGGCCACAGGCTGTCGCCGGCGTCGATGGAGAAGCTCAGCACCTGGCTGCACACCTATCTGCCCTGAAGCCGACCCTGGCGCCGGGTCGGCTTCCACGTCTGCGATCAGCGCGTCTTGCTCTGCCGATACCGCTGAATCAACGTGTTCGTTGAACTGTCGTGCGCCAGCGGGGCGGTGGAGTTCGGGTCGAGTTCGGGCGCGATCTTCTTGGCCAGAACCTTGCCCAATTCCACGCCCCATTGATCGAAGGAGTTGACGTTCCAGATCGTCCCCTGCACAAACACCTTGTGCTCGTAGAGAGCGATCAACGATCCGAGCGCGGCCGGAGTCAACTTGTCGACCAGCAGCGTGTTGGTCGGATGATTTCCCGCGAACACGCGGTGCAGCACCAATTCTTCCGCGACGCCGTCGGCCCGCACCTGATCGGCAGTCTTCCCGAAGGCCAGCGCTTCGGTCTGGGCGAACAAGTTCGCCATCAACAGGTCGTGATGAATGCCCCGCGGGTTGAGCGTCTGGCAGAACCCAATGAAGTCGCAGGGAATCAGCTTGGTTCCCTGGTGGATCAACTGATAGTACGCGTGCTGACCGTTCGTCCCCGGCGTCCCCCAGACCACCGGACCGGTCTGGTAGTCGACCAGGGCGCCGTCCAGCGTCACCGACTTGCCGTTGCTCTCCATGTCGAGTTGCTGCAGGTAGGCGCTGAAGCGTCCGAGGTAATGGTCGTAAGGGAGAATGGCGACCGTTTCGGCGCCGAAGAAGTCGTTGTACCAGACCCCCAGAAGCGCCAGCAGCACCGGAAGATTCTGTGCGAACGGCGCGGTGCGGAAGTGCTCGTCCATCGCATGGAATCCCGCGAGCATCTCGCGGAAGTGGTCGCCGCCGATGGCGATCATCAGCGACAACCCGATCGCCGAGTCGAATGAGTAGCGGCCGCCGACCCAGTCCCAGAACTCGAACATGTTGGCGGTGTCGATCCCGAACTTCGACACCTCGGCGGCATTGGTCGAAACGGCGACGAAGTGCTTGGCCACCGCCGCCGGATCCCCGAGCTTGCTCAGGCACCAGTCCCGCGCTGAGTGGGCGTTGGTCAGCGTCTCCTGGGTGGTGAAGGTCTTGGAGGAGATGATGAACAGGGTCTCGGCCGGATCGAGATCCCGCACCGCTTCCGAGATGTCGGTGCCGTCCACGTTGGAGACGAAGCGGCATTCGAGGTTGCGGTCGCTGTAGTGCCGCAGGGCGTCGTAGGCCATCACAGGACCAAGATCCGACCCGCCGATGCCGATGTTGACGATCTTGCGAATCGGCTTGCCGGTATGTCCGCGCCAGACTCCCGAGCGGACGCGCGTGGCGAAGGTGGTCATCTTGTCGAGCACGGCATGGACCGCCGGGACGACGTTTTGGCCGTCGACGACGATCGAAGCGTCGCGCGGCGCCCGCAACGCCACGTGCAAAACCGCCCGATCTTCGGTGATGTTGATGCGGTCGCCGCGGAACATGGCGTCGATACGCTCGCGCAGCCCGCATGCGTCCGCCAGGGCGAGCAACTTGCTCAGCGTCTCCTCGGTGGCGAGGTTTTTGGAGAAGTCGAGATAGATGTTGCAGGCCGACGCCGTCAATTTGCCGCCGCGATTGGCGTCTTGAGCGAACAGGTCGCGGAGATGGACGCCGCTGAGAGCCGCGCGATGCTCCTCAAGGGCCTTCCACGCGGGCAATTGACTTCGGGACTTCTTGGCAATCGACATGACGACGCGTCTCCGAGAGAGAAAACGAAACCGTTCGCAACGGCGTCATACCGGAATGCCCGTGCGCGTTCAATCTCGGCGCGTCGAACAATTGATGAACCCGCTTCCCGGCCGAGTGCTCCAGCCGCGACCTTGCGCAGCGACGGAGTCAGCCTTCAGGCTGTCCGGGGTCGCCCGGCGCGCCTGAGCGGGTTGCGTCTGTGGATGTCGCCCCCGCGGGGCGATGCGAGGATCCTCGCGGGATCGGCGTTCAGCGCCAAGCAGCCGCAACTCGCACGAGCGGTATCCGGCGACCGAAGAATCCCGCCGACGAGCGAACGGTTCGACCGGCGACCCTCCCGGGAGCGTGACGCCCCAGCCTCTCGCCGGGACTAAGGATCGATCAACCCCTCGCGAATGGCGAAGCGGGTGAGTTGCACCCGGTCGTTGAAGTTCAGCATCTTCATCAACCGGTACTTCAGGCTGTCGATGGTTTTGGACGACAAGCCCATTTGAGCCGCGACGTCCTTTACAGACAGTCCTTCCGCCAGCAGCACCAGGACTTCGTACTGACGCGTCGAGAGCTGCCGGATGAACGACAGTCCGGCGCCGGGAGTGCCAACCGGGAGAATCGCGTCGTCTTGGGGAACTTCGACCTCGGGGACTTGAATGCGCCCTCCTCCCGCCACCACCAAGAGCTGCTGCAGGATTGCCGCCAGGCTCAACGACTTATCGATGATCGCCGCGACTCCCATCTCCCGCAGCCGTTCTGTGATGAAGTCGGGCATATGTTGAGTCAGCACCACCAGACGGGCGGGATGACGGGTCCGATCCAGCTCCTCGGCGAGTCGCAGGACTCCCCCGTCAGTCAGCCTTGCCTCCGTGACAATCATTGACGACTGCCGGTCGGATACGCACTTGAGAACCTCCTGCCAGGCCGTCGCCACGAACGCGCGGCGAAAAACTCGCAGACCCACCAGACGCTCCGCCAGAAGCTCCGCCGCGAACTTCAGCGAATCGGCGACGACCAGGGTCTCCGGCGTGATCTGAATGCCGCCGGTCTTGAAGTCGGCGACCAGTCCACGAAAATCGGGATCGGAAAGCCCGCTCCCGGTCAGATCGAGCTGCGTGTCGGCGAATTCGGTGGGAGTCGCCGCATGAAGCAGCCCCGCCCCATTGTGCTGCGGGGGGAAGCGGTCGCTCGACTCCGCGCGCAGCGTCAAGGAATCAAAGTCTGCCGGGAACCGTTTGTCGGAAACAAGTTCGGTCTGCAGAACGGCGGTTGCCATGGGTCGGCCTCATCAGCGCAACACATCCCTGTCAGACAAACCGGGCCGAGGCAAATCCGTCTGCCACCGGAGATAACGGAAGTCGTCATCCCCTAACGCGACGTTGAGCCTCCAACTCCGCAGCAAAAAATCCTGTCCCGTTTGAGAATTTTCCAAAAACCGCTTGGCAGTCATAGACTTCAACCAGATGTGTATAAACGCACCCATGCCATTCCCGTGGGACGCGTGAAATAATGGGGCCGGAGGTCTGTGGAATGTCGGCGGCGGATGCGGATATCAATGATCTGATTCAGCGATCCTCCGAGGGGGACGAAAATGCCGCGGCGCAGTTGGCCGGAGTTCTTTATGGAGACTTGCGGCGTGAAGCGGAGCGGCAGTTCTCAGCGGAAAACCTCGGGCATACGCTGCAACCGACGGCGCTGATTCATGAGTCGTTCCTGCGTCTCGTCAACCAGGGACGCACGAAGTGGCAGAACCGGGAACATTTCCTGGCGGTCGCCACCAGCATGATGCGCCGGGTGTTAACTGATCATGCGCGCAGTCGTTTGAGGCTCAAACGAGGGGGGCAAAAACGCCGGACCACCCTCCCCGTGGATCAGCAGATCTCCCTGGACCAGCCCGAAGATGTCGTGATGGTCCACGATGCACTGGAGAAACTCGAAAAACTGGATCCGCGCCAGGCGCGCATCGTCGAACTGCGGTTCTTCGGCGGATTTTCCAATGCCGAAGTGGCCGAGGCCCTCAAACTGTCGCTGCGCACCGTCGAAGGGGAGTGGGCCAGCGCCCGCGCGTGGCTGCGGAGGGAACTGGGCAGCGGCGAATGACTCCCGCAAGGATCGGCTGAGCGTTGTTGGGGGCGGGCGCCTACGCGTTGGCGCCGCAGCACTTCTTGTACTTCTTGCCGCTGCCGCAGGGACATGGATCGTTGCGTCCGACTTTATCGCCGAAATTGCGGATCGGTTCCACCGCCTTCGCCTGCTGGCCGGGTTCCAGCGTGGAACCCTGACCGTTGGATCTGGCGGGGTCCGGCGCATTGGCGACCTCGTCCGCGGGGGCCGCATGGGTGGCGGAAGTGACCCGCCACAGGCTGCCGACATACTCGGGACTTTGCGTCTCGATGCGGAAAACAGCCCCCGTCACCTGTCCGCCGATGCGGTCCCACATCTGATCGAAAGTCCGCATCCCCTCCTTGCGGTACTCGACCTTCGGATCTTTCTGGGCGTATCCGACCAGACCGATCCCCTGCCGCAGATGGTCCATGAAATAGAGATGGTCTTTCCAGGCGGTGTCGAGCACGTCAAGAATCAGCGTGCGCTCCGTCTGGTACAGTTCCGGACGATAGCGACGTTCATACGCGTTGATCACCGCCCGTTCGACCGCCAGTCGATCCGCGGACTCCAGCGAGTCCATATTCAACTCGACCATGAACTCCCGATTGGCCCAATCAATCAGTTCCTGCAGCGCCGGCAGATTCTTGGGGCGCACGGCAATCGCCTTGACGCGGGGGTCGTGGCCGTTGCGGTCGGCCCGACCGAAAACGGCGTCCAGGCGATCCTCCAGTTCGTCGATGTCTTCGCCGCGCTCGAAGAACTGGCGGCTGCACTCCAGCAGCTTCTGTGCGATCGTGTGCCGCGACTGGTCCTGCAGCGACTCGATCGACAGCGGGGTCTGGAACCGGGCGGCGGCCCAGCGGATCAGGCCTTCCCGATCGTAGCGTTGCCCCCCGGTCCCGCTCTCTTCCGACATGAACTTCGACATCCCCACCGAAACCGGGAACTCGATTTCCTTGGTGCGGTAGTAGGTGTGAATCTTCTTGCGGATGACGTCGGCGGCATCGCCTGGGGTGAGTCCGACGAACATCTCTTCATTCATCGGCAGCCCGTACTGCTGCTGCCCCCAGTTCGCGAGTGAACGCTGGCCCCAATTCTCGCCCAGGAAGATCTCCACCGGTTTCAAGTCCATCCGGGCGATGGCTTCGCGAGCCCGCTGGTAGAGGTAAGGATGGAGTTCGTCGAGGCCGATCTTCTTGAGTTCGCGGTCGTTGGTGTTCAGTCCGAAGCGGGCGTTGACCCAGCGGGCCATCGCTCCCCAGTTGCGCTCCCGCTCGTCTTCGACGTCAGCGGGCACGTTCTCCTCGATCGCCTCGCGAATGGCGGCATCCGCCTGACGCTCCGCCTCTTCACCGATGTACTGCTGGCACTGCTCGACGGTCATGCCCTTGACGTCGGAGGCTTCCACGTCGACGCCGAGCTGCTGTCCGCACCAGGCCGACACGGTTTCCCAGCGATAGGTCGGCGAGAGGAAATGCCTGGTCCAGCGATCCAGCTGCTTGTCGATCATTTCCAGGATCAGCGCGCGACAATTCGTCCCTTCCAGAACGTTCTGGCGGTACGAGTAAACGCGCTTCCGCTGCTCGTCCATCACTTCGTCGTACTCGAGCAGATTCTTGCGCACCTCAAAGTAGCGCTCTTCAACCTTCTTCTGCGCCCCTTCGATGCGGCTGGTGACCATCTTCGACTCGATGCGCTCCCCTTCCTGCATTCCCAGCCAGGCGAGGGCGTTCTTGACCCAGTCACCCGCGAACTTGCGCATCAGGTCGTCTTCGAGCGAAACGAAGAACCGGCTGCTGCCCGGGTCTCCCTGCCGGGCCGCGCGGCCGCGGAGCTGCAGGTCGATCCGGCGACTGTCGTGGCGCTCGGTTCCCACCACATGGAGCCCGCCGACCCGCGCGACTTCACGCCCCTCGGCCGCCATCCCTTCGCGCTCGCCGATCTTGCGCGTCGTCTCTTCCCACACGTGCTTGGGGACGTCGAGCCGCGACGCGTAGGTCTGCTGCAGTTCGTCCCAGGCCATGTACTCCGGGTTGCCCCCGAGGATGATGTCGGTTCCACGGCCGGCCATGTTGGTGGCGATCGTCACGGCCGACTTGCGTCCGGCCTGGGCGATGATTTCCGCCTCGCGCTCGTGATGCTTGGCGTTCAGGACGTTGTGTTTGATGCCCCACTTGGTGAGCTTGTGGCTCACGAGTTCGGAGTGCTCAATCGAGACGGTTCCCACCAGCACGGGGCGCGTTGTGGCGTGGACCTCTTTGACCTCTTCGACGACCGCTTCCCACTTTTCCTTCTCGGTGCGGTAGATCGCGTCGGGGGCGTCTTCCCGCTGATTGGGGCGATTCGTGGGAACATTGACGACGTCGAGTTTGTAGATCTTCCAGAACTCGTTGGCTTCGGTCATGGCCGTACCGGTCATGCCCGAAAGTTTCTTGTAGAGGCGAAAGAAATTCTGGAGCGTCACGGTCGCCAGGGTCTGCGTCTCTTCCTTGACACGCACCCCTTCTTTCGCTTCCACGGCCTGATGCAGGCCATCGCTCCACTGACGGCCGACCATCGCGCGGCCGGTGTGCTCATCGACGATGATCACTTCCTGGCCCTGCACCATGTAATGCACATCGCGCTTGTAGAGATGGTGGGCCTTGAGCGCGTTGTCGAGCAGGTGGGGCCATTCCATGTTGCCCGCGGTATAGAAGCTCTCCACGCCCGCGAGTTCTTCAGCGAAGCGGACTCCGGCTTCGGTCAGATGGCAGGTGTGTTCCTTTTCCTTGACCTCGAAGTGTTCGTCCTTGCGCAATTGCAGCGCGATCTTGTTCGCGCGTGGATACTTCGACGTATCGTCGCTGGCCGGTCCGGAGATGATCAGCGGCGTCCGGGCTTCGTCGATCAGGATGTTGTCGATTTCGTCGACGATCGCGTAATCCAGCGGTCCCTGCACCTGCAATTCGGTGCTCCACTTCATATTGTCGCGCAGGTAGTCGAAGCCGAATTCGTTGTTGGTGCCGTAGGTGATGTCGCAGGCATAGGCCTTCTGGCGGCGTTGGGGGTCCATCTGCGACTGAATGGCGTCGACCGTCAGGCCGAGGCTCATGTACACGGGCGCCATCCACTCCATATCGCGACGGGCGAGGTAATCATTGACGGTGACCACATGTACGTGCCCGGCCACAGCGTTCAAGAACGCGGGGAGGGTTGCGACGAGCGTCTTGCCTTCCCCGGTGGACATTTCCGCGATCATGCCGTGGTGCAGGATGTACCCCCCGACCATCTGCACATCGTAATGCCGCATCTTGAGATAGCGTTTCCCGGCTTCGCGAACGGCGGCAAAGGCTTCGGGGAGCAGGGCATCGAGCGACTCGCCGGCTTTGAGCCGGGCGCGAAACTTCGCCGTCAGCTCTTTCAGTTCCGCGTCGCTCCGCCCCTCGAACTCTCCTTCGAGAGAGTTGATTCGATCCAGGACCGAGCCGGGAGCGATGGTCGTCGTTCCTCGCTTGCGATCGCGGAGAAAGCCGATTTGCCGCACCCGGCGCTCGTTGGACGAGCCGAACATGCCGGTGATCAATCGCTCCACAGAGGCGATGCCGGTGTTGAAGACGTCCCCAATCCGTTCGAGAGCTTCCATGGTGTCTGCGATTCTTCGAGAGAGGGCGCATGAGAAGCCCAGGGCGGCCATCCCTGGACTTCCGAAAACCGACTGCCACACCGACAGCCGTGTTCGCCGCGTGGCAGCCGCGGAGTCGTCGAGCGGATCGACGTAACTCCTCATATGCCAAGCGTATTGGTTCGTCCCGTGACCGTCAATGCCGGTCGGGCGCCGGGTCGCAACCCCCACGGATGCATCCTGCGTGCCGTGACCGACCCGTTTGTCAGTTCCACACGCGGCGCCCGATCTCGGGACAGTGTCAAACTGGCAGCCGAAAGACTCGGCGCGCTTTGCGGATCGCCTCACCCAGGACGTCGATTTCCTCGAAGGTGTTGTAAAAGGCGAAGCTGGCCCTGGCGGTCGCCGTCAGTTGCCAGAGGTCGTGGAGCGGCATCGTGCAGTGGTGTCCGGCGCGGACCGCCACACCTTCGCGATCCAGCAGGTCGGACAAATCGTGCGGGTGGACCCCGTCGACCGTGAAGCTGAGGATCGCTCCCTTATGGTCGGCGTCGGGTCCGTAGATCCTCAACCCGGTAATCTGCGACAGCACCTGCATCCCGTATTCGAGCAACTGATGTTCATAGGCGGCGATCGATTCCAACCCCAGTTGCCGAACATAGTCGACAGCCGTTCCCAGGCCGACGGCTTCCACGAACGCCGCAGTTCCGGCCTCGAACTTCGCCGGGGGATCGGCCCACGTCGCGCGCTCCCGGAAGACTTCACGAATCATGTGGCCCCCGCCGAGGAAGGGATCCATCATTTCCAGCAACTCGCGCCGGCCGTACAACACTCCGATGCCTGTGGGACCGTACAACTTGTGCCCGGAGAACGCCAGAAAATCGACTCCCTCGGCGACGACGTTGCAGGGCAGGTGGGGCACGCTCTGGGCGGCGTCGACGACCACCGTCGCCCCCACGTCGTGGGCGCGACGGGCAAGCTCGGCGATGGGATTGATGGTTCCCAACACGTTCGACATGGCCGTGACGGCCAGGATCCTGGTCCGTCGGGTCAGGAACTCGTCGAGGCGGGACAGGTCAAGGCGGCCCTCCTGAGTCAGCGGCAAAAACTTCAGCACCGCCCCCGTCGCTTGCGCGGCCATCTGCCAGGGGACGATGTTGGCGTGATGCTCCATTTCGTTGAGGAGAATTTCATCCCCCGGTCGCAGCACCTTGCGTCCGTATCCATAGGCCACCAGGTTCAAGGACATGGTGGTTCCGGAGGTGAAAACAATCTCCTCAGGTTCCGAGGCGCCCAGGAACCTCTGCACCTTTTCCCGAGCCGACTCCATTTCAGTCGTCATGCGGTCGCCGAGCTGGTGGATGCCGCGGTGCACGTTGCTGTTGTATTGCTCCAGCGCTTCCACCAGCTTGGCGATCACGACCCGCGGCTTCTGCGAGGTGGCCGCCGTATCGAGGTAGACCAGCGGGCGGTCGCCGGCCAATCGACTCTGCAAGATGGGAAAATCCTGTCGAATCTGGTCGACCGGGAAGGAGGTCAGCACATTCAGAGGCATCGACAATCGTCTTTCGGGAAGATCGCGCGCACGATCGGTTTGGTTACGACGGCACTGCTGACCCCGGGACAGGACTGGGCGACCCTGAGGCGGGATTGGGCTTGTCCAGACTGTACAGAATCGTCTTGAGCACTTTGAATCCCAGCAGACCGCACTTCTGACGGCTGGGAGTCAAAGGAACCTGGAGCAGTTTCAGCATGTCCTTAGCCTGCAGGGAGTTGAGCTCGGCAAGCGACTTGCCTTCCACGTGTTCACACAGGATCGAAGCCGCAGCCTGACTGATCGCGCACCCCTTGCCGTCAAAGAACGCTTCCTGCACCCGGTCCCCGTCGAGGCGCAACTGGAGCGTAATCTGGTCGCCGCAAATGGGGTTGCGGTCGCAGTGGGAACAGGTCGCGCCGGGGCAGCTCCCCTTGTGATAGGGGGTTTCGAAGTGATCCAGAATATGTTCGTCGTAAATGTCGCCTAACTCGTCGGACACACACCGATCCTTGTGCGAAGCGCAAACGTCGTTCGTTCTATTGTAGGGGGATCGGAACTTCGCTTCCAAGGGGCCGGGGGATTCGCCGGTTGCCGCCGGGAGTGTGCGCAGCCTCGTGCTCCCGATCACCCGCCGCGAAACGGGGCGTCTTCGGCGCGGGGGAAAGCGCTCACTGCGCGGCCCAGTTTCGCGGAGCAAACGTTGTGCGCCGAGTGGACACGATGGCTTCGACGCGTTCTGAGACGGGAAATCCGCCTGCGACTCGTCCCCTCAAAACGCGAAAAACGCTGTGTAGTAGAACCACAAACCGGTGACAGACGTCAGGACGATGTCCAGCGTGGACAACCAGCCGAGGGTTTTGTGGAGTGCGCTGTGAGAATTGGGCGTCGGCGGGGCGGGAAAGCGCCGCAACGCGAGCACGATGGTGGCCAGCCAGAGAAAGGGCGTCGAGGCCGCGAACAGGAGATGAATGCGGAGCACGTTTCGAACCTGGGCGACCTGGTCTGCCGTCAGCGCGGGCGTCTGCTTTTCAATGACTTTCTGCCAGCCTCCCTGCACCAGATGCAGATCGACTTCAAACGCTCCCACGGCGACCAGCAGCACGATCCCCAGCAGCAACTGCAGCGACTTATGGACGCTGTAACGCCGCTGCACCTTGACCGCAAACAGACTGAAGAGGAGGATGGGAACAATCAGCACCAGCGCCACGACCACGAAGTCGAGCATGAACGAGGCCTGATTGCCCAAGAAGCCGTCGCGTAACATCGTGACATCCTGTGAGTGGTCGACCATCCCTGCGTGAAGCGAACGGTAACACATCCTTTCTTCGAGTCCAAGATGTCGAGCACTTCCAAACTTCGCCGCCGGGCGACGCCGGATGACCGCAACTGCGGGCCGGTGGTCTGCAGGGCTGCGGCGGCGCTGCTCATCGCCGGTCTGTCGCTGTGTGCCGCGGAACCCAGGGACGAGCACCGGATGGAATCGACTGCCGAAATCGAACGCGACGCCGCGGCGACGGTGACCAGCGCCACCGCGGCCATCGACAAGGACCCCAAGTCGCTGCGGCATTTCTCGCAGCGGGGCGATGCCTACTTCTTCCTGGGAAAATTCCGCGAGGCGGTCAGCGACTACGATCAGATGGTGGTCCTCAATCCCGCAGAAGACGCCGGCCATTGGCGGCGAGGGATCGCGTATTTTTATGCGAAGCGTTACGCCGACGCCGCGGGTCAGTTCGAGCGCTACCATTCCTTCGACAACGTCGATCGTGAGAACGGGATCTGGCGCTACTTGTCGCAGGTGAAGGCCTACGGACGCGACAAGGCCCGAGAGGGGCTGCTGAAGTACGAAAAAGACGACCGCGAGCCCTTCCCCGCGGTCTACGAGCTCTTTGCCGGCCGCACGACGCCGGAAGCCATTCTGCAGGGGATCGCCGCGGCCGAGGTGTCCGCTGAAGAGCGGGAGAAGAGGCTGTTCTACGCCCATCTCTACATCGGCCTGAACGAGGCGATCGAAGAGCGGCCGGACACGGCGTTGCGGCATCTGCGGAAAGCGGCGGCGAATTCCTGGGGACCGACCGCGGGTTATGGTCCGCGCTATATGTGGCAGGTGGCCCGCCTGCACGCGCGGTTGCTTACGGAAGCGCCGGCCCCCGCCCAATAACCGCGGGCACGGTCGCCCCTCCCCTGATGGCTCTTTTCCCCCCGCGTGCTGCGTCCGATGGAAAGCCGACTCGAATGCCGGAAAGTGGATCGACTCCCGAATCTGCCAACGCCCCCCTTGCCGCAGTCCTGGGGCGAATTCCCAGCGGACTGGTCATTGTCACCGCCGGAGACGGGAACGGGCGCGAGACCGGGTTTCTCGCCAGTTGGGTGCAGCAGGCCTCTTTCGAACCGCCGATGGTGACCGTGGCGGTGAACGTCAAGCGATACCTTCATGAGTGGCTGGCCGCGGCGCCGTCGGTCGGCCTGAACCTGATCGGGGAGGGGCAGAAGGAGTTTCTCAAGCACTTCGGGGCCGGATTCGAACCCGGCCAGCCCGCGTTCGAGGGCCTGCAGGTCGCACGCGGACGGTCCGGGGTCCCCTTGCTCACCGACGCCCTGGGATGCCTCGAAGGCCGGGTGGTGTCGCAAATGCCCGCGGGGGATCACATCATCTACGGAGTCGAATTGCTCGACGCCCGCTTCGGCGCCGCGTTCGAGGCGCGCCAACCCTGGGTGCACATTCGCAAGAACGGACTCCGTTACTAAACCCCGGGAGCACTCCCGCCGTCACCCTCTCCGCGGATGCAGCATGGCCTCTGAGACGCAGCAAGATCTGATCGTGACGCCGCGCCTGGTGATCCCCATGCGCGAATTCGAGTGGAGCTTCGCGCGCGGCTCGGGCCCCGGAGGACAGAACGTCAACAAAGTCAACTCGAAGGCGACGCTGCGCTGGCGGCCCTTCGAATGCGCGGTTCTCCCCGCAGACATGCGCCAGAGATTCGTCCTCCGCTTCGGGTCGCGGCTGACCAACGAAGGGGAGCTGCTCATCGACAGTGAAGAGTACCGCGATCAGCCCCAGAATGTGCGCCGCTGTCTCGAAAAGCTCCGGGAAATGCTGCTGGCGGTGCTGCGCCCCCCCCGCAAACGCA
Organism: Planctomycetaceae bacterium; assembly: GCA_033762515.1. Lineage (GTDB taxonomy): Bacteria > Planctomycetota > Planctomycetia > Planctomycetales > Planctomycetaceae > DSVQ01. Next base: position 53,958 of record JANRLN010000167.1, read on the forward strand.
AACCCACGAAACCCACCGCCGGCTCCCATCGTCGACGCCTCGCCGACAAGAAACGCCGGTCGGACGTCAAAGAACAGCGCCGGTCCCCACCGGGCGAGTGATCCACCGCCGCCGGACGGGATTTCCCGCCGGCCGACTTGTTCGCGCCCCGGTCTCCAGGGGGCATCCCGGCCGAGCGGACGCCGCACGCATCCGTCTCTCGCCCGCGCGCCATCAAGTTTGACGATTACGCAGACTGGCGACGCCTCCCCAGTTCGTCTCGCGCGCTTCCGGCCGTTCGCGTCATGGCGCACCGGTCCGGGGGACGACTTTCCTCGCGACGCCGCAGGCCGGTTCCACGGTCTTCGGCGCCCGGTTTCGACGCCGCACGCGGTGCGCACGAGGCCCGCGGCCGCGGCGCGCGCGGGCACGTCTCAAATCCTCCGGCCGACCCTCCGCAGATCCGCCTCATGGACGACCGCACGCGTGTCCGATAAACCGCACGGCACTCGGTTTGGGAATTCGCCCGATGTCCTCATGAGAATTTGATTTCCGGCGGGTGACACGTGCTTGACAAGGCTTTCCGACTTGACTAGACCATCTGCGCTTTCTGTGTGAATGTCTGGGGCGCCGTTCGCCCTGTTCCCTCCTCGGAAAGTCGGCGCGTCGCCGAACCCAACGGATTCGATTTTGTCTCGTCCTGGCCTTGCGGATCCGCCGGAGTGCGGAAGGTTCCCACTCGGTTGCCCTGACTCCTAGAACTTGTCGAGGTTTTTCCAGCATGACCACCGTGTTGCACGAAGAAGAGCACACCTTGGCCGCATGGGCGCCCTGGGCTCCCGAGTCCGTTGTCGCGTCGTCGCCGCGGTTCGCCGCCGACGAAGACGAAGACATCGAAGATGATGACTTCGATGATGTGGACGACGACGAAGACGATGTCGACGACATCGACGATCTCGACGAAGAAGACCTCGATGAGTTCGAGGACGATGAAGACTTCGACGACGACGATTTCGACGACGACGAGGACGACCTCGACGACGATGTCGAAGAGGAAGACGACGACGAGGACTACTAGGCGTCCCCTCGGCGTCCGGCAGCATCGGCAGGGGCATGCGCCCGCGAAATCCGCGGGTGCCCGATCGCCGCGCGTCACTTCCGACCCATCGGGCGTGCCGCCGAGTCTCCCGCGGCGCGGCGCGTCCGCGGCACGATTGACGTCCCCCTGCGTGACTTCATCGACGGTTCCGCGTATCGTACAGACCGGGCGCGGGCTCCTCACGGAGACCGTCCGGTCTGTTCGTTGTGACCGCGGGTGAGGCGGCGTCGTTCCGGCGCCGGCGGGGAGATCGTGTTGTGCTGGGGATCTGGGAACAACTGCAAGACGCCGTCGCGTCGGTCCGGCATGTCTGGAACGGGACGCCCCGTGTGGGCTTGATTCTGGGAACCGGTCTCGGCGGGCTGGCTGAGCAAATCCAGACCGAGGCCGCCATCCCCTACGGCGAAATCGCCCACTTCCCCGAATCGACCGCCCCCGGCCATGCCGGGCGGCTCGTCTGCGGCACCCTCCGCGGCGTCCCCATTGTGGCGATGGAAGGCCGGCTGCATTACTACGAAGGCTATTCGCTGCAGCAGGTGACCTTCCCCGTCCGCGTGATGAAGGGCTTGGGAGTCGAACTCCTCGTCGCCACCAACGCCGCCGGGGGGATCAATCCCCAGCTCGACCTCGCCGATCTGGTCCTCCTCGAAGACCACATCAACCTGATGCCCGACAATCCGCTCCGCGGCGTCAACGACGATCGCCTGGGACCCCGCTGGCCCGATCTGGCTCAGCCCTACCATCCGCAGTTGATCCGCCTCACCCGCCAGACCGCCCTGGAACTGGGGATTCATGTCCACAAGGGGGTCTTCGTCGCCGTCTCCGGCCCCAACCTCGAAACCCGCGCCGAGTACCGCATGCTCAAGCTCCTCGGCGCCGACGTCGTCGGCATGTCCACCGTTCCCGAAGTCCTGGTCGCCGTCCACGGCGGCATGCAGGTCCTCGCCTTTTCGGTGGTCACCGATCTGTGCCTGCCCGATCATCTGGAACCGGTCGACGTCCCCAAGATCCTCGCCCAGGCCGACCTCGGCGGCAAGAAACTCGCGCGACTGATCCCCGAAGTCATCGCCCGCTGGGCGCAAGGTTGACCGGGCGACGTTCGACCTCGGGGAGACCGCGAACCATGTCACGCCGGCTGTGGATCGCCTGCGTCCTCCTGTCTCTCGGCTGCCAGGCCGACCGGGTGACGCTCGCCAATTTCGAGAAGATCAAACCGGGAATGACCCGGGCCGAAGTCGAGGCCATCCTCGGCCCAGCCCGCCAGAACTACCAGCAGGGCATCCTCACCTGGAGCTCCGGCGAACAGCGCCTCATCACCGTCATCCTCGACGACCGCGGCCGAGTCGATAAGCTCGACATGGAAGGCCTGCGATAAGCCCCCCGCCGCGCCGCCAAGCCGTCCCGCACCGCACCCCCGCGTTTATCCTCGGGTGATTGACCGGGCGGGGCTAAGACGTGAAGCGGGTGATGAGGTCGGCGCATTCTTGGGCGGATTGTGCCTGGCCGAGTTTGAGGAAACCGGTGCGGGAGCGTTCGAGGATCGGGAGTCCTTCGTCGCGCAGGCCGGCCTGGCAGAGGAGCGTACCGAGCGTCTGCCCGACGATGCAGATGCCGTCCAAGCGGCCGAGATGCAGGAACAGCGGATAGGCCGCCAGCAGCGCAGTGAGTGCCTGTTCGATGTCCTCGCGCGCGAAATGGATCTGAGCGACTTCCCAGTGCGTTGCAGCCTCGGAATAGCGATCCCCCAAGGCGCGATAGGTGGCGAGTTCTTCGTCCTTGACGGCCATCGCGTCGTCGAGTTTTCCCTGGCGCATCCAGATGTTGGCGATGTCCCCCAGCGTCACCGCGCGCTCGCGGCGGTCCCCCAACGCTTCGTAGACCGCGATCTGTTCCTGATGGAGTCGCAGGGCCTCGTCCACCTCCCCCTGGTCCGTGAGAATGCGGGCGATGTCCCCCAGCGTCACCGCGCGCGAGCGGCGGTCCCCCAACGCGTCGACGATTGCAAGCTTTTCCTGATGGAGTCGCA
>JANRLN010000168.1:0-2442 GCA_033762515.1 Planctomycetaceae bacterium
GCGTTGGACGCCATTGAGGCGGCGTACCGGGCCGGAACACCGCTCGGAATCATGTTCCTCGACGGCCCTCGCGCAACGGCTGGATCGAAGGGGTTCCGGGTCGACGTCAAGGTGACGCAGTTCAGCCGATCGGAACCGCTCGGCGACACGACATTGGTCAGCATTGCCATGAAGGGCACGACGGCCGACGGGCACGAGCTCGAAGCGGTCACGATGAGCTGATCCACGCTCGCGTTCCTCTTCCCATTCAATCATCCAACGGGGTTTCATCATGCGTTCGTTCGTCGACAAGAAGGGCGAGTCCTGGCCCGTCGAAATCACCCTCGGCACGTTGCTCCGGGTGAAGCACGCGACCGGGCACGACATGCTCAATATCGCGGCCCCCGTTAAGGGCGAACAGCCGCTCGCGGTTCGCCTGGTCCGCGAGGCCGATGTGTTGGCGGCGGTTCTGACGGCTGTCGTGCAGCCGTACCTGCGGGGCAAGAGTGTCTCCGATGAGGAGTTCGCGGACCGGCTGGGCGGCAAGGCCATCGACGACGGCATGGTCGCCCTGCTGCAGGAGTGGGCCGATTTTTTCCGGCAAGGGAACCGACTGGATCAGGCGACGGCGATCGAGACGGCGCTGAAGACGATTCAGAAGGTGCAGGCGGACCAGAACGAGAAGGCGGCCAAGATCGACACGACGACACTCGCCGAGTCGATCTCTGGGAAGACGTCTGGCGGTGCGGTGGCATCCTCGGTCTCGACCCCCGCCCCTTCACCCTCCGTCAACTCCACTCCATGACACGGTCTCGGCTGGTCCACGACTGGACGCTCAACGCGACCATCCGGGCCACGTTGATCAACCTCCACCGCAAAGCGGGATCCTCGCCGGTCCAGGTACGGCAGCTGTTGCCGCGTCCGCTCCGGCCCCCCGTTGTCGAACTGTCCCCCAGCGAGTTCCTCGAGCAGCGAGCCAAGCGTGAGTAACTCCGGTGCGATCAAGGCGGGTCGCGCGTACGTCGAGATCTACGGCGACCAGACTCCGCTGCAGAAGACACTCGCCTCGCTGCCGCGCGGGTTCATGACCGCTTCGGCCGCGATTGGCGGCGTGGCTGGTGTCGTGGGCGGCGCGGTCGTCGGAGCCGTCGGGGCGGCGATTGATGCCGTGTCGAACCTGGTCAACTCCTACGGCGAGCTCGGCGGTCGACTCACGGACATGAGCGACCGCACGGGGCTGTCGACCGAGACCCTCGGGGAACTCGACTACGCGGCGACGAAGAGCGGAACCAGCCTCGACACCCTCGAAGGCAGTCTCGCCAAGATGGGGAACAAGCTGGTGGACGCGGCCGCCGGCAGTAAGACCGCCCGGGCGGCATTCACGACGCTGGGGCTCTCGGTCGAGGAACTGTCGCAACTGTCGCCCGATCAACAGTTCGAGCGGATCGCCCAGGCGATCTCGGAGATCGACGATCCGGCTGCCAGAACGGCCGCGGCGATGGACGTGTTCGGGAAGTCCGGGGCGGACCTGCTTCCGCTCATGAAGGACGGGGCAGAAGGGATTCAGGCGTTCCGGAAGGAAGCGGTCGGCCTCGGTCGCCTGTCGGGCCGGGATGTTGACGCTCTCGACCAGTTGGGGGACACGTTCGAGACCCTCGGCATCGGGGCGTACAACGCCGGTGCGACGGTCGCCGCGGCGTTTGCTCCCGTGCTGACCGATCTGGCGACGGTGGCGCTGCCGGTTGTCCAGACGCTTGCAGGTGTCGCTTCGAGCATCGGCGACGCGGTGTCTGGCGTGCTGCGGGCCTATCCACCGATCGAGACGTTGACCGGCGGGCTGGCCGCTCTGGGTGACATGCTCGACTCGGGATTGCAGTCCCTCGGGCCGTGGGGGCAGGCGATCAGCGAGTCTCTCGGGCAGGCAGGCTCCGCGATGGGTGTGCTTCTCGACAACGGTCTCAAGACGTGGCAGGGGTTGTTCGACGCATTTTCGTCCGGTGACATCGGTCTCGCATTTGAGATCGTCGTGGCGAACATGGAAGTGCAGTGGCAGCAGTGGATGGCCGTGTTGGGCATCGATTGGGTCGAAGCATGGGCGACCATCGAAGACACGTTCAACCAGGCGTCAGCCGACATCGCATCCGGCTGGGTGTCCTGGACGTCGGGACTCGCGGAGTTCTGGAACGATCTGGTCTCCACGATCCAGGACATCTGGAACCGGTTCACAGGGTGGCTCGAATCGTCGTTCGTCTGGGTCAAAAAGCTCGTGGGCGTGGTCAGTGATGAGGTGGCCAAGGAGCAACAGCGGCTGATCGCCGAAAAGACCGACGAGAAGATCGGGAACCGCAACGCGAAGAACGAATCCGCGAATCAGAAGATCGCGGCGGACCGGCAGGCTCAGCAGCAGGCGATCCAGCAACAGCGGGACGCCCGTACGGCAGCGATCCGGGCCGATGCGGAAAC
>JANRLN010000169.1:0-5586 GCA_033762515.1 Planctomycetaceae bacterium
TTTCGGCGACCAGCGCGTCGTATGGACGATTTCAATGCTGATGCATCTGTCGCGGGGAACATCGATCGACCGAAATGCCGCGAGTCCCACGAGGGCGAGTTTTGTCCGCCAAATCCGGAGGTTGCAGTCCGAAGTTCAAAAGCAAGACTTTTCGATTCCGGGGATGTCCGAAGATGCACTGAAATCGCGAATTCGCCGGATTAAGGACAATTTGGATTTGCTGCTCGCCGACCTGGGCATTCATCATCTCACCACGACTTTCGAACAAATTCGCTTCCTACAGAGCCATCTCTGGAAGGTAAAGCAACGCCACAGCCCAATCGATACAATATTGTCGTCGGCAATGCGGGCTCTGGAAGACGCCGTGCATAGTTCGCTCCGAGAATCACCCGGTGGCAGTCCGGCGCGTCGCGTTTTTGTAAAGTCTTCGGAATTGCAGGAGTCGCTCGAGGAGGCCGTTTTCACCTGCGGATTGCTGGAGCAACTGGCGCGAGCGGCACAGGGGCTCTTTGATGTGACTCCGTTTCCGGCCGAAGAAGCTCGCCGATTCTTGGCACCAAGTTCCGAACCTGGTTTCTTCCGGGACGTTTTGGAATTGGGCGACCGATTGCAGGCGATCCGGATTGGCAACATGGCGTCAACCGAAGATGTGGAGGTGTTCCGTCGGCTCAGGCTCCGAGTGCTGCTGGATCTTTGGGATGAGAGCCTCCCTTTGCAGCGGGCATTGCGACACTTTGTCGTTCCACTTCGAGAAACTTTGGTTCAAGCGATGACGCAAGCGGCCAAGTCATTCGCCGAGCGTAATCACCCATGGCAGCACGCGTTTGAACGGTGCTTGCCGAGTCTGCAAGGCGAAGTGAGGGAATGGCGGGTGCTGGTCGATCACCAACTCCTTCGGGAAGTTCTAAGGAACCTGTGCACGAATGTGAGGCACACATTTAGCGACCTCGTTACACCGGATGCCTCGGTTGCCGCACGGGTCGAGTGGCAGTTCCGAGAATTTGACGAAGTCAGCGAGAATGAGGATAGGATCCACTTCGTCGAATTCGAGTTTCGGTCGATTGGCCGAAGCTTTGATGCCGAATTGTTTGAGAAGTATCGAGGATCGTTAACGCTTTCCCAGCACATTTTTGATATCCGGCGCTTCGGTGGGTCGCTTACAATTACGGCTGGTGCTGGTGGCGGGCGATCGGGCTGCACGGTAGTTCTGCGACTCGTTGCTCGCGATGACTAAGATTGCAGGCCAAAGTTCAAGGGGGTCATGCGATGCGAGGACTTGCTTGGGACGATGAGCCGAAAGAGTACATGCAGTATCTCGCTAAACACTTTTCCGTATTTGGCGTGGATCTTACCTACACAGACTCGTTTGAGGAATTCTTCGCCAAGTACCACGGAGGGTCTTGGGATTTCGTGGTCACTGACCTGTTCAAGAAGGATTCGCCGGTCAAGGGTAGAGATGATCCCAAAACCGGTACCGACATCGCGCGGGCGCTGTCCAAGGCGCTGCCGGTCTACGTGATCACTCAGCATTTCAATCTCGTCGAGCCCGGCAAGCAGGGTATTCCTGCGGAAGTGGTCATCAAGTCGAAATCGACTGATCCCGCCTGGATGGCCAGCGAGATTGTTGACGACCTGCGAAGGAAAGGAGTGTTCGTCGATCGCCGCCGGGTGTTCCTGGCGTATGGGCACAGCCGTGGCTGGGGAGGGTTGCGAGGGCAAATCGAGGACTTCCTTCGACGGCAGCATCTTGATGTGATCAGTGTGTCCGAGGGCAACCTGCAGGGAGAACTCCTCGATGGTCTGCTGCGGAAAATGCAGGACTGTTCCGCCTTCGTCGCGCTTTGCACTCCGGATGACTGCGTCGAGTCCAGCGACGGCAAGCGGTATCAGCCGCGCGCAAACGTCTTGCTAGAGGCAGGTATGGTGCTCGGGTTGCCACGTGGCCTTCAAAGGCTCGTTTTGCTGCAGGGCTGGAAAGCGGATCCAACGTATCAAGCGCACCTCCCGTCGGATCTCGGCGGCGTCATGACGATCCGCATGTCTGGGGAGTTTCACGAACACAGCGACAAACTGCTCGAACGCTTGAAAGAATTGCGAGTCGATACGTCGGTGCCCGCAGATTGTTGACGCCGAGACCTCGATCCGAGCAATTTCAACAGCAGTCTTCGCGGGTAGGTGAGACTGCGCCTGTCGTAGCGACCGCTACTCGATCCGTGCCCCCTTACTTGAAGTTTGGCCTTCTGGCGGACCGTATTGATTGGCGACGAGTTTTCCGAGTCTGCGTCGTTACGAACGGACCTTCAATCGCTCCCTACTGTCCAACCCCATCCCTTGAGTCTCTCGCCACGCGCTGTTCTGCTATCCGTTCACTGCCCGGCGGCGTGGACCGGGCGGCGAATTGTGCCCTTGCGCTCGGGGATTGTTATGGCGTCACGTCTGGTTGGCTGCGGCCTGGTCGTCTGGGCGGTCGGGTTGGCGGGTCTGGGGGCTACCCTTGTGGTCCCGGTGCGGGGAGCGGAGCCTGCGGCGGACCTGTTTCGGCGGGAGAATCTGGTCGCGTGGTGCATCGTCCCGTTCGACAGCAAAAAACGGGGCCCCGATGAGCGGGCGGCGATGCTGGAGAAGATGGGGGTCAAGCGTCTCGCATACGACTACCGCGCCGAACATGTCCCCACCTTTGAGGCTGAAATCGCCGCCCTGCAGAGGCATGGCATCGAGTTGACGGCGTGGTGGTTTCCCGGCGCGCTGAATGACGAAGCAAAGCTGATTCTCGCGGTGCTGGAGAAGCATCAGCTTCATCCGCAGTTGTGGATCACCGGGGGCGGCGGGCCGACCAAAGACGCCGTCGAGCAGTCGGCGCGGGTGACGGCGGAAGCGGCCCGGATTCGCCCAATCGCGGAAGCGGCCGGCAGGATTGGCTGCACCGTGGGACTTTACAACCACGGCGGCTGGTTTGGCGAACCCGACAACCAACTGGCGATCATCCAGGAACTCAATCTGCCGAACGTCGGGATCGTTTACAACCTGCATCATGGGCACGATCAGATCGAGCGGCTGCCGGAACTCCTCAAAAGGATGCAGCCCCATCTGCTGGCGTTCAATCTCAACGGGATGGTGCCGCAGGGGGACCGCATCGGGCAGAAGATCGTCCCCATCGGCCTGGGAGAGCAAGACGACTTCTGGCTGAAGACGCTTCGGGCGAGCGGATACACCGGCCCCATCGGCATTCTGAATCACACCGATCACGACGCCGAGTTGCGGCTGCTCGACAATCTCGATGGTCTGCAGTGGCTCATCAGCCGGGTCGACGGGCAGCCGCGGAAGGCGCCGCAGTGGCGAACGTGGAAGACTCCGGCTCCGGCGGTTCCCGCTGGCGTGACGGGTGGTCGCGTGCTGCCGGGAAAAGCCGAATACCGACGGCCCCCGATCACGGTGGAGGCCCGCGTCACTCTCCTCGATGCGCAGGGCTACAACATCCTTGTGGCGAGCGACACCAAGGCCTCTGCCGCTCACTGGGAGCTGTTTACTCATCCCGGTTCCGGCAAGCTGTCTGCCTATCTGCCGGGGTGCCAGCCCGACCATGTCCACAGCGACAAGGGGATCTGCGACGGCCAGCCGCATCATGTCGCCATGCAATATGGCCCGCAGGAGGTGACGCTGTTCATCGATGGGGTGAAAGTCGTTGAACAGACAGTCATGCGCAGCAAGCGACCTGAGTCGCCCGGCGGCCTTGGGATTGGAACCCTTGTCGAAGGGGGCATCGGCAGCCGTGGGCACATCGAGTGGGTGCGGATTTCGAAGGGTCTGCGCGAGATTCCTCCCAAACCCGCGGACACGATCGCACGCGACGAGGCGACGATTGACCTGTGGACCTTCCCGGACCCGAAGGTGTCACATGCCGCCGAAGTGCCGGCCTCACCCCTTTATGATCCGAAGATCGTGGAGGAACTGGTCGCCGCGGCGGAGTCACAGGGGGACGCCGCGCGCGGGGTGCTCGCGTTTGCCAACGCCAGGTTTGCATGTCTGTCGTGCCATAAGATCGGCGACCAGGGGGGCGCCGTCGGCCCGGAGTTGACGCAGATCGGCAAGCAGCGGACGCCGGCGCAGATCGCGGAGTCGCTGTTGTGGCCCAAGCGGGAAGTGAAGCCCGAGTTCGTCGCCTGGACGGTGGTCGACAACGACGGCCGCGTGGTGCGGGGCTACAAGGTGCGGCACGACGACGACGGGATCGTGTTGCGAGATCCTGCGCTCGGTGTTGAACACGTGATCCCCAAAGAGAACATTGAGGACGTCGCCGAGTCGGGCACCTTGATGCCTGATGGGCTGACAGCGGCGATGACCGAAGCGCAGCGGCGGGATATTCTGCGGTTCCTTAGTCAGCTCGGCCGCGACAACTCCCTGTCGACGGATTCGATTCACAACGCGATCGCCCAGTCGCAGGTGCACGCCCCGGCGAAGTTCGACTTCGTCCGCGATCCGCTCCATCCGGAAGACTGGCCGAGCTGGCAGGCGTCGGTCAATCGGGACCGCATCTACGACTTCTACGCCAAGCAGGCGGATCACTTCCGCAAGGAACACCACGTTCCACCGTTGCTCATGGAGTTCCCCGGCCTGGATGGGGGGACGCTCGGTCACTGGGGGAACCAGAACGAAGCCTATTGGGCCGACGATCGCTGGAACCAGACGGTCCTCGGCAGCGTGCAGGCGGGCATTTTTCGCGGCAACGGCGTGACCGTTCCCCGCGGGGTCTGCGTGCGGCTCGGAGAGCAGGGGGAGCTCTCCGCCTGCTTCAATCCCGAGACTCTGACCTATGACGCCGTCTGGACCGATGGCTTTGTCAGTTTTTCTTCGGTGCGGCACGGCTTCATGAACGGCCTGCAAATGGTGGGGAAGGCCCTGCCGCGACCCCCGGGGACCAAACCCGAGGGACCGTTCCAGTATCAGGGCTTCTATCGGGACGGCCCGCGGGTGGTGTTTGCGTACCGGATTGGCGATGTCGACTACCTGGACGCGCCGTGGGTGCGCGAGGGGGAGTTCGAGCGCGTGGTTTTCCCGGCGGCTGAGCATCCGCTGAAGGATGTCCTCAACGGGGGCCGGCCGCAGTCGACGGAGACGATCGACGTCGTTGGGCAGTTGGGAGACGGGTCGCCCTATGCTGTGGACACGATCCCGCTGCCGTTCGAGAATCCCTGGAAGGCCCTGATTTTCTGTGGCGATCACGACTTCCTGCCTGACGGTTCGGCCCTGGTGTGCACGATGCAAGGGGATGTCTGGCACGCGACCGGCCTCGACGCCGAACTCAGGCGGGTCACGTGGCGTCGGTTCGCATCGGGCTTGCATCACGCGCTGGGACTGGTAATTGCGGATGGCGCCATCTATGTGCAATGTCGCGACCAGATCACACGCCTGCACGACAGAAACGGCGATGGCGAGGCCGATTTCTACGAATGCTTCAGCAATGCGTTTCAGACCTCGGCTGCGGGACATGACTTCATCTGCGGTCTGCAGCGCGACGCCCATGGGAATTTTTACACCGCGTCGGGGAATCAGGGGCTGATTGCGATTTCGCCGGACGGCCAACACTGC
>JANRLN010000170.1:0-12311 GCA_033762515.1 Planctomycetaceae bacterium
CGATGGCCACGAAGTCGTCGGCATGACAAATCACCGCGCAGATGGCGATCGCGACGAAATTGATCAACGGATACGTCCCCTCGCGGCGACGCGGATCGGTGAGTTCGCTGAAGTGATCGAGGATGCTGGTGGAAACGGGACTCGGCATCGAGGCTTCCTTGGCTCACGCCCGACTCGGAGCCTCCATTCCCTCAGGAAGCCCTCACAAACGAGTCGGAATGCCTGTCTTTACCAGATGCCCCAGTATCGCGCAATCGCCCTGGATCAGGAAGCGGTCCGTTGCCTTGGCGATATAGCAACGGTGGTGAAACCAGTAGGTCTCGATATCCGGCGGGAACTCGACCTTGACCTCGCCGCTCAACAGATCTCGGCCCTTGAAGATTCCCGTGTCCCGTCCGCTGGTCGTTGGAGCCACCCACACCAGCCCACCGGTGACGATCAAATCTTGCGGTGATTGATACCCCGACGGGGCGTGTTCCGATTCCCACATCAATTTGCCGTCTGCCGCTGAATAGGAGCGCATCCGGCCCTCTCCCCCAGCGTACAGGACCTGATCTTGATACAGCACCAGGCGTGGTCCGAAGTGGAATGGGATCAACTTCCGCCGTGGAGCCGGGTCGGTTCCCCAGCGTTCGAGCCCGGTCTGTCGATCCAGCGAAACAATCCGCTCGCCATCGTGAAAGACAACGTGTTCGCCATTGGCGCACAGGGTGAGCGGCGCGACCTTACCCGTGTGGATCCACAGAGTTCGACCCGACTGGGCGTCAATCCCCTTCACGTGCCGCGGGACTTCATTCCAGACGAACTCATTGGCAACGCGGCCTTGATCACCCGTGTTGAGCTTTGGCGCAAACTCGTCGAGTTCCGATCCGGCTGGGTTTACAAGGAGCACCAGCAAACCGTCGTGGTGAAGAATCTCCTCCGTCGCCTCGGTTCCGGCATAGGTCCGAACGGTCTCGCCGGTTGTTCCATTCAACCGCGCCACAGGTTCCTTGATGCCGAGAGTCACGTAAACGTCGGTTCCGGCGGCCACCAGGCGGCGCGCCAGCTGCGTCGGGCCGCTCTTGAGGGGCCACATCTGATCGTGCCATTGGGCGATCGGCCGTTTCCAGAGGATCGTGCCGTTGAATGCGTCGCGAGCGATGAGTTGCCAACGCGAGGGGAGCTGAATGGAGACCCGCGAGCCTTCATCCATGATGTAATACAAATGCCCGTTGGCGGAGACCAGGGCGCTCATGCTGGCCATGCGGTCGTGATGGCGGGACCAGCGCGGACTCCCAACCCATTGCAGTCGTTCCGGGGGAGCGACGACTTGATCATGGGCGACGGGGTTCCCCGACGCATCATGGAAGTAGTGCGTCCAATCGTCGATGTCCTGAGGTCGCGGCTTGCGAATCAGCGTCCAGGTCTCTCCCTCGCGAATGTAGGCGACGCCGTCGGGACACAACACCCTGCGAATCTCATCAACGGAAACCCCCTGCAAGTCGCTGGCGACCACAAGGTTCACGAAATCGTCGATATACGGGAGTCCGTCGCTCCGCAGCTGATCGATGCTCACGGGGCCGTAGCGATCGGCGGCCCGCAGGGACGCCCGAGCTGCCGCGACATTGGCGGGATCGCGATCGAGTCCATGGACCTGGCAGCCCGAATTGAAGGCGAGGGCTCCCGTCAATTCCCCAGATCCGCACCCCACGTGAACAATGAAGCCCCGTGCGACTCCGGTCGTCTGCGTGATCCTTTCCGCGAATTCCGCCGGACTCTCCGCTCCTCGAGCGTCTTGAGGGAGTCCTGGAGCAGTCCCCATCCCTCCCAGCAACGAACAGCCGATCAGGAACATCGATCGCCAGCGGGCCAACGGAAGAAATTCCCAGGAGTCCAGAGTCGAGCGCTGCATGACAGACTTCCATCAGGAGATGCGTCCACCGGCATGACGACGGGATCCGGCGGACTCGACAATATTGCGCCGTCGACACCCATCGCCGCAAGGTTGGATGTTCTGCAACGACGACCCAAGGGAAGACTGCCGAAAAATCCCAGCGGCCGGAGAGGGGCCTGCCAGGTCAAAGTCGACGCGAGACATCCAATGCGGGGGAAGGATCGGCGCTCCGACATTGCAATTCCACCACTGACGGCGCCGCGTTATGTCCAGAAAAGCAGAAACCCGGCGCCTTCACGGTCGCCGGGTTTCAATTGACGGAATTCACGCGGTCGAGCTTCTTACAACCGCAGCGATCAGGCCAGCTTTTCGATGATCGAATGAGCCTTCTCGGCGCTGCCGCACTTGATGATCAGGCGCAGGGCCAGGTTTTCAAGTTCCAGATCGGTCGAGACGCGGCCTTCGTTGGAACGCACCACACGGGCCACTTTGGCGCCGGGAGGACGACCGCGGGTCTTGCGGCGGGGGTTGGTCTTGCCCAACTGATGCTTGTAGTTCGCCGCAGTGGCTTCGCTGATGTCGACGCCCATTTCTTTGGCGGCTTGAACGATTTCCGAGGCCTTGGTGATTCCCTTCTCGAGGATCTCGCTGACAACTTGAATCTTCGTCTTCGTGACGGCGGCGGCCTTGGCCATGTGCTTCATTCTCCGGGAGTCTTAGGTGGCGGAACCAATGAAGGGGGAACAGTATCGAAGTTTTTTGCGAATTACAAACATGAAGTGACAAGTTTTTCCTCTTTCTCCAGAAAATTTCCTCACCATCCTGAAGAGGACCTCAACGAGTTCCGTCTGACCACTTCTCAACCCCTCTTCGCTGGCTACTTACGCCGCAATCGACTTGTGTACAAACATTGCTCATAATGATCGATAACTTGCAATCCGCGCGCAGCTCGGAAGCATCCCACCACCACGACACCTGATCTGTTCGGGCATCTGCAGAATCGCAGAACGATCGCACCCTGCGAAATTGACGGCGGAGAGGCTGATGGAGTTTGATACGCGATCCACGCAACTCACTTCTCGCAGGCGCGCTTTGCATGTCAGCCAACACTATCACACACCGGGATTCGGAACCTCGACTTGCGCTTCTGGTGATTTGCGCCGCGCTCGGCGGCGGATTCGCCGCCGCGGCCATAAACGCCTCTGCAGCCGAGCGGCCGCCCAACATTGTGTTGATGTTCGCGGATGACCTGGGCTACGCCGATGTGGGGTGTTATGGCGGCACAGAGCTCTCCACTCCCCATCTCGATCGACTGGCCCGGGAGGGTTGTCGATTGACCGATTTCTATGTGGCGCAGGCCGTTTGCTCCGCCTCAAGGGCGGCGCTCCTGACGGGCTGTTACTCCAATCGCGTCGGAATTCAAGGCGCGCTCGGCCCGTCGTCGCTGCACGGGATTCACGATGACGAGTCGACGATGGCCGAAGTTCTGCGTCAACGCGGATACGCCACGGCGATATTCGGGAAGTGGCATTTGGGACATCATCCGCAATTTCTCCCGCTGAGACACGGTTTCGACGAATATTTCGGCCTCCCGTACTCAAACGATATGTGGCCCAAACACCCAACTGCAATGTTTCCACCGCTGCCACTCATCGAAGGCGACCGGATTCTGGAATTCAATCCCGATCAATCGCAGTTGACGACGTGGTATACCGACCGGGCCGTCCAATTCATTGAAAAGCACCGGGAGCATCCGTTCTTCGTGTACATCCCCCATTCGATGCCGCATGTGCCCCTGTTCGCATCCAAGAAGTTCACGGGACAATCGGCCCGCGGTCTGTTCGGCGATGTGATCGCCGAAGTCGACTGGTCGATGGGGCAGGTACTTGCGGCTTTGGATCGCTGGCAGCTGCGCGACCAGACGCTCGTCATCTTCACCTCGGACAACGGGCCGTGGCTGTCCTACGGCGACCATGCGGGATCGGCAAAGCCGCTCCGCGAGGGTAAAGGGACGACGTGGGATGGTGGGGTGCGCGTCCCCTTCATCGCCCGCTGGCCGGGGAGAATTCCTGCCGGACACGTCTCACGAGAACCTGCGGCGACGATCGACGTGCTGCCGACGGTGTCTCGTCTCGCCGAAGCGCCGCTGCCCGCCAAGAAAATCGATGGCCGCGACATCTGGCCGCTGTTATCGGGAGAACCGAATGCCACATCCCCCCATGACGCCTTGTGGTTCTACTGGGGTGCGGAATTGCAGGCGATTCGCAGTGGTCGCTGGAAGCTGCATTTTCCGCATGAATATCGTACCCTCGTGAAGGGGGGCCGCGACGGACAACCAGGGCCGTACCGGAATGATCGCACCGAATTGTCGCTGTACGACCTGGAGAATGATCTCGGCGAGCTGACCAATCTGGCCGCCGCGAATCCGTCGATTGTCGCACGACTGCAGCAGTTGGCGGAAACCGCTCGCAAGGAACTCGGCGATGCCCTCACCCGTGCCACTGGGACTGAACTCCGCCAGGCGGGAAAAATCGATCGATAGCCCCCGCGGCATTCAGCAACGGTTCGAGTGCGCACTGCTTCAACGGGTGGCTTCTTGGTCGATTCGTTGCTGTGCACACCTCATGGCGGCCTTGTGCATCGTTTCGGCGGCGTCAGCGGCCGATCGCTGGATCGGTCGGCTCGCAAATGGAGAGGTGGTTCGCGCCGCGGAAATCTCCGAATGGAACGACCCGAAATCCAACCCGCATCTTGCGGGACGGGCGCTCCTCGACGCCGGCAATCCGGTTCTCCAGCTTCTCGACACTCAGGTCGAATCCGCTGTTCAATCGACGACTTATGTTGAGTTCTTCGGGGGTGATCGACTGGCAGGGGAAGTCGTTGGAGCGGGTAACGGAAACGAATCCCCATTCGAAACGCTGCCCCCGCATCTGTTAGTGCGACCATCGGCCGACTATCAACCCCCCGACTACGCCAGCGATCAACCGCTCCGCATCGCCTCGAAATGGATTCGCCGAATCGCCTGGAATGGCCTGCCGGGCAGACGCTATTCCCCGTCGACGGCATGGTTGAGCGGCGGCGGTCAAGTCGTCTTTCGAAGTCTGCGCTGGACCGTCACCGGCGTCACCCTGTTGACGGACTCTGGTCTGCGGACGTTTTCCTACTCCGACCTGGCGGAAATTCATTTGCCGCGCCAGGAGGAATGGAGCGTCTACGCGGAGCAAGTCGCCGCCTTATCGCCGAGACTGTCAGCGAAACTGGTGCAATTGGAGTTGCTGGACGGAAGCCGCCTGACGACGTCGATGGAGCGTTTGCAGCCCCGCCATTGGGGCGACAAGAAGCTGCCCGCATCGTGGCTGCAGATCGTGCAGCCGGCCTGGGCGCTGGAAGCACTTTGGGTTCGTTTTCCCGCGGTGATCGGCTGGTGTTGGTTCGACCCCGCCGAACCCCCGCTGTCCTGGTGCGATCCGATACGTGTGGAACGGCAGTCGGTCTTCGGGGGAAGTTGGCAATGGCATCGAGATCGGAGTTCGCTCGGCGGCCGGCTGGTCGTCGCCAATGAACTCTATCAACGCGGATTCGGAGTGCATGGCAGCACCGACTTGACGTTCGCACTGCCGCCGTTCGCTCGCGAGGTCCGCACGCGTTGCGGACTGGATTACGCCGCTGGGGATGGCGGCTGCGTCAGGCTGTCCATCGTCGCCGGTGATGGACGTGAACAATTCGCGACGGATCCGCTGATCGGCTCAACGCGTCTGCTGGACTCCGACTGGCTTCCCGCGGCGTCCACCAGTCCCGATATCCCGCCAACGGTCACATTCCGATCCGACATGCTCGCCAGGGATCCACCGCGGGGAACCGACCCTTTCGACATTCGGGACGTCGTCGACTGGGTCGAGCCCCAGGTCCGCCTGGACCGGGATCAACTCCTGGCGCGGATCGGAGGGGGGGCGGCCGACCGAGTCGCGGGTTTGCAGGGATGGAAATTCATCCATCCGGACGAATCGTTCATTGAGACTCGGAATTGGCTTGACGACACGGAAAGTCGAGCCCCTCAGTTTCGTCAGTTATGGTCGTCCACTCGTCCGTATGTTCTGCTGACTCGATCTCTCAAGGTCGCGTCGGCGGATCGCTGGGTGTCGTTGATCGCCAGCCGGTTCGAAAAGTCGTCATCGCCGACGCTCCTGCAACTCAAGGTCGACGGCCGCAGCGCCGGGGAATTCGAACTCCCGCTGAGGCAGGGACCGATCGATCCCATGCCGCTCAGCGTTCCCCTGCCGCCCGGTCCGGCGCGCACGGTGCAACTGGAGGTCACGGTCTATCCTCCCGCACCTGACTCCTGGTGGGATTGGCGCGGCGTGATCGCCACGCCCGACCTTCCCGGCATCAAGACGCTGTACGACGAGACGACGACCGAGTTTCAAGCCGACCCTGCGGGACATCAGCTGCACCCCGACGGCGCCGCTCCTTTTGCGGGACGGCAATCGCTGCGCGTGGAACCGGGACGAGTCGACATCCCCCAGGTGGATGCGCTGACGTCGTCCATCGTCGACCTGCCGCGGTTGGGGCAATACCGCTTTCTGACGTTTGCCTGGAAAGGGACGGAGACGCCGGGGCTTGCCTTGTGGCTGTCGCACGAAGGGCGAATCGGTCCCGAGATCGCCAGCGGCTTCGGACTGGGACCTCTGGCAGGTCGCGGCGCGCGTCCCGGCATCAGTCGGCAACGACGCCTGGAGGATCGAGGGCTCAAATATGGATTCGCGTACGACATCGGCACGTACAAACAAGCCGAGGGCGCTCCCTTGAGGCTCGACAAGAAGACGCCGAAGGATTGGCGCTTCGAGACGCGCGATGTCGTGGGGGACTTCGGAGCCATCACGCTCACCGGATTCGGCTTCGAGTGCGTGGGTTCGGGCAGCGGATGGTTCGATGCCATCGCCTTGGCGCGAACGCCGGAGGATCTGGAAGTCCTGAAACGCCGCTATGGACCTCCGGCGAAACAGAATCAGGATGCAACATATGCTCGGATTGCCGTTCGTCGGGAAGACTGGGGGCCGGCGATCGCCGAATTTGCGCCGCAGTTCGCGACTCCGATGGCGCAGCATGGGATCTATCAGAAGCGGGAACATCAAGGGCAAGCCGGGGGCTGGCAGACGCATCCCAATGATCGCGACAAGCCCTTCCTTCTGCGAACGACCCGCCAATTCCCCGCGGATCGTCCCCAGGAACTCGACATCCTCGTCTCGAACCAGCCCGCCAGCGATTTCAAACTGCTGGTCCGCGTCGACGGAGAGACGATTTACGAACAGATCATCAATGATGCGCTCACCGGACCCCAGCGTGGTTTCGCCAGCGTGCAAGTGGACCTCTCGAAGTTCCAGGGGCAGACGGTGCTCCTGGAAGTCCTGAATGCATCCAATGATTGGTCGAATGAACACGCAATCTGGAAACGGGTGCACATCCGCGATCGATCGACACCCTGAGTGATGGTGAATGATGGTTCCGAGACCGATTAACAACTCGCGATTCGCGCAAGTCGCGTGGTCGCTCCTCTGTTTTTGCGGATGTGACCACGCGCCGCCCCCAAAACCAGCGACAGAGACTTCTGTTCTGAAGGCGCCGGCTCTGCAGGATCCCGCGGGAGACGCCATCCGCAACGTGCAGCAGGCCCTGGCGGCGAAGAATCCGGGACTGAAGTCGGATGCGGTGCTGCTGCAGCCACGTGATGGCCGCGTGGTCATCGCGGAACTTCAGGGAGCGGGGATCAGCGATCTCTCGCCTCTTGCTGGACTGCCCCTCGAGGTCTTGGGTCTGGCCGATAATCCTGTGGAGGACTTAAATCCGCTGCGCGGGATGCCGTTGAAGGAACTCGTCCTGGAGCGGACTCACGTCTCGGATTTGCAGCCCCTGGCGGGGATGCCGCTGGTCAACCTGTGGCTCAACCAGTCTCCTGTCGCGGATCTGGGACCCCTCGCAGGCGCGCCGCTGGTGCAATTGAGTCTGCTGGGAACCAAAGTGCGCGATTTGACGCCGCTGAAGGGAATGCCGCTGGAAAGCGTCTGGCTGAATGAAACCCTGGTGAACGACTTGTCCCCGCTCGCAGAGTCCCCGATGATCAGCCTCACGTTGCATAAAACCCCTGTGAGTGACATCGCCATCGTCCGACAGTGGCCCACGTTGCAACGGCTCCACCTGGGCGAATGCGAAGTGAGCGACCTCTCGCCCTTGGAAGGTCTCCGATTGACGCGCCTGATCTTAACACCGGCGAAGATCTCCTCGGGAATGGAAGTTGTCCGCAACATGGCGACACTCACGGAGCTGGATGTCGAATTCCGCGAACCACGGCCATGGTCTGCAGCAGAATTCTGGCGTCGCTACGACGCCGGTGAGCTGAAATAGGCATGAGGGAATTCCGAGTTCTCGCAAGCCCGGCGATGTGGGGCGCGGGAACTTTGCGTCTGAGCGGACGTCAACGATTCGGGCCTGATCCCGGTTCCCGACGCGGCGGCAGTAGTGTCTATCCATGCGGTTCGCAATTCTGACCCATGATCATCCCTTTCCGCATTGGGATTTGCTGCTCGAAGCCGGCAGTTTCTGCCGGACTTGGCGGTTGCTGTCTGCGCCTGATGCTCCGGGGATGATCGCTGCGGAAGCGATCGCCGACCATCGGCGTGCGTATCTCGACTACGAAGGTCCCGTGAGCGGAGGCCGGGGATCTGTCACGCAATGGGACGCCGGTGATTTGGTCTGGCTGTCATGCCGCGGCATTCAGACGACGGCCCTCGTGCGCGGGCGGCGCTGGAACGGGCGGCTGACGATTCGTTCGACTCTGGCTCGGCCGGACGTCGTCGATGTCATTCTCGACCAGGGTCCTGCCTGGTTTCACTCGCACGTCACTGCAACTGCTGTTCACAGCAAACGTTGGGACATCTAGAATCCGGGCCCCGGGGTTTCGAAGATCACGATCGCGAAAAGGATGTCGCGATGACGGTTCAGCGCTTCTCGGCCGCACGTCGATGGTGCGCCGGATTGATTCTCAGCGGACTCGCTGCGCTGGGAGGTTGCCGACTCAGTTTCATCTCTGGCGGACCGAATGGCGAACCCTTTGCCGCCTCTCCCGAAGCCGCAAAGGCCATCACCAAGGCCGCCGACTCGGTCCGCAAGGCGGCCGACTCGGTCCGGACGGTCTCCCATGAAGTTCGGGGGACTCACGGGCCCGATCTCGGCGGAATCTATAACCGCACCGCTCAAGCGGAGGACCAGGAACGCAATCCCATCATCGTCATTCCCGGAATCCTCGGGTCGAAGCTGGTGGACGCCGCCAGCGGTCGCGTCGTCTGGGGCGAATTCGGCCCCAACGGCATCAATCCGGAAACGCCCGAAGGCGCACGCGCGATCGCCCTTCCGATGCAACCCGGCTCGGCCTTGTCTGACCTTCGCGATGAAGTGCGTCAGGCCGGCGCGCTGACGTCGCTCGACATCAACATTCTCGGCCTCCCGATTCAAATCGGCGCCTACGTCGATATTCTCAATGCACTGGGCGTCGGGGGATATCGCGACAGGGAATTCCAGCTACGCGACATCGTTTATGGTGACCAGCACTACACGTGCTTCCAGTTCGGTTACGACTGGCGTCGCGACAACGTGGAAAATGCTCGTCTGCTCCATGAATTCATCCTGGAGCGAAAGGCCTATGTCGAAGCCGAGCGTGCGAAGCGCACCGGAGTTCGACGTCCCGCCCGCTTCGACATCGTGGCCCATTCGATGGGGGGCCTCGTCGCCCGTTATTACTTGATGTATGGCGACGCCGACCTCCCGTCCGACGGCAGTGTCCCCACTCCGACTTGGGCCGGGTCGGAACATGTCGAGCGATTGGTGCTGGTCGGCACACCCAACGCGGGTTCCGCCGGAGCCATCGAGCAATTGGTCAACGGGGTCGAATACGCCCGCGTATTGCCCAAGTACGACGCAGCGATTCTGGGAACAATGCCCGCGGTTTATCAGCTAATGCCTCGAACCCGGCATCAGCCCGTCGTCGAGGAGAGCGGGGATCAACCCGTGGACGTCTTCTCGGTCGCCGCCTGGGAACGATTCGGCTGGGGCCTGCTCAATCCCGATCAAGATGCAGTCTTGCGGCGGCTGCTGCCGGACGTCAAGGAGAGCGACCGGCGTCGACAAGTCGCGACCGATCATCTGCAGAAGTGCCTGCGCCGGGCCAGTGAGTTTCATTCGGCCATGGATCAAACCGCCGCGCCCCCGCGTGGAACCAGCATTCACCTGATTGCGGGGGACGCCAATCCGACGTTGTCGCAACTCTCGGTGAAACGCGACGGTCGAATCGTCACTCAGAAAAACGCTCCCGGGGACGGCACCGTGCTGCGGACCAGTGCATTAATGGACGAACGGATGACTCCCGACCGCCCCTTTTCACCCCGGCTGCAATCGCCCATATCCTGGAGCAGCGTCATGTTCCTCTTCACCGATCATCTCGGCATGACGTCGGATCCAGCCTTCACCGACAATGTCTTGTTTCTGTTGCTGGAGTCTCCGCGAACGGCCTCCGCCGGCCTCAATGAGTTCGAGTGAGTATTCGCTGGTGCATGGAAACGCGCCCCTGATAATGACACAAGCCGGTCGGATGAAATCATCCGACCGGCTCGCGGGAACAGACGCTGCCAACGAGGCAGGGGGGAGTCGTCACTTCATTCGATGTTCAGCAGTTCCGGTCATCTGTCCCGTGTGTCTCGCTGAGCGCCTCAACGCAAATTGAGGAACGTCAGCATCTATCGAGTCAACATCGCGCGGATGTTGGAATTCATGGTGTTGTACAGACCGCGAGTGGTTGCTCCGACTTCGCGGATTGGACGAGCGTGGATTCCAGCGTCGGCCGGAGGCGGGGGAGGAGCCGGCTGCTGGCCGGGGACCGGCGGCAGCGGCATCGGCTCAGCGGACGGAATCGGGGCCGGGGCCGTGTATTGCGGGGTCGACATCGTTCCCGAATCGTAGGGCTGAACGGTGCTGTAGTAGGGTTGGGTGGGGTAGACCTCCATCGATTCACAGGTCTTGCACTTTCCCCCGCGGGTGGCGGAGCAACCGGCGAACAGGAGCACCGCCGCTCCGGCGGTGAGGCACATGACAGAGCGCAGGGTCTTCATCGTTGCAACACCTTCCGAGGTGGGGATGGTCACAGCACATCAGTCCGGTCGAAGATGCCTGGCACAGCGGACAGGCCTGCGACAGGGATCAGATCAGTCGTGCAGGAACAACGATCGGTTCGTAAATCGCGGGTCGTACACGCAATTCCTGCCGATCTTGCCGTAGCAATCTTAAGTGGTCCGCTTGTGCCGGTCGCGCCTAAACCGCCGGAAACACGGGAGTTGTGCAGCGCCCGTTACGTTACAAATGCGCGCTCTGCACCGGCGGATTCGGCTGTTTTCGATGGGCGGAATCTGCCGGCTGCAAGGGATGTGCAGCGTCTGCCGACCAGCGGCGTCGACGGCTGCGAAGAATGCAACCAATCCCCCCCGGCGAAGCATCTCATCACAGTGACGGACACCTGCGGCGCCGATGAAGGGACGGTGCGCTCCCGGGATTCTCAATCGATCGAGATGCAACCCTCGCGTCTCGTGATTGGTGATCCACTCCTGCTGCGCACGCGTGACATGCAAACACGCGACTGACGGGATCTTGAGGCTGCCTCAACTCGATCAAGCTGCATCGCGGATGGGTGAGGTTCTGGCGGAAGAAATCGGTTCGGTGAACGCGACGGCCGAAGTCTCTATTGGGCCATTTCTTTCTTCTTGGATTCCCATTTGGCAATCCATTTCTCCGGATCGTCGTTGAACGCCGCCTGGCAACCGCTGCAGCAGACCCAGAAGCTCTGTCCCTTGTAACTGACCGAGATCGTCCCCAGGCCCTGCGAAATAATGCAGGTCTTCTCGCCGTAGTCGCTGTCGCTCAACGCGAACGACGTCCCTTCGCGCTGCGAGTGAATCGTATCCACGCGCTGGAACGGCCCGCTGCCGCGGCGGCGGTCGAGTTCCACAAGGTAACGGTTGTTTTCCAACTGGTGCAGGGCCACCTGCCACTGCTCGCCGGCATCGGCAGCGGGTTCCTCCTGCATTTCCAACTTGAAGGTCCGCTGCAACTTCTTGTCGTCTCCGGCGACATCTTCGACTGGCTGCGAGAATGTTCCTTTGAACGTGCGCGTCACACCCTCGGGTGTGGTCATAGCGAATAGAAACTGGCTTGCGGTGGGATCGTAGGTCAATCGACCTTCGCGGATATAGCTGCTCTTTTCCGACGTCATTACCAGCGCAGGCTGAGTCGGCTTGGATTGGAAATCCCAGATCCATTGCAGTTCATGCAGGGCGGCGGCCTTGCGAGCATTGCCGCTCCATTTCCCGAGCAGGACTTGCAACGGCTGAAGATGCTC
>JANRLN010000171.1:0-7782 GCA_033762515.1 Planctomycetaceae bacterium
TCATCGCGGACCATCGCAGCCAGTTGCGGGCTGGTCCGTTCGGGATGGGGCACCACCCAGGCCCGGCCGAGGTGCGTGATATCGGCCACGGCACAATGCCGTTCGAGTTCCAGTTCCCGACGACGGGATTCGAGGCGGTTATTGAGTTCGTCGAGGTGCTGCTCGGCCTGGGCAATGATGCCGTCGAGGCCGGGGACGGTCTGGCCTTCGATCTTGCGGTTTTCGTAGTCGGCGAGTTGCATGTTCTGACGGTGAATCAGGTCGTTGAGGCTGGTGTCGACGTGCCGGGCGATGCGGGCCACCTCGTGCTCGCGCGCCGCCGCTTCCGTCTGGCCCCACGGTTCCAGCGCCCGCTGATACAGGAAGAGTTCGACCTCGCTCCGCGGGGGAATGTCATCGGCCGGTGCCGGAGTCCCCGGCGGCGACGGGTTGACGTCGTGCAGAATCGTCGGCTCGTGGATCTGCAACTCCCCGGCTACGGATGTCTCGACGACGAACAGCCGCCGGTGCAGCGCCTGGTTGCGGCCGTCCTTGATGCTCGCAGCGAACACATCGAGCAGCGCCGGTTTCGAACGATGCAAGTCGTAAAACACGGCTCCCCGACGCAAGGCGTCCTCGGTCCGTATCAGCACATCGGTGCGGATGGTCTCAAACAGGGGATGGCCGGGCGTGACCCATTCGAGCGTGGCGTCGGTCTTGAGGAATTCCTTGTCAAAGACGACCTTGCCGTACTCGCGTCCGAGCCGGCCGTAGCGCTCTTCCTGGCGGTCGCCGATTTGTACGAGATGCCGGGGAATCTTTCCGACGCGGTAGATGGAGCACGTCGATAAACTCTGCGGCTTGGCATCAATGGGCTTGGGCTGCAACCCGGTCTCGGGTGCTGCGGCTACGAAGAACTGTTCGATGACTTCCGGAACCAATCGCCGTTCCTTGGCCTCCGCCGAATTCCCCACAATCGCCGACAGGTTCAATTCCTTCTTGGCGAGACCTTCCAACGTCGACTGGGTGATGGCCCGAAAGCGTTCGGGGCTGACGTCGCGGACGATGCGGTCCTGGATCTGATGCTCGTTGGTCTGGCGGGCGTACATCTCCCGAAAGAGCTTTTCGAGCAAATTCGAGGGGAAGACTTCGCCGACGACATCAAAGACTTGATCGCTGCCGAGATCGGTGCGGATCTCTTTGAGCCGCTCGATGAGAGTCTGCAGCACGCGGCCTTCGCGCGTATTCTGAGCGACGAAATTGAAGACGATGCAGTCCTTGTCCTGACCATAGCGGTGAATCCGGCCGACGCGCTGTTCCAGTCGAACCGGGTTCCAGGGGATGTCAAAATTGACCATCAGCCAACAGAACTGCAGATTGATCCCCTCCCCGGCGGCCTCGGTCGCGACCAGCACCTGGGCGCTTTCCCGAAACTCGCGTTCGGCATAGATGCGGCTGCCGGGAGTGTCGCGGTCGCCAATCTTCATCCCGCCGTGAATTTGGGTGAGCGTGAGTCCCCACTCGCGCAGCTTGCCGAGGGGGCGTTCGTCGCGACCATCGGCGGCGAGATAGTCGAGGGTGTCCTTATGCTCGGTGAAGATGAGCAGTTTCATCTTCGGACTGTCGAAGATCCCCTCGGCCTTGAGGATCGACCGCAATTTCTGCAGCTTGGTCTGCACGTTGCGCGCTTCGAGTTGTCTGGCATGCTCGACTAGCGTGGTGAGCCGTCCGATCTCTTCACGTAGCACAGCGGGATCAATCGAGAGGACTTCATCTTCGAGTTGCTCGACGAGCCGGGTCTGCTCTTCTTCCGTGAGATCGTCGAAATCTTCCGGGAGTTTGCGTTCGATCTGCTCCTGGCGATAGGCCTCGGGATCGGCGAGGATTTTCTCGCGGCGGGCCCGCATTCGTTCGAGGCTCTTGCGGACCGCATAGACCGACGAAGCCATGCGGCGCTGCAGCATGGCCATCGTGAAGCCCACCGCTCGGGCCCGCGCGGTTTCCTGCCCCGCGGCAGCCATCGACTGGTCTTCGACGTACCGGGTGAGTTCGTCGTAAAATTCAAGCTCTTCGCCGTCCAGGTCGAACGCAGCCGTCTGGACGTGCCGCTTCGTGAAGAGTTTCTTGACTTCGCCCGTTTCCGGATGCGGAAATGTGACGAGCGCTTCCTTGGTCCGCCGCAGATAGAAGGGGGCTTCGTGCTCACGCAGCGCCTGCTGTAGGCTCTGGATGCTGCCGTAAACGTCGGGATCGAGCAGCGCAAGGAACCGGCGGAAGTGATCGGGGTCGCCCTTGTGAGGCGTCGCCGTCATCAACAAATAGTGGTCGGTCATCTTCGACAGGGACTCACCGAGTCGGTAGGCGTAAGTCTTCCGGTCGTCCCCCGGCGCACTCATCTTGTGGGCTTCATCGACGATAATGAGGTCCCAGCGCGACCGCAGGAGGCTTTCGCGAGCGTCTTCGACAATGGAGACCCACGAGACCGACGTGATGACCTGGTCCCGTTCCTGCCAGGGATTCTGTCCGTAGTTGGCCCGGAGGACGTCGCCACGAATGACGTCGAACTTCTCCCGGAACTTGTCCGACAGTTCTCGCTGCCACTGGAACGTCAGGTTGGCGGGCGTGACGATCAGCGCTCGCTTCACGAGGCCGCGGGCCTTCAGCTCTTTGAGCAGCAGCCCCGCCATGATCGTCTTACCGGCACCTGGGTCGTCGGCCAGCAGGAACCGGATGCGCGGCAGCTTTAGAAAATAGCCGTAGACCGCTTCCAATTGGTGGGGCAGCGGATCGACGCGGGCGATCGAGAGCGAGAAAAACGGGTCGTACTCGTACGCCAGCCCGAGCCGATGGGCTTCGACACCCAGGCGGAACAAGCGGGCGTCGCCGTCGAAGGGTTCGCGCTCGGCTGAAATGACGAGCTGCGCTATCTGGGCGGGGCTCAGGACCGGGTCGTACGTTTGATTCGACTTGAGACCGCGGCCGATGAGCTTCTGAGATGTGCCGAGCGGAATAACAGCCAGGACCTCGACGGCTTCGGGCAAGGTCGGGCCGCGGATGATGCTGCCGGCGCGAATGTGCGGTGTGGACATCGGATCGGC
Organism: Planctomycetaceae bacterium; assembly: GCA_033762515.1. Taxonomy (GTDB): domain Bacteria; phylum Planctomycetota; class Planctomycetia; order Planctomycetales; family Planctomycetaceae; genus DSVQ01. Next base: position 3,078 of record JANRLN010000171.1, read on the forward strand.
AGCAGCTCTTACTAAGGGAGAAAACTCAATCAAACGACCCGCGCCCGATTCTACCGGGGGAGCAACCGGAGATGTAAGTCTGCACTCGCTGGACGGTCAGCGCGGTTTCACCTCCGTCACTTCAAAGGTCACCTGATTCCCCGACCAGCGGAATCGGCCGACGGTTTCTGCGCAGGCTTCCCACGCGAGGTTCGCGTCCGTCACGGCCTGTCGCTGCTGAACCAGGATCTGAGCATCCAGCGCCGCGCTGAGTCCCAACCGAACTCGGGGGGCCACGGTGTAGCCATAGTCGGTGTGGAGACGAGCGTAGACCACATCGGCCACCGCGTGCGGCACACCGAGCATGCGTTGCGACAACCGCGTGCGCCAGGGGGATGTCGACAGCGATTCCAAACGTGTTGGAGCCGTGAAGGGACCGGACGCGACCAGGGTACTCTGGCCGTCGAAGACGACGATGCAGGCGTGACCCGACTGCAGCAGTCGGTCGACATCCTCGGACGTCAGGACAGAGACGCGGTAGGTGGGCGATTGGAGTCCCTCCATGTCCAATTCGCGCCCAACTGGGTGGGGTGCTTCCTGCGCTGGATTCCGCATCTCGGCCGCCGGGCCGGCCGGCGCCGTTGAATTCGCGTCGGCCGTCGCGACCGGTTCGCTGCCGACATCTGGTTCCTTCTCCTCCGTCGCCGCAGGTGGCGCAGCAGCGTAGTCGATCAGCGGTGCCGAGTGGTCGGAAGGTGCCAGACCCGTCTGCGGTGGAGACGGCGGCGATTCTGCTGGCGGTGTTGCTGGTGCTGCCGGAGGGGGCAACAGGATCGTCGACACAAGTTCCTTGGGGACCGTGGGCTCGACCGCCGTTGCCGAATGGTCGTTCACCATTCCCAGACGCCACCAGCAGACGGCCAGATGCAGCAGCAGCGAGATCGCGAGGCAGACTTTACCGGGCATCGTCAGCTCCTTTCGGCAGGTGCGCCACTTTCTGAATCGTGACACCGCATTGGTGCAAGGTGTGACAGATCAATTCACTGGGTCCGTATTGAGCATCCTCGGCCCCGGCAAACCGCACCACGCGAGGCTCGTCAAGGGATTTCGCCCGTTCCGTCACCTCCGCCAGAGTGACCGTGTCGTCGTTCCAGAGAATGTTTCCATCAGCCTTCAACTGCACGGTCACAAGGTCCGCCCCAGATGACGGACTCTCGGACGGCGATGGAACGTTGATCACGGGCAGATTGACCAATTGTCGCTGCTGTCCTGGCAGCGTCGGCAGCAGCAACATCAGCAGGGCAGCAAGCATCGTCATGAGATCGATCATGTTGACCAGATCAACGTCGTCGTCCGCGGGCTCGCCGGGGCTCGGTGCCAGCATGGCGGATCCTTTTGGTTAAGGGTTGGACGGACTGATGCAGGACATGGGTCGCCTGCTGTTCGGCCAGGGCGTAGACGCGTTCGAGATAGGGCTGCCACATCAACCGCGACGTACACATTCCCAACACGGCGATCCCGACGCCCCACAGGGTGGTCGTGATCGCGAAGGCAAAGCTTTCGATAATCAGGTGGGTCGATGACGGGTCGGCCGCGAAGTGAGCCAGCCCGCCTGAGACTCCGACCAGCGTGCCCGCCAAGCCCAGTTGCGGAGCCGTCTTCACCAGGAAGGCAATCCAGCGCTTTGCGCCGCCATCCAGTTGGTTGACGTACCGCAGCAGATGCCCCTGAATCGCCAGCCAACTGGCCGTCGGTCCCAGCAGCAACCGCGCGGCAGCCACCAGGGGAGCGGTGTGCGGCAACCGCTTCTGAGTGAAGGCCGCTTCGGCCGCATCGACATAGCCTCGCATCCGTTCGCGCGGGCCGGGCGACAGCAGCCCCGGCAGCAGGGAGCCCGCGGGGGTGCGCTCCCAACGCGGCCCGAACCAGATGGTCCAGGCCGCTTGGAGGAAGGCGGCGACAGCCAGAACGCTGAGCACCGCCAATCCCCCATTCGTGAGTGTATCCAAGACACCCATGATCGCGGCTCTCCTACTTCTCTGAGGTTTCGGAAGAATTCGGAGACGCCTCGGTCCGCAGTTCCGTCGCCAGGAGCAGCAGTTCGGCGGCCAGAGCTTCCAGGCGACGTGCCTGCGCAGGGCGTCCCCCCGCAGCCAGTGACCGCGCCTTCACCGCGAGCACCGGGGGCGTCACGGCGGGTGGACACAGGGAGTTGTCGTCGTTCAGGTCCGTCGATTTCCGTGCCGCCGGTTTCTGCACCGCAGTCGCCGATGGTGCCTGGGCCGCTACGCCGCCGCTGGTGTCCGGTACTGTCGCCGTGGGGGCGCTCACCGTCGTCGCCTTCGGCAGCCGTTCTTCAATCCGGCGGATCAGATCGGCCGTCCCGCGCAACCATTCCCGCTCGGTCTCGCGGGCATCGGCGGCCAGGTTGCGATACCGCAGCAGCGCCTGTTCGAGTCGCTCGCGGATGTACTCGTCTTCGGTCGGCTCAGCGATCACCGCTGCGGGCACTTCGGGAGCGACCTTTGCTGCCGGGGCCGGCTCTTGAGCCGACAGTTTGTCCGACATCCCCAAGGGGAGTCCGATGAGGATGACCAACAGGGTCCGGATCGTCTTCACGTTCATGGTTTATTGTCCTTTCGGGGAAAAGGGAGAGTGGGCGCTGGGGCTCGCGGGCTGGTGCGACCAGGCCTCGGCCAGATCACGGAACAACTTGAGTGACGCCACATCCACATCGGGCGGGAGTTCCGAATCACGCAGCCGCTGGTCGGCAGGCGGCGGCAGCGTTTCCGAGACGGCGTCCACCGACTCCGTCGGCAGGGGAGCGGTCACGGGGGGTGGAGCCGACGGGCAGGCCGCGCTGTGTTGATCGCAGCCCACGCCGGCCACAGTCAAAGTCGCCAGGAGCGTCAGCAGCAGAAAGTTACTTCGCACGAGACACCTCCGTCGTCGACGTGGAGTTGGTCTTCAGGTACGACCGCAGGATGTCGGCGCCCGCCTGCGGGCTTCGCTTGGCCACCACAGAACTGGTCCCCGGCTGCGGACGCTGAATCTGCAGATCGTGCTTGATCAGCCGATCGACGAGGCTCTGGACGTTGGCGAATTGGGTGCGCGTGTCGCCGATCATCTGCCGCATCTTGGCGAGATTGCCGGTGATTCGGGCGGCCGCCAACCGTCGCTCCTTGATCGTCGCGACATTCTTCAGCAGCAAGGTCTGCCCGTCGCTCTGACGAAACATCAGTTGCAGGGCCCCTTTCAGGTCGCGCAGCTCGCCCGTTTGAGTGTTGAGATCTTCCAGCGCCGCGGCGAAATCGGCCTGTGCCAGCTCGCAGAACTGCGCATTGCGCCGGGCGATTTCCAGATCGACCTGCAGGATCTGAATGTCGAAGTCGAGGTCATCGGGCAGGTTGCCGTCGGCCTTAGCAAGCACCTCCTCATACTGCTGCGCCATCGCCGTCAGCTTGGATTCCAACTGCGTCGCCGTGGTTTGATATTCCTCCGCCCGTTCGCGGCTGCCGGCAATCTCGGCTTCGCAGGCGTCGCGCGTTTGCGCCAGCGCTTTCGACAGATCGGCGAGCTGCTTTTCTGCCGGCCCTTTCAAAGAACTGAATTCCTGGAGCAGATGCACCCCCTGGGCCAGCGCGTTCGACAGGGTCTCCTCGTACTCCGCTTTCAGCTTGGCGTTCTGTGGGTCGCCGTGGATTTGCAACAGCTTCTGCTCCAGCTCCTTGACGGTCCCCTGGAACGACTCGCGGAGCTGCTGCTGCCCCGGCGAGAGCTTGGCGGAAACGAGTTCCTGAAACTCGTCGCGCTCCACCTGCAGTTTCTCGATCACGCTGGCAATGCCCGGTTCGGGATCCGCCGCCAGCGCGGGACGTCCCGTGGGGGCCGCCGCGGTGCTCACCGCGATTAGCAGCCACCAAATCGTGTTGCGACTCTTCATCTTCCGCGTGCTCCTGTCTGAGAAGGACAAAACACAGCAATCGGACGTGAGCCATCCCCTCAGGATCGCCCCCTCGCGGTCCCCCCGCCGTCGACTGCCGACACCAGGGAAATGCGCGGCGTGTCGAGAAATGGGCGCAGATTGCGCAGAAAATGTCTGAGCGATTCCGGGCTCGCTTCAGGGTCGTTGAACGCGCTATTGGCCGGAGCGCGTCAACAGCAGTCGCCCCAGGAGCACGTTGCGAATCTTGTGCGAATTCGCCGACGAAATGTGAGCCAGCCACGCTCGCACCGACTCCCGCACGGCGCGAGCCGGAAGTGCCCCCGCTTGAAACAACGCCCCCTGTCGATGGCAACGTTTACGGAATCGTCGCAACGTGGACTGCAACAACCGGCGCTGGGTCGGCGTCACACGGAATCCCAGAAAGCCAACGCCCTGGGCCGACGGGCAAATTTGGGTCTTGTCGGGATGCAGGCGTTGCCTCAGTGGTTGCAACTCGTGCGCGAGGGCGTCCCGCGCCTCCCACAGTTCCGTTTTTGAATCCGCGAACAGCAACAGATCGTCGGCATAACGGACGTATCCCGGAATTCGCAGCCGCTCCTTGATGAAGTGGTCGATCGGGTCGAGGAGCACGTTGGCGAAGAACTGACTCGTGAGGTTGCCAATGGGCAGACCCGTGGGCCGCAGGATCGACAGCAAGTCGTCGCCGGGAAAGTAAACCGGAGTCGCCTCGTCCGACAACACGCCCACCCCCGATTCGATGATCTGCTCAATCAACCGCAG
>JANRLN010000172.1:0-18877 GCA_033762515.1 Planctomycetaceae bacterium
ACCAGTCGTGCCTCGAACCGTCCCTGCGAGAGCTTGCCCGCAGTCGCGCAACCCATGGCGATTCCGATGGCCGCGCAGGCGCCGAGAAGGCTGGTTTTCTGCTCGTCGATCCCCAATTGTAGAATGCCCAGATCATTGACCCCTTGCTGATAGATTCCCCCGACGCACCAAAAGACGGACGTCGCCATTAATACGGCAAGAAATCTCGGCTGACTCACCAGCAATTGGCGGGCTTCCTGGGGAATGCCGAACGAATCGGCATGAATCGGCAACCCGGGGTGTGCCGCAGGAGTGCGGCGAATCACGACTGCCGTGAGCGTACCCAATATCGCCGTCGCGATGCAGGCTGTTGACGCCAGCCACAATTGTCCAGCCAGTCTCACGGTGAGAAAGCCCGCGAGGGCGACTCCCAAGATGATGGCAAGGAACAACGTCATCAACATCCATCCGTTGGCGCGGGGGAGATCCTGCGGACGAAACAGTTCCGGGAGAACGCCGTATTTCGCCGGTCCGAAGAAAGCGCTGTGTGCTCCCATCAGGCTCAAGACAACGAGGAGCGAGAGGAGTGATCCTGTCCAGAATGCGACTGCCCCGAGCAGCATGGCGACGATTTCCAGCACCTTGGAGACGACGATGATCGATCGCTTGCTGTATCGATCCGCCAGAACTCCACACACCCCCGACAGCAGAACAAAGGGAAGCGCGAACACGAACATCGCGATTCCCTGAAGATTGCCAGCCTGTCCATCGAGCGCTTGCTTCACGCAAACGAACAACACGAGTTGTTTGAAGAGGTTGTCATTGAACGCTCCGAGGAATTGCGTCGCCATCAAACCCCAGAAACTGCCGTCAGCCAGCAGTGGAGGCAACTTCTTGCTGAACTCATCGTCCTGGTCGCTGTTGGACGTCATTGGAAGCACCCGCAGGGCTGGGAAAGATGCCGACCATCGGCGTCGGATTTTGGAAGATTCAGGCTCCTGTGGCCATCGCAACTTCGGCAAACCCGCTGCAAACCATCCAACTCGGCCGAAATTGCAGCCGGAATGCCGCCGCCGCCGATGTCTCCAACAGATTCCGCGTCCCGAGCAGAGATGGACCGAGGCACGGTAATGAGCATCAGTGCACCTGCGACCTCATATGTTGAGCTCACGCCTCAAGTTCTGCAGGCAAAACAGTCTGCCCAGAACTTACAGATTGGCGTTGCCGTTGCGGCGAAGGCACTCGAAGTCAACGATGCTCAGGCCGCCGCGTTGCTGCAAAACCTGCAACAATCGGCGCAGCTGGCTGAAGGATTGGGGCAGAACCTCGATCTGCGCACATAGTGGTGTCCGCCCTTCGTGAACTACAGCGGCCCCGGTGATTTCGACTCGCCGGACGCCCACTCGGCGGCAACTGAGCTCGAGCGTCGCCTGGCGACCGCATCACTACGTCTGCCCGCTCAAGCTCAATCCACGGCGATTTCCGGCTGTCGATGCACCGCGCGTGTCGTGTAGAATTCAGCATGAAGCGAATCAGTGCGTCCTGTCGCTGCTGGTTCTTTCGACCTGAATTCCACGCGGATTGACCATGCTACGTCGACGGATGGTAATCATCTCCCTCGCGGTGACGTGCTGCCTGTGGATCGCAGCATCAGCGTCCGCCGGCGTTGTGGAGCACGTCGCTCTCCGCGTCGCCGCCGGCGCTCTGGGGCAATTCGGACGTGGCGCGCCGGCGGCGGGCGCCGAAAAAAATCGCTCACCCGATGGAACCGTTCTGGCATTCCCGGCAGGAACGACGGATGCGAAAGAAGTTCAGAACTTCTGGAAGCTGCACGACCAAATTCGCCAGGCGCTTCAGCAGCGCGGATTGCCGGCGCCAGTGATGTCCGGCACGGATGGTGAACTCGCATGGACGATCGATCGCGCCGCGACCGCCTCGTATGAATTCAATAACTCCTCGCGCTACCTCGCGATTCGCCTCGCCCTCGGCAATCGTTCAAGTGTGGCTGTCAGCGTGTCGCCTTCATCCATCGTCGCAGAGATCGATGGTGACAAGCGCTCGCTGAAGCCAATCGAGGGACGACTCAACAGTCACGGATTCACGACCGGGGATGTCTACCATCCGATCGCGGCCTGTCAGCCTCTGGTGGAACTCACCGTGCCCGCCAAAGGGATCGCCAGCGCCTGGTTGATTTTTCCCGACCTTGCTCCGGACACGACCGTCCCGCCAGTCACCCTGCAATTTCGACTGGCCGAAACCCCGGTGTCGCTCGACGTGCGGGAACACCAGCGCGCCGTCCTCGACCTCAATGTCGAGCGATTGGGGCCCCATCAATGTCTCGCGCTGATGACCGTGGGCGGCGTGATCAACTCTTTCAATGTGCAGTCACTCGTCGATGAGTTGGAAGCGTTGGTCACGCAGCGCGTTGTTCGCTTTGTGGTCCGGTGGAAGCCTACCGCTCCTCAGCCGGACGGGCTTATCGCCGGGTGGTTACAGAACTCGGTCTCAAACGCCGGAACTGATCGCTTCACGAGTGAACTGCTCCCATCGGTTCCCGGTCAACTCCAGGAAATGCACGTCGTCCAGCCACCGAATGGCGGCTTGGCCGACCCGAACGCGATGGTTCGACCGGGCGCCACTCCTCGATTTCACGCGACGGACGCTGAGGCGGTTGCCGCCGCCCTCCGCACGGCGTTTTTCACGGCGGCCCCGGAGGAACTGCGCCTGCAAATGCAGCAGGGAAGTCCGTTGGGGCGAGCCGCGGCATTAGTGTTCGGCAGCAATCGTCTCAGCTCCGCGGACTTGGGATTCCTGCTGCCGATGACTTTCGACGCTGAGACGGTTATTCGCATTGCGGCATTGAGGGGATTGCGGGAATTTGGCGAGGCGGCGGCGGTCGATCGCCTGACGACAGCCGCCAGGAGCGGGACAGATGCCGAGTCGCGCGCCGCGATTGCGGGGCTGGCCGATTCGCGTTTTGCTTCTTCGCGTCAGCGTTTGCGGGAGCTCCTGGATGAGAACGACCACGCCCTGACGGGACGAATCGTCGCGTGTCTCACCGACCCGCCGCGTGCGGCATGGTCCGACGTGCTGTTCACCCATGCGTCCGAGCCGAACGGACGCCTCCGGGTCGAGGTGCTGAAGGCTCTCGTTCAGCTGAATCATCCTCAAATTGTCGATCTGCTGGAGCGGGGGTTGAAAGGTTCGGATGAGACGGTGCGCGAATTCGTCTTTCCAATCCTGGCCCGCCGCTCCGACGAACGCAGTTACCGTCTCGCATCGGCGAGTGTCTTGGAGCGTTTGCCAATCGGTATGCCCGATTCCGCCATGCTGGAATTCATCGCCCGCTCGCGCGACCCGCGCGCGTTGCCCGGTCTGGCCGCAAAGCTGAATCAGACGGGCGACAAGACGTCGATCATCAATGTGCTGGGCCAACTGGGCGACCGCAGCACCGGCGACCAGTTGCTGGCGGGATTTGACCGCTTCACTCCCCAGGAGCAAGTCGCGGCGATCAACGCGGTTCGACACTTGCGACATCCGCGATTTCTGGAAGTCGCCGACAAGGGCCTGGCCAGCCGGAACAGCAGTGTGTTGCAGCATTCGATTCAGGCGCTGGTGCAGGAAGGGTCCGCAGGGGCGGAACGCCGGCTCTGCGACGCGCTTCGCAGTGATTCTCGAACTGAGGTGTTGAACGGCGTCTCGGCGGCGCTGGTCTCTCTGGCGTCGCCGGCTGCGCGTGCGGCTCTGTCGGAAGCGTCCAGATCCAAGGATGCGGCGCGTCGGAAAGCCGGCGAGGCCGGGCTGAACAATCTCTATGTGAATTCCCCCGCCCAGAACTATGTGCGACAGGCATTAGACGCGATGCGCGAGCGACGCTGGCCGGACGCCGCGGAACTGTTCCGTGTGGCGACTGAACTTGATCCGCTGCTGCCGGATGGCTTCTCGGGGCTGGGAGATATCCGCCTGCGACAGGAAAAATGGTCGGAAGCTGTCGCACCCTTAGAAAGGGCACTGGAACTCAGTCTGGAATCGAGTCCGATGCGAAGTTCCGCGATCAGCGGCCTGGCCATCGCCCACGTGATGACCGACCGCCTCGACGACGGCCTCAAGCTCCTGCGTGAAGCCCGCCCGCGCTACGCGAAAGATCCCGTCTTTCTCTACAACGCCGCCTGCGTCTACGGCCGAGGCCTGGAACGCCTGGAAAAACAACCCGCGTCCTCCGAACGCGACGCCCGCATCACAGAATTCCGCGAGCAAGCCCTAAAAGATCTGGAACAGTCGCTGCAGCACGGTTTCGACCAACTCGACTGGATGCAGGAAGACCCGGATTTGAAGTCGCTGCAGGGGCTGGAGGAGTTCAAGGAACTGGTGCGGATGTTGGAAAAGAAGCCGCAACCAGAGTGAGCGGCAGTTGACGTCTGTGATGCAAACGCACGAAGGGGCTGGTAATGATCGCGTGCTGGTTCCGGCATCCGTTAGCACCGCCTGTGTGTTATAGCATTGCATTCAGTTGTTGGCTGATTGCCTATCAGAACGTCCTGGGTGCAATTCCCCAACAGCACTTCACCTATGCTCAAATGCCATTGTCAATACTCGTCGCTCAAGGTTTGGCCAACGAAGCCCGAAGACGACGCGACGTTCCTTGTTTCGACTACGGATTTTTCGCGGCGATTTTCTTGCCCATCGTGATCGTTTGGTACGGAGCCAAGCACTCCGGGCGAGGTGGGCGACGATTGGCGGCGATCCCGTTGGCAATCTGGCTGGGACCAAACGTCGTCGGAATTGTGATCCAGAATTTGTAACTTTGAGTTATCGCAACTCACAGGACTACGGCCGGCCCACGCAATACAGCGCCTTGTCCGACCGCAGCAGCAATTCATCGCCGATGATGGCTGGCGTGGCGTTGAATTCACTTTCGTCTCCCAGGCGGTTCTGGGCCAGGATCTCGAACTTCGGTGCGGCGGGAATGACGTAGGTCCCATCGTAGCGACTGACGACAAAGATCTTGCCGTCGGCCAGCACCGGGGAAGAGTAGACCGGGCGACCGCCGCTCAATTCCGGGACGCGTTCACGATAGACGATTTCGCCGTCGGATGTCCGCTGGCAGAAGGCTTGCCCACGGTCGTCAAACCAATAGAGGTGCCCCTCGTGCAGGAGGGGAGTCGCCACGTAGGAACCGCTGCGGCTGGTCCAAAGGATATTCGACGACGTCATGTCCCCCTTACCACCCACGCGAATCGCATGGCTGGCGACCGGCCGGCCGCCGGTGATGTAAATGACGTCGCCATTGACGATCGGCGTGGGGCTGACGTTGCCCGTGATCTCCGTCTGCACAAACCAACGCAGTTTACCGGTTTCCGGATTCAGACCCCAGACTTCCTGGGCGATCGCGACCACCAAGTCTTCTCGTCCTTCGGCGGTTTTGACCAAAGTCGGCGTGCTGTACGAGAGCTCTAATGTCTCAGCTTCCGATTTCCAGAGTTCCTGGCCGGTCAGTTTGTTGAGCGCTCGCAGGGACCGGCTCTCTTCAGAGGCATTCACAATCAGAGCGTTGCCCGAGAGAATCAGACTCGCTGCAGAGCCCCAGCGTCGATTGCTGGATTCCTGACCCACTCTGATTTTCCACAGTTCGCTCCCTTCGAGGTCATACGCCAGGACTCCGCTCTTGCCATAGAAGACGTAGACGCGTTCACCATCGGTCACGGGGGTGTTGCTGGCATAGCCGTGCTCCCGCAAGAATCCCTGGTATGCGTCTTCGGGCTTCGCAGCCGGGACCGACTTTGCCCAGAGGAGCTTCCCGGTTGCAAAGTCGACGCAGACAAGTTGGCGGTTGTCGACATCGGCGCGCGACGTCTGCGCCCCCGCATAGCAGGTGACAAAGACCCGGCCGCCAGTAACGATCGGACTCGACGCCCCCGCCCCGGGTAAGTCCAATTTCCAGCGGACATTCTCGCTAGCTGACCACTTCGCAGGCGGTTTGCTTTCGGCGACCACCCCCGCTGCAGACACCCCGCGAAATTGCGGCCACAACGGTTCGGCATCACTTTGCGACAACGCCGCCGTCGTGTGTACGATCAGCGTTAGGCTGAGCATGACTGCAGTTCGTTTGATCGAATGATCTTGCATCATCGGCGCTCCAGTAGTTCGCATTGGTCGCGGTTTGAACCCCAAACTGCGGCAAAGGGATCGGTTCCAGTGGAAATTCTGGGAAATTCGGCGTTAATTCACTAGCGGTCCAATCTGTGGGCGTCGCAATCGTTTCTGGAAGTCCTCCACGAGAACCAATGGATGAGTCTCATTCGGCTTCTTTGCGGCTGCGGAGCGTTGATTGCTGGCCAGGCGTCTGCAGAGGCGGCTCCCCCTGCAGCGCCGGTCTCCCAATTGGTGGTCGACGTCGTGATGCTGAAGCAGGGCAAGCCGCTGCGCGGAGCCGTTGTCGAACAACAGGCTGATGGTTCGGTGCTGATGGTCGTCAGCGAATCGTGGCTCAAGGCTCACGATTCGCAGCGATACGCCGTGATCGCCCAGGACGACGCCAAGTCTCAGCAACTGGCCTGGAGAGGCGTGCTTGACCGCATTGAATTGCGGCTTTCCGAACCGCTCGAGTCGCCGCGGCTGAAATTCTTCCTTGAACAGGAGAGGGCGCGGCTATCCAAACAGCGCCAAGCCCCCCCAAAGACTCACCCTTTTCTGTGGATCTCACTTCCACGGGGCGATGTGGCCCGCGTGGTACAGCCCACCTCGGACCGGCAACGGTTGGGAATCATCGCCTGGTACGCGGACCTGGCTGACGTCGAGATCCGGAGCGCGGCTGGCATCCGGAAGGAACTCCTGGGGCTCGATTTTGCACTCGATGGTCCCCTCCCCGATCTCGGTGCCCGACTGCCGCCCCGCGAACAGAACGACGTCGAATGGAACGCGCGGCTGGCGATTGTGGAGTATGGCCTGACTGATCCGATGGATTTCCAAGGCACTGGTGAGACGCTGATCCGCACGGCGCCCGGCCTTGCGCTGGACTGGCACGCCATTCTGCCGGGTTTCCTGGAACAGCAGACGCAACGGCTCCTCGACGAACTCGTCGGCGTGGAATCTGCGCCGGCGTCGGCGGTCTTGGAAGCCACCTGGCTGAAGCCCGCAATTTCCGAGGCCCGCCAACTGAGTCGCCGCGGATTCCGAGTTACGCGCGTCGCTGCCGATCCCGACGCTGGAAAGGTAATCGTGGATGCGAGATTCGTCGCACGCCTCGGTGACGACACCTGGCGAACAATCTGGGCATCTACACACACCGCAGACAGCGCGAAGACCCGGCCGGAGCTGGAAGACAAGATTGCAGCCGATCCGCAGGTGCGAACAATTCTACGGACCGTACAGGCACTCAACGTCGGCAGCGACGAAATCGTCAAGCAGGCCATCAGACACGGCGCCGCCACGATGGATGCCCAAGCCGCTGCGGACACGGAATTCTACCGGTTTCGAGACCGCTACCTGCAGCGGTTGGATGGTCCTTACTTGCCGGTCGCCGCGCCGTGATTGGCGAGATCGCGACACCGCAAGCGGTGACGGGAATTTGAGGCTCCCACAATCTTCAGCGGAAACTTGGTGTCAACAGCATCTCGCCGCGACCGAGCGCGACGAAGTCGCCCACGAACAGGTCGATTTCCGTTGCCAGGAGTGATTCGGCGACCGACATCCCCAATGATCGCAGGCGTCGCAGCATCAACGGCAGGATCTGCGGCCGACAGGTCGTGGCATAGCGAAAGCTCGGCAACAGCGGCGGCCGCGGTCCGAAGACGCCGATGGTTCCGCGACGCATCCCCGCACCTGGGTGTATTCCGCAGCCGCCGAAAACCAGCAACGTTCCCGCAATGAGGTTGCAGCCGATCATGTCGCCGGCGTTGCCTCCAACGGCAATGAGTCCCCGGCGCATCTTTTGGCCGACTTCGTCTCCCGCATTCCCGTCGATCAAGATCGTGCCGCCGGTCATCCCCTTGGGAGCGCCGTGAAATGCGGCTCCAACCAGGTCTCCCGCGTTGCCGCGAACGTGGATTAAGCCGCCGTGCATCTCGGCTCCCAGCCAACCGCCGACATTTCCGGCGACGCGAATTTCCCCGCCGCGCATATTGTCCCCGACATGCCGGCCGGCGTCGCCGTCGATCTGGATGACTCCCGACTTCAGATGCGCCCCAATCCAATGCACCCCCGACAAATCGCCGGTGAATTCGATGCGTTCATCGGTCGGATCGCCGGTGACGCGAAACATCTCCGCCAGGGGAATCCGCCGATTGCCATGGTGCATCTCAAAACGCTCAATCTCGTCGATCGTCTTGTCGCGTGCCCAATCGGGGGTGAGGCCTTCGACTTCGACCGGCACCGTTGATTCACCCACATAGGTCAAGCGGAGCGCCATGAATACGATGGTCCTTTGTGCCGTTGATGGCGGGCTTCACACGTCGCGCTGCAACTGTTCCGCGTTCGCAACTTCGCCGTCGGGTTGGACGATTCTTGCGATAGGCTACTCATCCGTCGACCGGCGCCGCCAGCCCCGCATGCCTGTTGCCCTCAATTGGCCCCGATTCCAAAGATCTCCGAGCGATTCGCCTCCGACAACAGCGGCGCCTGGAGTCGCCGCGGGCTGCCGACGTCTTTGAACAAAAGGTCGCCGTGGCCGAGCAGTTTCTCGGCTCCGTTGTCGCTGAGGAGCATGCGGGACTCCAGGTTCTTCGCCATCTTCAGTCCCACGCGGGCGGGCATGTTGGAATCGAGCGCCCCGCGGATGGTGTCGCGGCTGGCTTCCTGCGTGGCGAGGATCAGATGAATCCCCGCCGCACGGGCTTTGGCCCCCAGGCGGAAGATCTGGGCTTCGATGTCTTTGCGTTCATTCTTGTCGCGACTGATGAGATCTCGATACTCATCGCAGACGCAGACGATTCTGGGAAGCGGCTCTCCCGTTTTCGCCTTCATCTGCGCAAAGTTGTCGGCTCCGTCTCCCAGCTTGTAACGGCGGTCCATCTCTTCGGCAAGTTGCGTGAGGACTTGCACCGGAGATTGCTCGTCGGGAAAGACAATTGGCCGCCACAGGTACGGCGATTCCCGCAGGGCGTGGAATGCATTGCGCTTGGGATCGATCACCAGCAGGCGCAACGTCTCAGGAGTGTTGGTGAGGATCAGCCCCGCCAGCGCCAGCCGCAGCCACTCGCTTTTGCCGCTCCCAGTGGTGCCGACGACGAGCATGTGGCAGTGCTCGGTGCGCGAAAGATCGGCGCACTCCAACTGCTGAAACAGATTCACCCCCAGCGGCACACGCGAGCCGCCCACCGCGGGGTCTGCAGGTGGAATATCATGACGGATGTCGTCAAAGGTCACCGTCTGGCGATCGGATCGCTGGACATCGACGACCAGTTGCCCGCCGTCGCGAAAGATGAACGGCTCCTCGCGCAAGCCTAACCGCACCTGCAGTTCCGGCGCGTGCTTCACCACAGCGTTCACCTTGGTTCCACGACCCAGCGTGATGGGAAAACGGACAAACGTCGGCCCGGCGATGACGGGATGGTCCAATGTCACCTGGATTCCGTGCTCTGCCCAGGCTGCGACCAACCCGCGCCCCAATTCCAGATGTTCGGCGGAAGGTTCGACCGTATTTCGCAGCGCGCCAGGATTGGGAGCCGAGCGGCCAGGTCCAGCGGGATGGCTCTGAGTCAACGGCTTCGGTCGCTGCGCTGGATCCACACCCGCCAACTTCCCGATGACATCCAACAACGGCTTCCGGGCCTCGCGGAGTTGCTCTGTGGAGAACAGTCGTTCGTGTCTGTCGGGTCGAAAACTGACAACCGCGAGGGCGCCGTCCGTCGGCTGGGTCGATGTCTGGGGCGCCGCCGCAATCATGAGATGATACAGGCAGGCTTGCCCCAGATCGGCAACGGGACAGGTCTGCCCCAGCTTGAATTCCAGGGCGCACCACGCGCCGGTGTCGGCGAGACGAATCACGGCGTCGGCGACCCCGGTGAGTCGCACACTGTCGCTCCACCCAGGTACACGCAGTTCGCAGGCGAGGGACTCCTCCGTGGAGAGCCAATCAGCCAAAGTCGTCCACGGTCGCCCTCCGGCGATTCTCTGCCTGGGGCGCTGACCACGAACGCGCCAATTCAACTCGGCCAGCCAATCGCAGGCGGCTTGCACCGCCTGCCAAAGAGATAGAACCTGCGGCGCGACCTCGTGCAGCGCCGCGCGCTCGCGAACCAGGCGCGGACCCAGAAAACTCGTGTAGGCGCGGGCAGCAAGCGAACGTTTCCAGAGTTCGAGATCCGCCGCGATCTCATCCAACTGTGCCAGCGGGCTGGACCCTGCACTGTCATCGACAAGATACTCGAGCAACTGATGAAACCACTGACCGAGCACTGCGGTCGAGGGCGACCCAGTCCCGGCTCCGTCGCTGCCTCCGACTGCCTGATACAGGGCGGCTCGCACCTGACTCACGGGGAGAGTAACGGGCATGCGGGTTATCTCCAAACAAACAGAGGGTCGCGCAAAACAAACTGAACAGTGAACAGCGGCCCGTCGCGGAGTGCGACGTTACGGCGACGCCGTGGGGGTTCCCGGCAGACGAAAGACCAGGGTTGGCGGTTGCCCCAAGAGGCCGATTTGCTCGGGATGCCGCTGGACGAAAGCGACGACATCAGCAGAGGAACGCTGCAGCGTCTCCGCGGCCAATTCCACCGGGATCAAGGGCTGATCCGCAAGCACGGTGTTGAGGAGTTCCAGGTCACGGAGGTCCGACGTCTCGGAGGCTCTTGGAGCCGGCGAGTCGCCGATGACATGCGAAACGAATTGACGCAAGTCTGCAGCGAGGTGCATCTCGATCCAATCCGAGACCGTCTGCGGGGGGACAACCGAATCGTCGCAGTTCAGGTCCCCGGAGATGGCGTCCGACAACAGACTCCTGATGGCGTCGATTGCGGCCAAGACTTCCACCGTCGGATGAACGACCACCGCGCCCGCCTGCTCCAGATCTGCCAGATCCTGCCGCGCGACTTTCGCGGTTTTCGAGAGGGGCACGCGACTGTCGCGTAAGAGGACCAGCCGCCGAAGCCGACTCTGTGCAAACTGCCCTTTCAATCGTTTGAAGCGGTTCCCCAGACTCTTCATGTTCGACTGCGCGCAGAGGCTCAGTCCTGAGCGTCCGCCCAGACACTCGAAGATCAATTCCACGTCGGCGAGTTGGTCTTCCCGGACCAGCTTCACATTCGGGGCGACAATCCGCGCCAACATCGGGAGGCCGTGGCGGACAATCTCTTCCGTTGACTCGGCGGTGTTCGCGGCCAGTTTGGCTTCGAGCGTCGATTCCCAGCGGTCGGAGAGGAACTCCGCCACGCGCTGTGATCGGTTTTCGGGCGGCCTCACTAGTTGGGATATGGTCAGCGACGTCGGAGAAACGCTCACCTGTTCGGCGATCAACTCCTGCGACTCCGATGCCGCAGGACGACAGCGTGTCTCAAATTTTTCGGCGCAGAATGTCAGGAGCTTCCGGGGCGAGACCGATCCCCCCGCAATCAGAGCGTCAAACTCCTGCGGCGTCAAAGGCCAGCAGTGGGCGGCTTCGCCGACGGCGGGAACCGCCTTACCCCAGGCAGCCAGACGGGCGGCGATCAATTGTTCGCCTTCGCCGCGACGGAGGGGGTCTAGCGACAGCGCCCCGCTTGAAGTCATCCGCGCGTAATCGGCCATCCGCGCGCCGTCTTTGAGCACAGATGCAAACGAGGACTGCACCGACGAGATCAACAGCGTATTGGACGTTCCGTCGTGCAGCGTGCTGATCAGTTGCCCGAATGCGAAGAGGGCGTCGCGATCATCAGGCACCAGTTGAAGGGCTTCCACCTGGTCGAAACTGAGGACGATCGGCAAACCGTCACCCGCCAGTCGGCAGAGCATCAATACGACGTCGCGCGCTTCGTGTTCCCGCTCTTCATCGGTTCCCTCGTCTTGCGCCATGTTGAGAGATTCGAGAGCGGCCAAGGGCAACGAAGTCCCCCCGAGCCAGGCACGCAGATCGCGTCGATGCCGTCCAAAGGCGATATGCTCGAACGCAACGGCAGTGTTCCGATCCAGATGCAGCTTTTCCGCAATTTGCTCCATCAACTCGGAGAGACCGCTGGGGTCCTCATCACGCATGTATTCGTACCAGGGTTCCAAGTCCCCCTTGGCGACGCGAATTTCGGCGAGGCGGTGAAACAGAATGCGATCGAACTGCGAGCGTCCGTGGGCCACCGGACGAAACCAGTCGTCGACGAGTGTGCGCCGCAGCGTCCGCCAGATCATGCGGGGACTGGTCTGCAAGCGAACCCACACATAGAGACATTCGCGTCGGTCAGTCGCGGCCGGGGCGTCACTGGCCAGGCGCGCCCGCAGGCGACGCAGCAGATGGGTTTTGCCGCTGCCTGCTTCGCCGTGAATCAGAAGTCCTGCCGAGCGTCCGCGACTGCGGACCTCGTCGATGCCCTGCAAACAGGCAGTAAGCACATTCTCATGAATCGACGGGACATCGATCCCTGGACTTTCCCAAGGACTCGTCACAATGCTGTCGCGAAACGGATTCATCGGCTTATCCTGCAAACCACAAACCGCGCATCGCGTTAACCGCGACTCTGGCGAAGCGCCATCCCTACATAGTAGTTTCCGAGCCCGTCGGTCACGAGTTCGTCCCGTTCATCCGGACTGAGGCTGGCAGGATAGTCGTGTTGGTGGAGCGACAATCGACCTTCCCGAGAGAGCGATAATGCAGCTTCGTCAAAGGCACGTTTGGGAAGACCGGCATGTCGGCGTAAGTCTCCGGCTCCGACGAGCGCTCCCCGCTCGGCCCCCGGTTCGATACGGCACATGATGGCGATCAGATCCACCGTCGCTGGATCCGGGGCGTGAACGGCAGCCGTGCGACTCGCCGCCGACCAGATCCCCAGTGAAACTCCCGCCCCCTCGACCATCTGAACCACGGCCCGCCGCAGGTCCTCGACCGAGACGCTGACTTCATGTAAGTTCGCAACGACTTGCGCGAGGCTTTTGCCGACCGGCGCCAGATACTTCTCCGGGGCCACCGGGGAATCGCCGTACAGCACCGCGCCGGTCTTGGTCAAAGGCGGGTGGGGATAGATGCTCCGCGACGCCTGCAGACTGGCGAAAATCTCGGCGAACTCAGTCGCATTAAAGCCCTTCAGAGCGGCTTGCAGTTTGGATTTCGCCAGCGGGCCTTTGGTTTTTAGGATTTGCACCGCGAAGCGACGCCCGAGCTCATGGACGTCGTGATTCCAATACCGGGGCTGTTTTGCTTTCGTGACCGGGGGAATTGCGTGCAATTCTCCGCCGCGGACGCAGGACTCCAAAACCGGGATCAGATCCGCCTCTTTTATTGGAAACGGCACGGTCAGCCGCGGCAACAACTCTCGGGCAGTCACCGGTGCAGCGGATCCACTCAGCGCTTCCAATATTGCAGGTTTGGCGAGCGTCGCAACGTCCCGATCCCAAAACCGCGGTTGTCCAGATGTCTTTGCTGGGGGATATTGCAGCAATCGACCGTTCGCGACGAACTCCTGCAATGTCGCATCGAGATCGGCCGGGGTCATCTGGAACTGGGGAACCAGAAGCTTGGCCAACGCTTTGGCGATGACAGGTTCGGAGAGACCTGTGATCACCGTTAATAGATGCTCGCGGGCTTCGGCCGACGGGGGCGAGGCGATCGACTTTTTCGCAGAAACAGCTCTTTTTTTGGGCATGCTGATCTCGTGATCTCCGAAATCAAGGGTAAACCGACGGCGGATCTACTCTTCCACCATCAACATCGGATCGACATCGCCGTTACGGTCAAAACGTCCCATCACGAAGCCGTTGCCCGTGTGATAACCCAAAGCGGCGCGGGGAGTGTTGGGCTTTCGCAGGCTGCGGTAAACGAGCCACTGTTCCTGTGCGATCTGCCAGCGATACGCCGCGGCAATGTCACTCGTGACGACGCTGCCATCCTCGGTGACGGTGAGCGAACGCCAGGTGACCTCTTTGCGGCGGCGTCCGGGACTGAAGTCGAAAATCAGCGGTGCGAATAGACCCTGGCCATTCGCGCGTTGCTCCAGGAGGATCGTCTGGTCGTCAATTTGGCAACGATGCGGAGAGCTGTGCACGGTATCGGCCGGGAGCGACAACGGCAGCATTCGCACCTTGATTTTGGCGCCCTCCAGTCGAGCCGACCTCTGACCCGAATCCCAGTTGGCGACGATGCCGGGAGCCAGTCGCAGGCGGCTTTGCAGCGCCAGGGGACCGGCGGGAGCGCCGCTGACGGAATCGGCCAGCATCAGAAAACCGTCTTCGCGCGATAACAGAATCAATCGTTCGATCCGCAGGCGACCGGGCCCGCTCATCTGCAGTTCTGCGTAGTCGGCCTCAGGTTGCGACTCCCAGCAGACGCAGGCCCATTCGTCGGCCAATTCAATGCCGGCATCGCCGAGGCGCACATCGAGATCCCAATTCCCCTGCAACAGCGACTCCCCCGCAACAGTGACATCCAATTGAGGCAGCGGTTGGTGATGAGCGATCGCGACGCTCGCCGCGCCCGCAGTCCAATCGGTCCGCAGGAGGGCGAAACGAGCCCAGTCAGATTGATTGGACGGCATCACGCTGATGGCCGCCGCTCCGGAACGCCTCGGCTTGCTTCCGGCGGCGTGTTCCGCCAGCGACTTCAGACACGCACGGGAGGGATTGTGCGCGGGCCAGTCCAACAATTCGGCAGCATGTCTCAGTATCGGCAGCGCATCGGCGGCACGGCCATTGGTCATCGCCAGCTTTCCATCGGGGCGGCACAATGCCACGGCCTTCTCGGCCAGATCACTGAGCAGTTCCCGCTGGTCGTGATCCCATAGTGACTGCCCGGCCTGGCGGGACCATCCGGTCACGCGCACCAACGGCGCCAACCAATAGGGCAGGCGCGGCAGAAGTTCGCCATGCGGTGTGCCGTCGGTGTCGGTGCGCAACGACAATTCTCGCGTGATCACGCGCTGCCCTTTACGAATCAGCTCGCGGCTCCCGGACTGCGAGCGGAACACCAATCCCGCCAGGAGCGGCAGTTCTCCGGCGAGAAGCAGTTTTTCATCGGGCGCCGCCTCGGACGGAGGATCCTCGGAGAGAAACCGTGCGGCATCCGCCAGTGTGCGTCGCCACAACGGCCACCAGAAGCGCTGGGGCAGGCGGTCGCCGATCGTCCACAACAGTTCCAGCGCGGCGAGGACTTCAACGAGATCGGTCGCATCCGGTCGATCCGGCGCTGTGAGAGCTTTCACGAGGGGCTGAACTCGGACCAGCCATGAAGCCTTGGGCTTGATAGACGGTCGCCGGGCCCGCTGTTTGCCTGCCGCGGCGTGCAACCCGGCTAACGCGCGCGACACCGCCGCGTCGGTTTCGGAGCCTGGCGTCCAGAGTGCCAAAAGTTCTTTGGGCGAACCTGACATGGAACGGCGGGCGCGCAGATCTTGTCGCCAGACTTTGCCGAAACGTACGGGATCTCCGGAGCGGGCGGCGGCCACCAGCTCGACGGGGGCTCCCGGTTCCCAACCCCAGCCAATCAGGACGTCGGCGTCACAATGCGAGGCGAGATCAACCGGGAGTTTTCGCATTGACAAGACTGCAGCCATGCCAGATCCGTACGAGAAAGCATCGATTCCAGGTCGACGCACCAGCGTCGATCGTTTGTGGCGTGGAGCGTAATCGACGGACGGAGGCTTCGCCACGCCGGGCATCCCCTGCAGGAGTTCGGGAAACCTGCGACGCGATACGGTATTCTATCCGCGAAAGTCGCTCGTCCGGCTTCAAGGGTCGCCGATGTTCATCGATTCGCATCAACATTTCTGGAAGTACTCCGCTGCCGACTACCCTTGGCTGGGGACGGGAATGGAGCACTTGCGCCGCGACTTCTTGCCGGCCGACCTTGATCCATTGATCGCATCAGCAGGTTTCACTCACTCTGTCGCGGTGCAGGCGCGACAGACTTTGGACGAGACTCGTTGGCTGCTGGAACTGGCCGACGCCCATCCCGGAATCTATGGCGTTGTTGGTTGGGTCGATCTGCGTTCCCCGGCGGCGGCCGCTCAGTTGGCGATGTTCGCAGCAAATTCCCGGTTTCTCGGCGTCCGCCACGTGGTTCAGGACGAACAGGATGATCGTTTTCTGCTGGGAGCGGACTTCATTCGCGGGCTGCAGGCTTTGCCTCAATACGGGCTGACCTATGACCTGCTGATCTTTCCCCGGCAGCTACCTGCCGCGATCGAACTGGTGCGAAGGCTTCCCAACCAACCGTTCGTGCTCGACCACATCGCCAAGCCACGAATTCGGGAAGGACTCTTGCAGCCCTGGACCGACCAGATCCGCGAACTCGCGGAGTCTCCGAATGTCATGTGCAAGGTCTCTGGGATGGTGACCGAGGCCGCATGGCGAGGTTGGTCGTCCCTCGACTTCCGACCCTATCTTGAGGTGGTCTTCGACGCCTTCGGGGTCGACCGCGTGATGTACGGCTCCGACTGGCCCGTCTGCCTGGCCGCCGCCGAGTACGCGGAGGTCGTCGGTCTTGTCCGGGACTACGTCCAGGAGCAGTACCCCGACGCAGCGGACAAATTCTTCGGCCTCAATGCCGCCGCGTTCTATCAACGAAGGGGACCGCGGTAGTTCAACTATGCGAATAACCCGACCAGCGGCGTACCGTCGCAGACGCGGTGGGGACGGCGTTGCTGGTCGTAGAATTCGGCGTCGTTGGCGATCCCCATGGCCCGATGAATCGTGGCGATGAAGTCTTCCGGGCTGACGGGATTCTGCGTCGGGTATGCGGCCTGTTTATCGCTGGCGCCGTAAACCTGGCCTCCTTGAATTCCGCCGCCGGCCAGGACGACGGATTGGCAAGGTCCCCAATGATCGCGACCCGCCTGCGGATTGATCTTCGGCGTACGCCCGAATTCCCCCAGCATGGCGACGAGCGTCTCATCAAGCAATCCGCGCTGCGACAGATCCTCAATCAGGGCGGAATACCCCTGATCCAACGACGGCAGACAGTAGTATTCCTTGAGCATCTGGTGTCCGGTGATGCCGTTGATCGAAGCGGTGCCGCCGTGGTTGTCCCAGACATTCAAGACATTGCCGTCTTTGGGGGCGACGTAATACCACACCAGCGTCACCAGGCGAACGCCGGACTCCACGAGTCGACGCGCGAGCAGAAACGCCTCGCCGTACTCGTTACGTCCGTAACGATCGCGCATCGCGTCGGATTCACGTGCGACTTCAAAGGCTCCTTTGGCCTCCGGTGCGAAGAGCATGCGGTAGGCCTGTTCGCGGGCGGACTCCAGACCACCGATCGCCCCGCGATCTCCCTGAGATTGCAGCTTCCGCTCGGTCTGTTCCAAGACGTTGAGCAAGCCTACGCGGGACTGCACCCGTGCAGCGTCGAGTCCTGTCGGCAGGTCGAGGCTATGCGGCGGCGGACCGCTGACTTCGCCCGGGGCCTGTAATTCCAGTGGGTCGTAACGCGGCCCCAGGAATCCCGCGTGAGTTCCCGTGTAGATCACGCCATCGTGGCCGATCGGCCTTGGAATGGTCACCGCCGCCGGCAATCCGCTCGCCGGGCTGAAGTAAGACACCACCGAACCGAGATTCGGAAAATCGGTTCGATTTCGCATGTTGCGGGGAACAACGAGTCCGTCCTTGAACCGGCCCGTCATTGTGTAATTGACGCCCACCTCGTGAATGTTGCTTGGATGGTTGTACGAACGAATGATCGCCAGTTTGTCGGTCACCCGCGCGATCCGGGGAAGTTGATCGCAGATCTGGATGCCGGGAACAACAGTATCGGTTGCGCCGAACTGGCTGCGGATCCCCTCCGGTGCGTCGAGCTTGGGATCGAACGTCTCCTGCTGAGGCGGTCCCCCCCAGAGATAGACCAGAATGCACGACTTCGCCGTCGCGCCGGGAGAGAGCCGGCCATCCGCCTTCAAGCCTCGACGAGCCACATCAGCCTCGACGAGGCGCGGCAACGTCAGGCCGCCAAGGCCGATGGTTCCCAATCGCAATAACGCATCACGGCGCTGCAGCATGACGTGGCATCCCGGGAAAGATAGCCGTCCTCAAGGGATGAGCGCCAACCCCAGCGGGAGCATGCATCATAGCACGCCGATGCGTTCGTGGTCAACAGGCAAGGCGAGGATTGACCGTGCGGCAGGGTCTAACGCTTGCTGACCACAAACAACCTTGGCGCCGCGGCGTGATGGGTTTTCGCCGCCGCGGGTTCCGACACCGTAAAACGTTCCGCGGACAAGTGCGCGAGGTGTTTAGCCACGCGGTTGGCTTCGTCCAGCCCTCCCGGATGACCGGCATAGGCGAGCACGGTCAGCACACCGGCGGGACGCAGCAGTTCCAGGGCGGCATCAATCGCACGCTGGGTGGAATCCGCACGCGTCACGAACCCCTTATCGCCGCCTGGAAGATACCCGAGATTGAACATCACGGCTGCCACGCGGCCGCACTGCATGTCAGGAATCGCCATTTGGAGTTCCGCATGGTCTCGATGGCTCAGTATGACATTTTTCAATCCTCGTTCATCCAACAGCCGTCGTGTCCGAGAAATGGCCTCCGACTGCAGATCGAGCGAGTACACCAGTCCATCGACCCCGACCAGCTCCGCAAGAAACCGAGTGTCGTGTCCGTTGCCGGCGGTCGCGTCAATGACAATTTCTCCGGGACGCACCGCGGGGTGCATAACAGGAATTCGCGCGTTTCGCGAGAGTTGGTACATGTTCTCTGGGAGCGCCGATGGATCGGCGTGGCGGAAGTTCAGGGAGGGCAGAGAGATGGGATCGCTAGCTGCGGCTCGGGGAAAGTCTGAGGAATT
>JANRLN010000173.1:0-13144 GCA_033762515.1 Planctomycetaceae bacterium
CGGGGAGTTGCGGAGGGCCATTCGCGGTGTGCGTCAACGACAGATGTTCCTGTCGACCATGCCGGAGCGTGCGTGCGTCGATTGGGCGACGCTACGGCCCTTCATGGTCGGGGAAGCGACGTTGCCGAGCGACGTGATCGACCAGCTTGTCGATGTGCTGGAACTGCACCAGCAGACAGCCGCTGCGGTGAACTCGGGCCCAGCCGAGCCCGCGTGAAGCTCCCAAGTGCGCCGGCGGCGCTGGCGGTGAAGGGTGATCGGTCGCACGTTCCTCAGCGCCGCTCGGCCGTGAATCAGGGCCGAGCGACTTTTCAATGTCGCCCAGACGACCTGGACTTCAGTTCGCCGGGAAAAATCGGCACACTCCTGAGTGCGAGACAATATCGACTCCGTGTTTCCCAGAGGCCGCCCCATGCTGCGCACCCTTGCCGTTTGCTGTCTGGTCCTGCTCCCTGCAATCGCCCGCGGTGCGGATTCCCCCGTCGCCATCACTCCCGACGTCGTCTACGGTCACAAAGACGGCCTCGCGCTGACGTTCGATGTCTTCACGCCGAAGGAGAACGCCAACGGCGCGGGCGTGCTGTTCATGGTCAGCGGCGGCTGGTACTCGTCGTGGTCTCCGCCGGAAGCCCTGCAGGCCCGGTTTGCCCCCCTCACCAGCAAGGGGTTCACCGTCTTCGCCGTTCGCCACGGCAGCAGCCCCCGGTACGGCATTCCCGACGCCGTCGCCGACGTTCGCCGTAGCGTCCGCTACATCCGCCTGAATGCGGATCGCTTCCACGTCGACCCCAATCGCCTCGGCGTCTACGGCCTGAGCGCCGGCGGACATCTTTCCCTGATGCTCGGCACCGCGTCGGACGCCGGGACCCCGGACGACAAAGACCCGGTAATGCGGGTCAGTGACCGCGTGCAGGCCGTGGTGGCGTATGTGGCCCCGACGGATCTCACGATCATGGTCAAAGACGCCCCCGATCGGCTTCCCGCCTATGCCCGTTTCCCAGCGCTGGACCTCGACATGCCGAGCGCCAAGATCCATTCCCCGCTGATGTTGGTGACCCCGGACGACGCCCCGACGCTGCTGCTGGCCGGCGCGAAAGACGACCTCGTTCCCATCGACCACAGCCGCAGGATCAACACGGTCTTTGAAGAGCAGAAGGTCGCTCACAAGCTGGTGGAGTACGAAAACGCCGGCCACGGCTTCGGCCCGGAAGACGCCCAGAAGTCGCTGGTCGAACTCGTGGCCTGGTTCGAGACCCACCTGACCGCAAAGTGACCGTTTTCGCCGGCCCGAACCCTCGGCGTGCTGGGAACGTCCGTGACCGGAGACTCTGAGCCGGCTGAGACCTTGGATTCATCGAACCGCGCTACTGCAGCGGAGACTCCCGATAGGGCATCCGCTGCCGATAGAGTTCTCGGCGTTGCTGTAGAGCTTCCACCTGAGCCGGTGCGGCACCCACCGACTGCGCGATCTCCACGGCCCGGTCGCACGTCGACACCGCCTCGTCGAAGCGCTCCAGCCGCGCCAGTGCGGCGGCGAGGGCGTCCAGCGGTTCGAACCGGCTGCCGCCGGTCAAGTCACAGGCGCGCTGCGCCAGTTGCGCTCCCTCGGCGGCGGAGACAGAGTTCGCGAGGGGTGACGTCGCGAGCACCCACGCCAGATCGCGTAAACCATTGACGTCGTTTGGGTCGAGGGCCAGCACCCGGCGAAAGGCCGCAATGGCATCCTCGTAACGCGCCGACATCGCACACGCCAGGCCCAGATTGGCATGCATGCGGGGATCGTTCGGAGTCAGTTCGGCCGCCGTTTGAAACGCGGTGATGGCCTCGCCGACTTGACCCGACTGCATCAACGCGATTCCCAAATTGCCCTGCACCATCGACCGCGTCCAGGCATCCCCAAAGGGGATGTCTGCCGCCCGCTGCAACAACCGGAGCGCCAGGTCGACATCGCCGCTCTGCAGCGCCGCCCGGCCCGCGCGCCCGGCCGATTCCAGGTCCTCCGGAGCCTCCTGGATCAGTTGGGACCACAATGTCAGCGCCGACTGTGGGTCTTCCATTTCCTCAAACGCTTCCGCTGCTTCACGGCGGGCAGCAGGATAGCGGTACAACAATTCGCCGATCGCCGCGACGCAATTCTGAAACTCGCCGGGTTGCCGTACAAGTCGCCACGCCGTCGCGCGATAAACCCAGGCCCTGGCGAGCGGACCGATCAGGGCCTGTCCCTGCGGCTGTTGAATCAATTGTTCAAGTTCGGGAATGACGTCTGACGTAGCGTCGAGCGCGTCTTGCGGACGATTCAGCCGGCAGGATGCTGCTGCTTCGCCCGTGCGCGCCAAGTAATGCTGCTCGGTCCCGGCGGCAGCCATTCGCGAAACGCGCTGATAGCCATCTAGGGCCGCAGGCCAATCCGAATGATGACGATGGATCTCACCCAATTGCATCCACGCCTCATACAGCGTGGGATCCATCTCCACGGCCCGTTTCAGGGATTGCTCCCCCTGGTGATAGTGGCCCGACTTGTGCTCATACACGCCGATATTCAACCAGGCGACGGCGGCGCGCGGATTCTTCTGGAGCGTCTCGCGCCACAGTCCCGGTTCCGTCTCGTAGACGGTTGATCGCCACAGCGATGCCGCAGCGAACACGCAGGCTGCCAGCATCCCCGCACCCGCCAGCATGCGCTCACCGGCCAGCATGCGCTCACCGGCCGGTTGCCGCCGAGAACCGTGGCCGAACAGCCGGCCGAACAGTTGGCTCCCCCCCCACATCCATAACGCGAGCAGCGCCGGCAGCGACTGGTACACGTAGTGGTCACCCACATAGGAATATCGCCAGAAACCAACGTCTGTGATTCCCAATGCCGGAATCATGGTCACCAGATACGCGAGCCAGGCCCCCCAGGGGAAGAGTCCACAGCGTCGTCGCTGTTGCCAGGCGACCACCAGCAACCCCATCGCCGTCAGGTTCGGCAACCAA
Organism: Planctomycetaceae bacterium; assembly: GCA_033762515.1. Taxonomy (GTDB): domain Bacteria; phylum Planctomycetota; class Planctomycetia; order Planctomycetales; family Planctomycetaceae; genus DSVQ01. Next base: position 2,977 of record JANRLN010000173.1, read on the forward strand.
GCCATGATCGAGCGGCCGTCCACGTTCCATTTGGGGTAGATGAAGCACAACTCGCCGATCCGCACCGTCTGCAACATGTAAAACCAGGCCGCCCATCCCAGGCTGGCCAGTCGGGCCGGGAAATCCTGCCCGCGAACATCAACACCCTGCACGCATTTCTGCTGAAAGATCACCCCCACAACGCCGAAGACCAGCGACAGCAGCAGGTAGGGCGCCGCTCGCAGGCAGGCCCTGCGCCACTGACTCGCGTCCCGGCAGACGTCGTAGATCCACAAGAGCACCGGCAGCGTGATCAACGTCGGCTTCCCCGCCAGCGATAGTGCAAACCACAACCAGCCTCGAATCATCGCTCCGCGTCCGCCCTGCCGCAGCACGTGCAGATATTCCGATGCGGCCGCGAAGCCGAACAGCGCCCCAAGAAGCGTCTTCCGCTGCGAGATCCAGGCCACCGATTCCACCTGGAGCGGATGCACAGCGAACCACAGGCTGATCATCCAGGCCCCAGGTACATGCAGCCGCCGCAGGAGCCGCAGCAGCACCATGGTGCAGGCACCGTGCAGCAGAAAGTTCGTGACGTGGTACAGCCGCGGATCGAGTCCCGCCAGGCGCCATTCCAGCCAGAATGTGCTGTATGTCAGCGGGTAATAGTCGACGGGATCATTCGTGAACCAGAAGCGATACAACCCATCGGGCAAGGGGAGCAGCGCGTTCTGGGTGATGTACAGCCCGGAGTCATCCCAGATGAACTCCCCATCCCACGCCGGCAGACAGACCAGCGCCGCCGCGATTCCCAGCAGCCAGCTCGTCCACCACGCGTCACCCGGTCGGTCTGCGCTCGAATCCAGAGACTCCGGCCCGGCAGAAACATCCGCGATCCTGGGGGCGCCAGACTCGCCCATGAAGACTTGAGCGCCACCCGCGACCGACGCTGATCGATGCGGCTGTGGAGGAGAGGCGGACATGATCACCTGAGTTCTTCAGACCGAGCCAGACGCGATTTTCCCGGAGATGGCTCTAGCCTAACCCGCCCCCCGCTGCCAACGCGAGTCGTTCCGACCGTATGAATTTTCCTGAACATTTCCCGCTATCACTACCCCTGTCGTTGTGGTCGATGTCGTGCGATCATGGGCTGCCTCCCGTCGGCAACGCGCGTCATCAATGGGTGGTCCCCGCGGGCGCAGTCTCGTCCGGGCGTCTTGCTCGGCGCCTTTTTCGACCTCGCCAGAGCACCAGGGGTCGCACAGCGGAGCTTGCCAACCGGGAACGTTCGTGGCATTGTTCGGAAACCAGCCACCCCTTTGAGCCGACACGCATGATCTCCATCCCGCTGCTGCGACAGGCCTCCGTCTTCGCCTTCCTGTTTTCCGCTGCACTCCCGGCCGCTGACTTGCCGCAGTCGGTCCTCGATCTGTCTCTCGAACCCCCCGTGATCAACACGCGGCCGGGGCCGGAGTACGACGACCAGCGCCGCACCGGCAATATGGTCATTGGCATCGAACGCACCCCCCTGGGACGGCTCTGGGCTTGCTGGGTTGGCAACGGTGACAACCCCAACGGCTTCTTCATGCTCGCTGCCAGCGACGACGGCGGCGGCTCCTGGTCGCAGCCGCGCGTCGTCATCGATCCCACCGATCCCCCCGGCGCACCCCAGCGGCGAGCACTGGTCGGAAACTTGTGGACCGATCCCCTCGGCCGATTGTGGTGCTTTTTCGATCAGAGTCTGGGTTACTTCGACGGCCGCGGCGGCGACTGGTTCATCCGTTGCGACAACCCCGACGCCGCCGAACCGACGTGGACCGCACCCGTCCGTTTCGCCGACGGCTGCACGCTCAACAAACCCACGGTTTTGAAGAGCGGCGACTGGCTGCTGCCGGTCTCTCTCTGGACCCGCGATCGCATCGGTCCGGATTCCCTGAAGAACGCACATCACGACCTCGATACCATCCGCATGGCGAACGTGTTCGCCTCCTCCGACCAAGGCCAAACGTGGTCCCGCCGGGGCGGCGTCCCCTTTCCCGAGACCCACTTCGACGAACACATGCTCGTCGAACGCCGCGACGGCAGCCTGTGGATGCTCGCCCGCACCCAGCGCGGGATCAGTGAAAGCGTCTCGACCGACGGCGGCGTCACCTGGAGCCCACCGCAGCCGTCCACGATTCAGCACACCAGCGCCCGGTTCTTCATCCGTCGGCTCGCGTCGGGCAGACTGCTGCTGGTGAAGCATGGACCCGTCGATGTGCTCCTGCCGCGGCGTTCGAACCTGTCTGCCTTCCTCTCCGACGACGATGGCCGCACGTGGAGCCGCGGACTGTTGCTCGATGATCGGGCCGTCGTTTCTTACCCCGACGGCATCCAGGCCCCGGACGGCACGATTCATCTCCTTTACGACTGGAACCGCCATACCGACGCGGAGATTCTGCTGGCGAAGTTCCGCGAGGAAGACATCCTCGCCGGGAAGTTCGTCTCCCCGGGAAGCAAGGCCCGGATGCTCGTCAACAAGGCCTTGGCGCCGCATCTGCCCCGGGAGATCACCCCCGATCCCCGGTGGACGGCGCAGGGCGAGGAAGACGCCAGGCACGACTTCAGCAGCATCCCCTACGACGGTGAATCGCCGAACAAGATGGTCTGCGACACCACCCTTCGCGAACTGCCGGACGGTTCCTGGATCCTTTTCATTCTCGCCGGAGGCGACACCGAACCGTCACCCCTCAACTACACCGGCGTCACCCGCAGCCGTGATCGCGGCAAGACGTGGACTCCCCTCGAACGCTTCGACGTCGGCTTCCCGCGGGAAGGGAAGACGATCGGCCAGGGGCCGACGGAACTGATGATCCGCAACGGCCGGGCGACGCTCTTTTTCTCCACCCATTCGAAGCATTGGGCCAACGATTGGCGCTCGTGGTTCCTCACCAGCGACGACTCGTTTCAAACCTGGAGCCCGCCCGTCGAGGTTCCCGGCCGACTGAAAGAGCGGACGTTCATCCGCAACCACATCGTCGCCCGCGACGGCCGCATCCTGCTGCCGTTTCAGCACTACATCGGCCCCGACGACCAGCAAGACCGCCCGCCGCTCGACCGCGACTTCACCAACCCCCGCAACGGCGTCCTGATGAGCGCCGACGGCGGCCAGACCTGGACGGAACACGGCAACATCCGCCTCACCCCCAACGACCGCTACTTCGGCTGGGCCGAAAACAACATCGTCGAGCTCTCGGGGAATCACGTCAGCATGATCCTCCGCGCCGACGGCCTGGGCGGCATCCTCTATCGGGCCGATTCCAGAGACGGCGGCCGCACCTGGCCCGAGTTCGCCGGCGTCACCAGCATTCCCAATCCCGGCAGCAAGGCGACGCTCTATCCCCTGGGGGGCCAGACCGTCGCCATGCTGCACAATCCCAACTCGAAGCACCGCAGCCCGCTCGCCCTGTGGATCAGCTTCGACGGCATGCAGACCTGGCCCTACCAGCGCGTCTTGCACCCGGAAAGCTGCGACGGACCCAAAGGCCGCATCAACTACCCCGACGGCTTCGTCAGCGCCGACAAGCAATGGCTCCACTTCGCCTTCGACGACAACCGGCGCCGAGCCGTCCACTACAGCGCCAAACTCCCGCCGCTGCTGCAGTGAGCGTAATCGTCTTGCTTCATAGGCATCCGACGATACGACTGGGAGCGCAATATCCCGAGATTTCGCCTCGAACCAAGTCCGCGCGAAGTGGTCACCACCGCGCGACGCAGAACGCCACGGGGGATTGATCCTAAGCTCTGCGTAAGATCGAGTTGGCAACTTACCTTAAGTTCAGTGTTCTACTTGCTCAACTTGGCCAGATCCAAATCAACGTTATTCGGGCCGGCCTTCAACTCAAAGACGAGCTTGCTGGTGGCGAGCGCCATGAACTGCTTGGGGATCTCCTTAACCCCCTCTTCAGCCGTGACTTTCTTTGGTTGCATCATTTGTGCATAACTGGCTGGGTCCGAAACACTGGCGGATGTTGGAGCGGGGGGGCGAATCATGACTTGATAGCGTCCCGCAGGAATTCCAATCCGGGGAATCGACGCTGCCAGTTGGAACTGTCCCACAGAATCGACTTTACCCGCTGCGGTTGCCGCATGATCGGCACAATAAAAGACCACACTGCTATCCAGCGGGATAGGCTTTCCGTCGTAGGTCACGCTTCCGGTTACGACCGCCTGATCGGTGGTCGGTTTTGGTTCGCCGCCACAACCGGCTAAGCCGGCCATTCCAATCACGACGGAAATGTATAGAAGTGCGGAAGACCTCCAGAGCCGTCGAAGCGCCATCATGAATGCCAATCTTGCACAAGGTGTCGGTTCAGCGACGTATCACACGCACACGTCAGAGAGATAGGGCAAACAACGACTACAGTGCTCCGCCAATCAAGACCTTCTTGGCGTTGGAGTCTTGGAGGGCAAGCTCGCCTTGCGACTCTCGGAATTTCCAACACAGCCGCCAAAACCGATCGACTTCTAGAAGGGATTAGCGTTTCGGCGATCGCACCGCCGGTTGTGTCGGGTTTTTACGCCGCGAATGCCCGAATCAGCCATCAATAGTCACTCAAGGTTTGGCCGTCATCTCGGGTGCACAGCCGACGCAACGTCGCCAAGTCGACATTGTTGCTGAGGAAGCGAGATGAGCCATCTCCGAGGAGAATGTGGACGCCGCCAGAGTGAGTCGAGTTCAGGGGATTGTTGATGCCGTAATTGTCGCCAATGCCGGGCCAGGCGACATCGTTATCAATCGCCGGTGCGTTCGGTGGATATCGGACTGTGGTCGTGTTGAACTGGCGCTCAAACATGCATCCCACGCAGTTCTCCACAAACGTCAGGTTTGGGCTGCCCATCAGAATCCCATGAATCCCATTGACCTGGACGGGGTTGCCGTTGACGTCGCGGATGAAGTTGGAGTGCTCGCCGACCATCATCACGTTCGTTGTGCCATCGGTGCAGTCTTTGATCGCCCGCGGCCGCAGTACGTTGAACATCCCACCGACGGTCAGGGTTCCTGTTCCCTGTTGGCCGCCGCAGCAACCGCAGCACTGGGCCACCCGGCTCGGCGGATTCGTGAAGCCGTTTCCATCGGTGGCGCCCATGATCGCCATGTATTGAGCATCGGTGATCTGATGAATTCCTGCGTCGCGAATAGGGGCGAGCGGACTCGAAGGACAGAGAGCAAAGTTCAGCTTGATACCCGCCATAACGGCACCGTTCGCAGTTCCTTCCGGCCCGGCGCTCCCCGCCGTCGAACCCGTCCAACCGTGATGAGGTCCGCTGAAAGTAAGGTTGCTGTAGAGCGGAGATTGATCGAGGTAGGGGAGAATCCGGATGTACCACGATACCCCCCAGCCGCCAACGGATGAGGCGACATTGGCCGGCGGGAACATGAGGTAGTTGTCGTGATAATTGTGCAGCGCCAGCCCCAGTTGCTTGAGGTTGTTGCGACACTGCGTACGCCTTGCCGCTTCTCGAGCTTGCTGCACCGCCGGCAGCAGGAGAGCGATCAGGACCGCGATAATCGCGATCACCACCAGCAACTCGATCAATGTGAATCCGCGGCGCTTCATGGGTACGCTCCTGAGAAAGGAACAAGTCAGAAAGGGGACAAATCAAGCCACCGAATGAACCGTCGGAGACGGGCCGGAAATGCGAAAAACTGGCAACACACCACGATGGGAAGGAACCTTCCCCGGAGATGAATCAGCGTGATCTTATCCGTTATCGCTAGCAGTATTCAAGGGATCTTAGGGTTGAGAAATCCGAATCCAGCATTACCGCACCGCGCCCGCGGGGCCCGTCTCACATCGGGACATTCTCATCCGGCAGCGATTCAGGAACGCGGCGTTCCTGATTGCGGAGATTCCCGCGTTACGGGTTCCCGGGGGAATCGCCGGAGAACGAGACCGTCTTCTCGGCGCGACTCGAGCAAGACCTCGCAATCAACGGGAACGAGATTGAAGAACTGATTTCTGCCGTTAGGCCACTGAATCGCGACGGAGACATTCTCGAATGCCAGCGGGACTGACACTTGGCAGCCACGTTCGTTGGTCACCAGAAAGCCATCACCCCCCGTAATCAGCCGCTGCGTCTCCCAGTCTCCCGCGGACACGGTGATCCGCGCTCCAATCGGATCGCGCGCCCCATCCGAATCGACCAGACGCAACATCAGAGATTGGTGACCCGCGTCTTGAGGACTGCGATTTGAGACAAGTGCGAAGGGTGCATGCAAGTTCGCCACTGCAAAGTCAATGCGACCATCTCGATTCCAATCTAACTTCGCCAGTCCACGACCCAAGTAGGGGTGTTGGAAGAATGCCCCCAAGCGTTCTCGCGGGACTTCGCGGAACCGCTGTCCTTGTTCATTGCGAAACAACTGTGGTGGCATGCGATCGGGTGTGCCGCGCGAAGTCGTCTGGTCAACGTGTCCGTTGGCGACCACGAGATCGTCCCAGCCGTCAGCATCAAAATCGGCGAACTGACACCCAAAGCCGAGCATCCAGAATCCAGGGTCGCGCAATCCCTGCGGACGAGTCGAATTCTGGAAAAAACCATCCTGATCCTGACAGAATAGGACCTTCGCTTCCCCAAAAAACGTGGTCACGAACAAGTCGATGAGGCCATCCCCTGTGGCATCGGACGCCGCCACCCCCATCGAGGCCGGGGCATGTCCATCGGAATCGAACGCCACTCCGCGCACAATGCCATCCTCGCGAAACTTCGGCACTCCAGATCCATCGCCTGGAAGGGGTGTCCACAGCATGTTCGGCATCGTGTCGTTCGCGACAAAGATTCCCAGGCGTCCCTCACCCTCGAAGTCCCAGACGATGACTCCCAGCCCTTTCGCCGCTGAATTCGTCACTCCGCTTTCGACCGAAACATCGCGAAAAGTCCCGTCGCCGAGGTTCAAATACAATCGGTCGGTCTCGGCTGTGAGCTCCGACGGTGTGCAGGCGACCGGTTCCCCGGTGGAACGGCGACACTCCTTGTCCGCCGTCGGCTGCAGCAGCGAATAGTTCAAGACATATAAGTCAGGCAGACCATCCTGATTGAAGTCGGCAAAGACGGCACTGGTGCTCCACTCCTGTCCGGCGACGCCGGATTCCACGGTCGCATCGCGAAATGTGCCATCCCCCTGGTTCAAATACAGCGTGTTCGGGCCTTTGTTGCCAATGTACACGTCGGGCATGCCATCCTGATCCACATCGCCAACGACGACTCCATGGGAAAAGCCAGTCTCGTTGAGGCGTGCGAAACGGGTGACGTCCTCGAAGCGCTCACCCAATCGATTTCGATAAAGCGGATCGATCAACTCCGGTTGCGGATTCGGATCGCGCCAGTTGTTCGCCTGCGCCAGGTAAAGATCGGGCCAGTAGTCCAGATCGAAGTCGATGACGCCGAAGCCGCTCCCCATGGTATTGAAGATGTGCTCCAGCCGGCGCTCCTCCGTCGTCCCTTCAAAATATTGAAAGTTGATTCCGACATCACGCGCAACATCGACGAAATCCCAGTCCCTTTCTTCTGTGGACGGGCTATGGACGGGGGGCGCCGCCGAAGGAGGCTGCGGCCACCGCGGCAAGGGAAAATCCTGGAGCTTCAGGCGATTTGTCGCTTGTTGCTCAGCGGCGACAATCTTGTAGTCGGCACGTGCCAGGCGCAGCCAGCGCCGCATCTCCTGCTGGGCCGTCGCGTCGGGGCGAATCTGTGTGATGACGTAGCACCAGCCGGCGGCTTCCCAGTAGCGTCCCACTTTTCCCATAAGCGCGGCCACGGTCCGCATCAGTTCGACGTCCGAAGAGTTCCGCAGTTGATTGAGACGCGTGTCTAAGTCCGATAAATGCTCACCGCGTTGCGCAAACCATGCGGCTTCGACGGGTCGTCCGAGACGCTCCAGCGCGCCAGACAGATGCAAATGCGACTGCAAGTGGTTCGGAGCGCGTTGCAGCGTTTCCAGACAACAACGCACCACCGATTCGTTCTGGCCCAATCGACTCGCCTGCAGCCCCTGCACGAACCACACCTCGGGATGATCTGACGCGCCACCCGTGAGGCGGCCGCGCCATTGCAGAAATTCAGCCAGATCTCCCCGATCGACGATGATCCGCCCCAACCGACCCTGCGCCTCACCTAAATCCGGCCGCTCGTCAACGATCGTACGTAAAAGAGCCTCGGCTTCTGCGGTGCGGTTGTCGAATAGCAGTCGTCGTGCTTCCCCCAGCAGGAACAAGGATTCGGGCGTCGATTGTCGTAATCGCAAGAGTTCGAGACGCTCATCGCTCCGAAAAAACTGCTCTCCTGTCGCCATACCAACCAACTCGTCACCACGGCATTTGCCGCTCAGAACCTGCTGGAAAAAATACGGCGCCGATTCCAGACTCCTTCCCGAAAACTGCAACAGATGCCCGAGTCGCTCGCTCGCCCGCAGATGCTGCGGGTTCAATTCCAGCGTGCGACGATAATGACCTTCCGCAGCAGTGATCTCGCCCAAAGACTCGTAGCACTGTCCAAGTTGGAACTCGCGCTGAAACTCCCATTGGCCCCCATCTCGCGGCAATCGCTGCAGGAGTTCGATCGCGGCCGCCTGACCTCCGCGTTGGGCCTGCACTTCCGCCGCGAGTGCGGCGACAGCAGGGTCTTCCCGCCATCGCGCCAGCATGGTTTCTGCAAGCTGGTCGGCATCGGTCCGACGGGTCGTTACAGCCGCGATGAATTCCTGTCGCGATTCCCAGGCCGCCGACGGAAACAATGACCGACCGACAACCCAGGCCCACCCGAACAGGAAGAGAATAACGACAGAGAATTGACATCCGCGGTTCATGACGCACAGCCCCTCGCGGCCGATTTGCGGTAACGATTATCGAATATCATCGCGGACAGATAGGCCGTTCTGTGCAGGGAGTGTCCTCGTTTCCGTCAACAACCCCCACAACAGCAAGATCCCCCCCAACACTGCCAGGAATAGGCTGGCTGGTAGCAAGGTTTGACCGGCCAAATCGTGGTTAGGAAAGGGAATCAACATGGCGTGTGCATACGCCTGCTCGGCTGCCAGCAGCAGCACGCAACCGGAGACCATCTTCACGGGGATGCTTTCTCGTCGCGATGTGGTGAAGGGACTGGAGAACTTCCGGGCTATCGACGAACTCTGCGAGCATACCGCAGTGCCGGATCGCTTCCCATCGTCCCACCCGCGCACCAGTTCCTCCAAATGGCGCCTTCTTCCGCCAAGACCATCCCGCCGCCGCACGCGAACTCCGCTCCCATCATCGTCCATCGCTCCGACGCGACGGAGGGGGGCGGACGTTATCTGTGTCTCCGAATCCAGAACCGCGCCCTGGACCGGGGTTGTCCCGGCGATCCGCCCACGAGATCGGGTGTGCCAATTGCCTGAGTGGGCTCCCTCGCTGACGAGGCAAAACTCAAGGCCCACCCCCGCTCCACCGCGAGCTGGTACGACGACCCCCGCACCGCAGGGAATATGCCTCGGCGAGCCAAACAGCCTCGCGCCCCGAGTCGGGCCACTCGCCTGTCTCGCGTCTCCCGCCGCCAACAAACTCCAGTCGCTCGCAGCTCGCGGTGGCTCTCCACCGTTCGCCAAAAATTCGCGCAACATTTTCGCTAAGGGTGAAAGGACACGAATCAGGTCGAGAGTCGAGGGTCGAGAGTCGAGAGCCAAAAGCAGGGCCGCCGTGCCGTCCCTCAGCCCTCAGCCCTCAGCCCTCAGACTCCGGTCGCTCACGCTTGCGGCTCGCGGTGGCTCTCCACCGTTCGTCAACAATTCGCGCAACATTTTCGCTAAGGGTGAAAGGACACGAGGCAGGTCGAGAGCCGAGGGTCGAGAGTCGAGAGCCAGAAGTTGGGCCGCCGTGCCGTCCCGCAGCCCGCAGCCCGCAGACTCCGGTCGCTCACGCTCGCGGCTCGCGGTGGCTCTCCACCGTTCGCCAAAAATTCGCGCAACATTTTGCCATAGGGTGAAAGGACACGAGGCAGGTCGAGAGTGGAGGGTCGAGAGTCGAGAGCCAGAAGCAGGGCCGCCGTGCCGTCCCTCAGCCCGCAGCCCGCAGACTCCGGTCGCTCACGCTCGCGGCTCGCCTCAACCCTCAACCCTCAACCCTCAACCCTCAACCCTTAGCCCTCAACCCTTAGCCCCCAACCCACCCTG
>JANRLN010000174.1:0-15235 GCA_033762515.1 Planctomycetaceae bacterium
GCCACAGCAGTGTCTCAATGCGCCGGCGTCAGCGGAATGTTCGGCAACTCCAGGGCGACCGTGGTCGCCGGAGCCGAGTCCGCATACACCTGCAGGATTCCATCGATATCGGGTTGGATGAGGTCGATCAGCGTCTGCGGGAAGAGTCCCAGGTAGAGACACAGTGCCGCGAGGGGCAGCAGCGCCAGGATTTCGCGGGCGTTCAAATCGTCGATCGGTTCGGCATGGTCGTCGTGATGCGGTTCCTGCAGAGCACCGAAGAAGGCCTTCTGCAGCACACCCAGCAGGTACCAGGCCCCCAGCACGACTCCGAGCGCCCCGAGCGCCGCGTAACCGGGGTCGCGCTTGTACATCCCAGCGAGCGCCAGGACTTCACCCACGAACCCGTTGAGACCCGGCAGGCCGATGCTGGCAAAGCAGATGAAGACCATCAGGACGCTCAGCCGCGGCAGCTTGTTGGCGAGGCCGCCGAGGTCGCTGAGCATGCGGGTGTGATAACGTTCGTAGAACATTCCCACGAGGCAGAACAGAGCCCCGGTCGACAGGCCGTGGTTGATCATCTGCAGAACCCCGCCGGTGATCCCCTCGGAGTTGAGGGCGAACAGCCCCAGCATGCAGAAACCCAGGTGGGCTACCGAACTGTAGGCGACCAGCTTCTTGATGTCGTTCTGCGCCAGGGCGCACATCGATCCGTAAATGATCCCGATCACCGACAGCGTGGCGATCAGGGGCATGCCCACTTCCAGGCAGCCTTCTGGAACCATCGGCAGCAAAAGTCGCAGAAAGCCGTAGGAACCCAGCTTCAGCAGCACGCCCGCCAGCAACACCGAACCCGCCGTGGGGGCTTCAACGTGCGCCAAGGGCAACCAGGTGTGGAACGGGAACAGCGGGACCTTGACCATAAACCCGGCGGCGATCGCGAGGAAGAGCGCCGCCTGCAGGGCTTCCGGAAGGGGTTTGGCAGCCAGCGCCGCGGCCAGATCGGGAATCGAAAACGGCGTGGTCAGATCAGTCTGCTGCTGCGTCGCCAGGACCAGCGAAATCAACCCCAGGAGGGTGATCAGACTGCCGGCGAGGGTGTAGATGAAGAATTTCCCCGCAGCATAGCGCCGCAGCGGTCCTCCCCAGATCCCCACCAGGAAGAAGAGCGGGATCAGCGTGAACTCGAAGAAGACGTAGAAGAGCAGCAGGTCGAACGCGCAAAAGACGCCGATCAGACCCGCCTCCAGGACGAGGAGCGCCGCGTAGAATTCGGCCGCTCGCTCCTGGATGGCGGTCCAGGAGACCAGGACGGCCGAGACGCACAGAATGGTGGTCAGCAGGATCATCGCGACGCTGATGCCGTCGACGCCGAGGTAGAACTCGAAGCGAATCGGCTCCCCCGCGGAGGTCGTGCCCAGCTGCATCCATTCGTGGCGGATTTCCAGGCGGGGCTCGATCACCCCGCGGGTCGTGGGTGCGACATTCACGGTGTGGACGAAACTGGCGGCGAGTCCCCAGGAAACGGCGAACGTGAGCAGCGTCGCAATGAGCGCCGTCCAGCGTGCGCGGACCGCAGTCGCCTGCGGATCCATCAGCAGCATCAGGACTGCCGCCGCGAGCGGCAGAAGAATCGTTATCACGATCAGGCTGGACATGCTGGTCTCATCACGGAAGTTCCGGGACGGTCGTCCCGGGGGCTTCTTTCTGGTCAATCACCCGGCGAACGTCTGCACCATCCACAACAGGCACGCCGCGAGGCCGAGGAGCATCACAAAGGCATAGTGCTGAATCGAGCCATTCTGGAATGGACGCAAGACCGCACCCAGGAGGGCCGGGATCAGCGCGACGCCGTCGACGATGGGATCGATCAGGTGCTTATCAAAGGCTTCCGAAAGCCGGGCCACCCCCTGTAAGGGACGCACAACGAGGGCCAGATACAACTGGTCGAGATACAGCCCATGGTAGGAGAGTGCGGCGAAGGGACTGAGCGGGGCGTCGGGCGCCGGCGCCGTGGCGCCGCGTCCATACACCGCATAGGCTGTCCCAATGCCCGCGAACGCGATGAGCGTGCTCAGACCCATCATCACAAAATCGAGCGGATGAGCCGGGGCTTCCGGCAGCCCGGGAGTCTGGTGGAGATAGTGGGCATACAGATGCGTCGGTCCGACGGCGATGCCCACGACCAAGGCTCCCAGCGCCAGCAGGTAGAGGGGACCCGCCATGGCAGGAGGGGCGTCGTGCGGATGATGGACTCCGTCCGGGAATCGTTCCGGCCCGTGGAAGGTCAGGAAGTAGGCCCGGAAGGTGTAGAACGCCGTCATCAGCGAAACCAGCAGCGCCACGCACCAGATCGCGAGATAGACGGTCGCGTATGGACTGTCGGTGCGACTGGCCGCGAACAGCACGCTGATGATTTCGTCCTTGCTCCAGAATCCCGACAGCAGCGGAAACCCGGCGAGGGCCAGCGCACCGCACAGGAAGGTGCGGTGCGTAATCGGCAGCGACTTCTTCAAACCGCTGAAGTGCCGCATGTCGATGACGTCCCCCATCGCGTGCATAACGCTCCCCGCGGCGAGGAACAGCACCGCCTTGAAATAGGCGTGGGTGAACATGTGGAACATGGCGAACGTGACGCCGTGCTGCATCAGGTGGTGGCTGTCTGCCGCCCCGGCCCCCAGCGCCATGAACATGTAACCGAGCTGGCTCACCGTGGAGTAGGCCAGCACGCGCTTGAGGTCGTACTGCGTCAAGGCGGTGATGGCGGCGATCAGTGCGGTTGCCGCTCCCACGCTGGAAACAACCACCTGCGCCAGCGGAGCATGCTCGAAGAACGGAGAGCAGCGGGCCACCAGATAAACCCCGGCGGTGACCATCGTAGCGGCGTGAATCAGGGCGCTGACCGGCGTCGGACCTTCCATCGCGTCGGGCAGCCACACATGCAGCGGGAACTGAGCCGACTTGCCGATGGCTCCGACGAACAACAGCAGACAGATCGTCGTGAAAATCTCGGGATTCTTCGCCGCCATTGCGTTGATCAGCGTCGGGTCTTCAAACAGCTTCTGGAAGTCGAGCGTGCCGAAGGTGGTCCACGTAAGGAAGACCCCCAGGATGAACCCGAAATCCCCGATGCGGTTGACGACGAAGGCTTTCTTCGCAGCGGCGGCGGCGCTCGGTTTCTTGAACCAGAAGCCGATGAGGAGGTAGCTGCACAGACCCACCGCTTCCCAGAAGACGAACATCAGCAGGAAGTTGCCGGCCAGGACCAGCATGCACATGGAGAAGACGAACAGGCTCATCGACGCGAAGAACCGCGGATAACCTGGATCGCCGTGCATATAACTCGAAGCAAAGATGGCCACGAGGAGGCTGACCGAAGTCACCATCACCAGCATCAACGCCGACATCGCGTCGGCCCGCAGCGTCACCGGGACATCCATGGTTCCCACGCGAAACCACTGGTAGACGGTGAACGTGATGGATCGTGCCGGCGCGGTGTGTTCTTCCCCGGTTCCAGAAGCCAGCGCATCGGCGGGGGGGGAATCGGCGTGTTCGCCCTCGGCGTGATCGCCCGTCTGCGCCGCATGGTCGTCAGATCCATGCTCGACGAATGTCGTCGGGACCACGGCCAACAGGAGGTAGAGGGCCGACAGCAGCGAAACGAACATTCCCAGGACCAGCGACCGATGGGCCGCCTGCCGACGGGCGAACTGTCCAAACAGCACGATCCACAGGCAGGCCGCGAGGGGCGCCGCTGGAATCATCCAGATCACGTTTTGATTCAGCCAGTCGAACACGGACAGCTCCGAGGGAGAGGTGTCAGGCGTCAGGAATCAGGCGTCAGGAAGACCAGACTTCCCCTGCCTGCCGTCAGCAACTCACAACTCTGCGGTCCCCAATTAAACGGATTCCCTGATGCCTCTTCCCTGACCCCTCACACCTGACGCCTCACGCTTGACCCCTCACACCTTCACCCCTACGCCCCCCTGCGGCTTGGGCATCGGGCCGGCCGGGGTGAGGCGTGGCAGATCGGGGTGAGGCATCGTTGCGGGGGTCGCCGGTTCATCGTCGCGGAACTGGGGCAGGTCGGGTTCGCCGAGGTTGCTCCACAGATCCACGTCGAGCGATTTCCGGCGTTGATACAGCGTGAGGATGAGCGCGAGCGCCAGTCCTGCTTCACAGGCCGCCACGGTCAGGACGAAAATCGTGAAGACCTGCCCGGAAGCGTTGTTGTGATAGCGTCCAAAGGCCGTCAGATTGATCGAAACCCCGTGGAGCATCATCTCCGCGGAGAGCATCATCAGGATCAGGTTGCGGCGCGTGAGGAAGCCGATCGCCCCCAGGGCGAACAAGATGGCTCCCACGGCCAGGTGGCTTTCGAGGTGCGAAATCATAGGTGTCCCTGCGACCTCCGCGGCGCCAAGGCGATTGCCCCAATAGTGGCGATCAGGAGCACCGTGCCGGCCAGCTCCACGGAAAACAGATAGTCCCCGAACAACGACCGGCCGACGCCCTTCAGCGATCCGAAGTCCCCATCTTGGGGTTGACTGAGCGGATTGCTCTCCAGCTCCGCGGGAGCCAGGACGAACCGCGTCGCTTCGGTCGCCGCACCTTCCACACCTTTCCCACCCCAGGCATCGAGCGTGTACAGCAGCGATCCCAGCAGCAGGAAGCCCCCGGCCGTCGCCAAGGTGGGTTGATAAGCCCGCCGGTCATACCCCGCAGCCCCGGCTTGCTGAGCCAGCATGATCACGAAGACGAAGGTCACCACGATGGCGCCGGCGTACACAATGATCGTCGCCGCGGAGAGGAACGGAGCCGAATTCAACAGGAAGAGTCCGCAGGTGCTCAACGTCACCAGGGCGAACCACAACGCCGCATAGACCGGGTTGCGATCGGTGATCATCATGGTTCCGCTGAGCACCGCCCCGCCGGCGAAGACGTAAAACAGGGCATCCAGCGCCCAGTCTTCGGCGGTCGGTCGGAAGGTCAGCAGCACGGCGACCAGCCCCACCAGTCCGCAGAGGCTCCCGACCATCCAGGATCGCTTCCCGTCGCGGGGGAGCAGCATCCAGATCGCCAGCGCGCCCAGGGCGGCGGGGACGACGATTCGCCATTGTTCCGGCAACGGATTCATCGAGCGGGCGGGCTTTCGTGGCAGGATTCCGGTCGAGCGTGCCCAGTTTGTACCGAGCGGAGACCGCGGACGTCAAAGGAGTCACACCGTCTAACGCCGAATCACCCCCGGTGACGCGGCTTTTGCTGAGCGATCTTCCGGATGGACCGCGGTCGCGGGACCCAGCGTGGGCAGGCTGCTGAAATCGGATGTTCCGCTCAGCACACCCCGACGGGTGCGGACAGGGTCCTTCGGACAATCCTTCGTCTGATCGAACACGCTCAGCAATTTCTCTTTGTCGAAGACCATCTCCGCCCGGGTCGTCCCGGTGAGATCGTAAATATGCGTCAACTCAATGGCATCGCACGGGCAGGCTTCTTCGCACATGCCGCAGTAGATGCAGCGGAGTTCATCCAGCACAAAGCTGGCGGGATACTTGTCGCGGCCTTCCCAGACCGGGTCGTTCTTGGGGGCTTCGGTCGCGACGATGGAAATGCAATTCGCCGGGCAGGCGGTGGCGCACATCATGCAGGCCACGCACTTGACGCGCCCCTTCTCGTCGCGATTCAGCCGATGGACCCCCCGGTAATGGGTCGGCAGATCGGGTTCTTCCTCGGGATACTGCTGGGTGACGGTATGTCCGTCGATGTGGCTCGCGGTGACCTGCAGCCCCTGAAAAATCGCCGGGAGAAACGTCGACTCCCAGAAATTCATCTTGGGCTCGGCGACCCAAACCACGTCCGATGCTGAGATCGGCATCACAATTCTCCACAATTCACTGCCTGGGCGTGCACGGCACGTCCAGAAACCCCGGGGTCACTTCCCCCGAGGGAAATTCGTTCATCGATCGTTCGTACGTTCGTTGTGCGTGACTCAGTGGTGTCCTGCCGCGGCCGCGACCGGTTCCGGCGCCCGCCGGGGCAGCGTCCCCTGCGTGCTGATCAGCCCCACCGTCGCGAAGAGCGCCAGCGACGCCGGGAGCAGCCACACCCGTGCGACTCCAAATTCCAGGACGAACATCACGATCACCACGTTGGCTGTGGCCATCGGGATGAGCACCTTCCAGGCCAGGCCCATCAGCTGGTCGAACCGGAACCGCGGAATCGTCCACCGCAGCATCTGAATCAGTACGATCACGAGCAGCACTTTCGTCAGCAGCACGCCCACCTTCAGGAACCAGGGGCTGGTCGTCTCGGCAATCAGCGGGAAGTGCCAGCCGCCGAAGAACAGGATGATCGTCAGGAAGCTGATGGTAATCACATGGGTGTATTCCGCGAGGAAGAACATCGCGAACTTCATCGCCGAGTATTCGGTGTGGAAACCACCGATGAGTTCCTGTTCGCATTCCGACAGGTCGAAAGGCAGACGATTTGATTCGGCCAGCGCCGCGATGAAGAAGATGAGGGCCGCAACGGGCTGATACCACACGTTCCATGCGGCAACACCCCCCTCCGCCTGAATCAGCAGCAGGTTTTCAACGCTCATCGTGTGATTCAGCAGGCCCAGGCCCACGACCGACATGCCGAGCGGAATTTCATAGCTCACGACCTGGGCGCTGGCCCGCATCGAACCCAGGGCGCTGTATTTGTTGTTGGAGGCCCAGCCGCCGAGGATGATTGCGTACACCGCCAGACTGCCGACCGCGAAGATGAACACGATCCCCAGATCGACCCCTGGAGCGATGATGAATGGGAATTCCCCGGGGACGGTCGACACCGGGCCGAACGGCACCACTGCGAACGCCAGCATCGTTGTGATCACAGCGATACAGGGGGCCAGGAGATACAGGAACTTGTCGACGTGATCGGGAATCACGTCTTCCTTGAGCAGGAACTTGGCGCCGTCGGCGATGGGCTGCAGAAGTCCCATCGGACCGACGCGGTTGGGTCCGAGGCGGTCCTGCATCCATGCCGACAGCTTGCGTTCGAGCCAGATGAGATACGAACAGGCCCCGAGCACCGCTCCCAGGACGATGCCCATCGTCAGTCCGGCCATGATCAGGGGATTCTTGAGCAATTCCAGCATCACCGGGCACTCCCCACCAACTGCGGCGCAGCAGGGGCCGCCGCATCGCACTTTGTCAACGACACGCCATGATCTCCAAGGTCGCCCAGAATCAGGGGAGCGAACGCGGTGATCTCGCCCGCGATCTCCTGACGGACGGTCTGAACACGGAACAGACCCTTCCGCTCATTCAGTTCCCAGAGCACACGGCCGTCGGGCCGCGCATCATCCGGACCGCGTAAGGCCCGCGCGATCCCCTGAGCCAAACCGGAATGGTTGACGAACGTGCCATCCTTCTCGGCCCAGGCGCCCCCCGCCAACACGAAGTGTGCGGCGTCGCTGAGGGGGGATGCGAGCAGGTCTTCCACAATCAGCAGTTTCAGTTTCCGGGCGCCGTCCACGAAGGCGTCGGTGAACTGCACTTCGGGATCGGCATTGAGCACGAACAGGGCGTCCAACTGACCGTTCGCAAGCCGCGCTGCGATGGTCTCGAATGCAATCACCTCCCCCTGGAAGTGCTGCAGCACCTTCTCCACACCGAGTCGATTCGGAGCCTTTTCAGCGCGAATGTTGAACTTCGGTTTGGCCGGAGGGGCGCCGGTCACCGACTTCGGATAGAGATCATCCTCGCCGACGACTCGCACCGGCCCCAGGGCCAGCGTGACGTCCGGCGACAAGGCTTTCAGCAGCTTCGCCAGCAGGTAGGCTTCTTCGACCGTCGACCACGGCGAAATCATGGCCGCGAACTTGCCGGGAGCCGCCTTGACGGCCGCTTGAATCGCGGCACGCGCGGCCGGCAGGACCTGTTCCCAGTCGGTGCTCACCGCTTGGCCGTTCTGCCGCTGCGTCGGGAACTTCAGTCGCTTCTCGGACTTCACGTACTTCCAGCCGAACCGGCCTTCGTCGCACATGAAGTAGCCCTGCGCCTGCGGGTTGTGCCGCGGCTTCAGGCGATAGAGCTCGTCGTTGTTCTGGTCGACGGTGATGCTGCAGCCGGTGCTGCAGCCGGGGCAGACGCTGTTCTTCGTCTTCAGCCACCAGACGCGTTGTTCGTAAAGGAAGTCTTTGCTGCAAAGCGCCCCCACCGGGCACAGGTCGACCACATTGCTGGCGAGTTTGTTGTTGCAGGGTTCTCCGGGGAAGATATCGATCTCTTCGTGGCTGCCCCGATTGATGACCTGCAGTTCGCCGGTGCCGCTGATTTCTCGCGTGAACCGCACGCAGCGGGTGCACATGATGCAGCGATCGGTGAACAGGGTGATCTGCTCGCCGATGTAGTCCTTGTCGGGCTTGATGTTCTTCGGCTCGTTGAGCCGGCTGTAGCCGCGGCCGTATTTGTAGCTGTAATCTTGGAGGCCGCATTCCCCCGCCTGGTCGCAGACGGGGCAGTCGAGCGGGTGATTCAGCAGCAGATATTCCAGCGTCGCCTGCTGAGCCGCCTGCACCTTTGCGCTGTCGCTGATGACGACCGTGCCGTCCTTCACCGGCGTCTGACAACCGGGGAACAGCTTGGGCTGCATGGCGATCGAGCCGTCAGGCTTCTTGTCGCCGACTTCGACGAGGCACATCCGGCAACTGGCCACCACGCTCATCGCGGGATGGTAGCAGTAATGCGGAATCTCCACGCCCGCCCGCTGCGCGACCTGCACGCAATTCAGACGTTCGTCGGCCGCAATCTCGACCGGCTTGTTGTTGACGTAAACTGTCGGCATAAATCCCAGGTCCCACAGAAGCCGAAGGATCACATCCTCCAGGCGGATCTTCGCATCACATTGGTCTCAGGCGAACATCAATCGCCCTTTGGGTTTGGGGATCTCCCGGCCGAGTTCTTGCGCCGTTGCGATCCATTCTTCCATCATCTGCTGTGCGGCGATCAACGCTTGTTCGTAGGTTGGTCCATCGGCCACACAGCCGGCCAGCTCAGGAACTTCTGCGATGAACCCCTGGTCCGCATCACTCCAGTAGAGGATTACCTCGTAGTGCAAATTCTCAGTCGTGATCGCCTGCTGATCCGCCATCTGCATCCTCGACTTGCTGATCCGCCGGCGCCCAACCCTCTCGAACGATGATTTCGCGGACCTGCTTGACTTGATAGGGCTTGGCATGGTGCCCCCTCGGCTGCAGGTTCAAGATCTCTTCCAGATCGGTCCTTGTCAGTATGTGATGATCGCCTCGAATGCGTTCCGTAAATCCCAAACTCTTCAGCAGCCGAATCAACTCGTCAAATCGAATCGACCGGTCTGCCGATCCGCTCAAGATTCGCTGCAGGATCTTTCGGAGAGACCCCATCGCGGCTGCTCCGTTCCATCAACTCCTCAATGCGCCGCCAGCAATTCCGCCGGTTTGATCGTCGACCTTCCGGCTTTGATGTATTCCTCAAACTCCGGACGAAACTTCTTGATCGCATTTTTGACCGGCCAAGCCGCACCGTCCGACAAACCGCAAATCGTGGTGCCGGGGATGATACCGATTGAACTGGAAACTTCCATTAAGAGATCCAGATCCCGCAGTTCTCCCTGGCCGCTGCGGATGCGGTGCATGATCTTCGTCATCCACGCCGTCCCCTCGCGGCAGGGGGTGCATTGCCCGCATGATTCGTGCGAGAAAAACCGGCAGCAATTGTACAACACATCGACCATGCTGGTCTGATCGTCGACCACCACCACCGCCGCGGTCCCCAACCCCAGGCAGCCGGCTTTTCCCGGACCGTTGAAATCCAACGGAGTATCCAGCTCGTCCGCCGACAGGAATCCCATGCTGATCCCGCCGGGAACGACGGCTTTCACCTTGCGGCCGTTCGGAACGCCGCCCCCGTACTCCTCGATCAATTCGCGTGCCGTGATTCCCAGTGGAATCTCATAGCAGCCCGGTTTGTTGACATGGCCGCTGAGGCAATACAGCTTGGGACCATAGCTGCCGGCGTCGCGTGGATTGTTCGGATCGGCCGGCACACCCATCGACTTGAACCACGCCGAACCACGATTCAGGATGTGGGTGACGCAGGCCATCGTTTCGATGTTGTTCACGATGGTCGGCTTGCGGAAAAGACCTTCGATCGCCGGAAACGGAGGCTTGATCCGCGGCCACGCCCGCTTGCCTTCCAGGCTTTCAATCAGACCGGTTTCTTCGCCGCAGATGTAGGCGGCCGCTCCGCGGTGCAGATGCACGTCGAGCTTGAAGCCCGAGCCCATCACATTGTCGCCGAGAATCCCTGCGGCGTAGCACTCCTTGATGGCGGCGTCGAGCGCCCGGTAGCTCTTGCCGTATTCGTAGCGGAGGTAAATGTAAGAGCAGTTCGACCTGATGGCGTGACACGAAATCGCGATCCCTTCGAGAATCTGGTGCGGATCCTCTTCCATCAGGATGCGGTTATTGAACGTGCCCGGCTCGCTCTCATCGGCATTGATGGCCAGATAGATCGGCCCGGGATGTCCCTTGGGCAGAAACGTCCACTTGACGCCCGTGGGAAACCCAGCGCCGCCGCGGCCGCGCAACCCGGAGTCCTTGACGGTGTTGATGACGTCTTCCGGCGGCATCGCCAGCGCCTTCTTCAGCGCCTCGTACCCGCCGTCGCGGCGATACGTCTCCAGTTTGGCGCTGTCAGGCGTCCCAATGCGGGCGAGCAGTACGGGTTCGGACTTGGGCATGAACGGCAATCCTGACGATCGTTCGTAAAAAGCTCTATCAACTTCGGTTAGACAACGGTCACCGGCTGGTCCTGCGACACTTCCATGAGTGTCACCGGGTCAACCCACACCACACGACCATCCTTCCAAGTCGACATCAACTCACCTGCAACAATGTACCTCTTCGTCGCTTCGCGGACGCTGACGCGCATTGCGTTCAACA
Source organism: Planctomycetaceae bacterium (assembly GCA_033762515.1). GTDB lineage: Bacteria > Planctomycetota > Planctomycetia > Planctomycetales > Planctomycetaceae > DSVQ01. The sequence goes on from JANRLN010000174.1 coordinate 10,949, forward strand.
ACTCCGTCCCTTCCCGCATGACGCGATCGATTCGCTCACTCGCAGTCTCTGACATCACACATCTCCCGCAATCGGTCCCATGTCGGCTTGTCAAAAACTTGAGTCTCGCAGCCCCGGACACCATAGGCGACCTGTTCGGGTCCCCCGGAGGCCGAGTTGTCGAACACCCGCCATGTGTCGGCGAGTGGAAGGTAGAGGTCGAACAAGTTCCGTATGCTGCGAAAATAGCGTCTCCGAATTGTCTCGACCGGAATGTCATGCCCACCCTGGAGAACACGTGAACGCACTCGTGTCACATTAAGCTCTGGACTTGTCAACCAAACGTACACCAAATGGAATCGATATCCCGAGTCCAACTGCAATCGCCGAATCCATGTCGCGAGGGATCTTGAAGCCAAGGTCGTTTCTAAAGCAAAACTGCGTCTATTTGTCGCCAACTCCGCCAATCGCTCCACCATGATTCGACCGGCCTCAATCGCTACGGTCTCGGGCTGAAATCCAGACAACCCGCTCGCGATCAAGTCGGCATTCACAAATTCTTCCACTCCCATGGCTGCGTTCAAAGCCAGCTTGGCAACGGTACTTTTCCCGGACCCATTTGGTCCGCCAAGGGCGACAAGATTGGGAGCGTCCATGCGACGTTCTCCAGGCAGGGATGTTCACAACTTCCCAATCATCTCCTCCGCCTTCTGGGGCGTGATGTTCATTTCGCAGTTGTCGTCGATCAGGATGCAGGGGGCTCCTTCGCAGGCACCCAGGCACTCGGCGAATTCCAGCGTCACCTTGCCGTCTTCGGTCGTTTGACCCGGCAGGATGTGATACTTCTCGCACAGGCTCGCCAGCAGCTCTTCGCCTCCGCGGAGCGCGCAGCTGATGCTGCGGCAGACCCAGACGCGATGCTTGCCGAGCTTGTGGTGCTCGTCCTTGAAGAATCCGTAGAACGACAACGTGTCGTGCACTTCCGCCGGGTGCAGTTCGAGCAATTCCGCGATTTCCCTGACCGCTTCCAGCGGGACGTAGCGTAGCTCGTCCTGCACCATGTGCAGGGCGGGCAGCGTCACCGCCTGCTTGGTGGGATACTTCGCGAACTGCTCTTTGATCCGATTGCGGATCTCTTCGCTCAACACAGGCATGAGGGGCTCCAAGGATGAAGTCAGCCAGAGGAAGGATGAAAAACATTCATCCCACAATCCCGGCTCTCAATTCATCCTTCATCCTTCCAGTTTCATCGTGACGTTAGCGATCCAATTCCGCAGCGATGATGTTCAAGCTTCCCAGCACCGCCACCACGTCGCTCAATTGGTGGTCCTTGATGCAATGCGGGAAGATCGAAAAATGGACATACGACGGCGGCCGACAGCGGGCGCGGTAGGCCCGGCTGGTGCCGTCGCCGACGATGTAGAATCCGAGTTCACCATTGGGAGATTCAATCGGCGCATAAATCTCTTCGTGCGGGCTGCCGAAACCGCGATTGGGCATGATCACTTCGAAGTGCTGAATCAGGCCTTCGATGCTGCGGTACACGGCGGGTTTGGCGGGAATCACGGCCCGCGTCACCGGGTCCACATTGACCGGACCCTCGGGGAAATTCTCGATGACCTGCTCGACCAGTTTCAGGCTCTCGAGCATTTCCTCCATGCGGACGAGATAGCGGGCGTAACAGTCGCCGTCCTTCGCAGCCACCACCTTGAAGTCGAGATCGGGATAGGCGAGGTACGGTTCGTCCTTCCGCAGGTCGCGGAGCACGCCGCTCGCACGGGCGAGCGGACCGGTGACCCCCATATTGATGGCGTCGTCCTTCGACAGGGCGCCGATTCCCTGCACGCGCTCGATGAAAATGCGGTTGCGGGTCAGCAGCTTGTGGACTTCCGCATGCACCTTGCGGAATCCCTGGCAGAACTCCCGGACCTTGTCGACCCAGGCGTTGTTCACGTCGAACATCACTCCGCCGACGCGGGTGTAGCTCGTATGGAACCGCTGCCCCGAAGCGAATTCGACGATGTCGTAGATTTTTTCCCGCTGGTAGAAGCAGTACAGGAACGCCGTGAATCCGCCGAGGTCGAGGGCGCAGGTGCCCACATTTAACAGGTGGTCCTGAATCCGCATCAGCTCGGCGAGCATCGTGCGGAGATAGCGGCACCGCGGGGTCAACTCCAATCCCAGCAGTTTTTCCACGGCGTGGTGCCAGGCGATCTCATTCATCATCGGCGAGATGTAATTCATCCGGTCGACGATCGTGACGTATTGATTAAAGTCGAGGTGCTCGCCCAGCTTCTCGAAACCGCTGTGAAGGTAGCCGATGTACGGGACCGCGTTCACAACCCGTTCGCCGTCCAACGTCAACACCAGTCGCAGCGTGGTGTGCGTGGCGGGATGCTGCGGACCGAAATTGAGCGTCCACAGATACTCCTTTTCGGGAGCGTCCAATTCGGCGAGGTCTGAGACTTCAAAGGGCATGTTGCTTTCCGCTGCGGCGATCCAGGCGATCGCGACTACGCGCTACAGGACTTCATCTGGGTTGGGGAACAAATCGTCAACCAATACGGAAAACTGCGGCAGGACCGATTCTCCCGTCAGTGTCGCTCCCGAGCGCAGCCGATCTGTCGTTCCATCACGCCGCCAAATCGTGACCGTGTGGGTCTCGGGGTTGACGACCCACACCAACTGCACCCCGGCGGTCAGGTACTCTTCGACCTTGGAATCGACTGAATAATACGGGTCGTTGGGCGACACCACTTCCACGGCGATATCAGGAGCGATCCGGCAGTGGCCGCGTTCATACTGTTCGCGCGGCAAACGCCCTTTGGCAATGTAACTGACGTCCGGTCTGCGAATGCGATCCGGGTCGTCAGGAAAGCATTGAAATGTGGCTTCACCGTCGGCGACAACCCCAAGCTTCCCTTTCACCACTACGAGATTGAGGAGACCTGCAATCAGTGCGGCGATGGTGCACCCCTCATAGCTCATGAGCGGAATCTCCTGCAACTCGCCATTCACCAATTCGTAACGCTCCCATTCCGGCAGATTGAAGTACTGTTCGGGGGTGATGCGTTGCTCGGCAGTGAGTGTGGCAGATGCCATCGCGTTAGCTCTCCGCTCGCGTGATGACGGGGAAGTTGTGCCGTTCGCCGCGGCCCTTAAGCGGGTAGTCCTTTCGCAGAGGGTGAGCGGTGAATTCGTCGGGCATCAGGATGCGGCGGTGGTCGGGATGTCCCGCGAATGAAATGCCGAACATGTCGTAGACTTCCCGCTCCAGCCAGTTGCAGGACTGCCACAACGGGTACATCGTGGGGAGCGTGGGGTCGGGATCGTTGACGAACGTCTTCACGATCAACCGGTCGCCCGTCGCCGTGTTGACAAGGACATAGACGACCCCGAAACGGTCGGTCGCACGGTCGTATTCCAGGTAGTCCACAGCGGTGACCTCGACCAGCTGGTCGAATCCCCCCTCAGACTTCAGGCACGTCATCACCTCGGCGAGACGATCGGCGGGCACGACCACGCGGCGATTGTCTCGGAACTCCGAGAACTCCAGCGCCAGCCCGGGAAAACGCGATTGCAACAGCTCTTGGTAGGTCATTTCAGACTACGGCCTCGAGAGATCCTCGACCTGTCATCAGTTCAGCACGGGCAACTGCTCGTTGGCCTCACGAATTCGAATGATTTCATCGGGATCGAACGGCGTCGGACCGATGGCCAGGGTTCGCTTGCCGAATTCCGTGCCGTAAACCGTGCCGGTTTTCCGCACTTTCTCCTGCAGTGCCATGATCCCCGCGATGAGTTGCTCGGGGCGCGGCGGGCACCCGGGAACATACAGGTCCACGGGGATGAAACGATCGACCCCCTGCACCACGGCGTAGGTGTCGAACACACCCCCGGTCGACGCACAGGCGCCCATCGAGATGCACCACTTCGGCTCAGGCATCTGCAGCCAGATCCGCTGCAGGACGGGCAGCATCTTCATCACCACGCGCCCGGCGACGATCATCAGGTCGCACTGACGCGGGCTGAAGCGCATCACTTCGGCGCCGAAGCGGGCGAGGTCGAAACGGCTGGAAGCGGTCGCCATCAACTCAATGCCGCAGCAGGCGGTCGCAAAGGGCATCGGCCACAGACTATTCGAGCGACACCAACTCGCTGCTGCATCCAGAGAAGTCATGAAGACGTTCTCGGGGACATCCTTCATCGCCATCGGAAGACACCTTTCCGCCACGCATAAACGTAGGCGATTGCCAGGGTTGCCATGAAGACGAGCATCACGCCGAAGACCGAGCTGCGCAGTTCTTC
>JANRLN010000175.1:0-5818 GCA_033762515.1 Planctomycetaceae bacterium
CCGCGGCACCAATACACGAAGAACCCGAGCGCCTCGTGAAAGTGGCTCTGGTTGGCGTGGATCGCCGAGGCGCGAGGCCAGAAGAGGAACAGATCGAGTTCGATGTCGTCGAGGTGATAGTCGCATCCGGCGGGGATGACCGCGATGTCTTCCTTGGCAAACAATCGTTCGGAACGCCACAGGTGGGAGGCGCTGGTCACCAGCAAGACTCGGGTCGTCAACCCGCGTTCCCGCAGGAGTTTTGCGGTGAACTCGGCATTCTGAGCGGTGTCGCGAGACTTCTCTTCGACAGTGATGTCGTCTTCCGCGACTCCCGCTCGTCGTAGAACCTCCGCCATCGTGCGGCCGGGACTTTCCCCGGGTGAGGCAGGCTCCGGTTTGCCGCCGGAGATGAATACGGGGCAAGGGGGGCCGTCGCGATACAGTTCGGCAGCCCGCAGCGCTCGCAGCAGCGAACCGTGTCCGGGTCGTGTGATCGTCTCCGGGGGGCGCGGCGGAATGGCATTGGCTCCGAGGACCACGATCGCCTGCACACCGTCCGGGCGCTGGGTCAGCCGTGGAAAGCGGCTCTCGAACAGCGCGCTCGTCAACCACGCCGTCGCTGGAAGGGAATTGAGAAACAATCCCAGGAAAATGACCCCCGGCCAACGGAGCGTTGACCGCAACTCCGGCTTGCGCCACCAGACGGACCCAAGGCTGACCGCGGTTCCCCACATCAGCCACCCGAACGGTTGCAGCAGTTCGACGATGAAGCTGTACACGGCAGGCTTTCACGATCGGCAGGGAGAGTGGTGCAGGCGGGGAACCCGAATCCGACGTCACCGCAACATCGTTGAAGAGGTGACGCTCAGCCGGCAGTTGAGATTCTGGAAAATCCACGTTTCGTCGAGTTTCGATTCGTCTTTGTCAATCGTCTCCAATCTGACCATGCACGAACTGAGCGGCGCACAACACCACGCAGCGTTCCACGCCCGCCAGCAGACGAGCGAGTTCCTGTTCGTTTTCGAGGGGTGTGCAGAACAGTTCCTCGACCAGCGTGGTCTCCAGGCGGCTCAGCAGATAGACCGTGGCCCAATCAGCCGCGGACGCCAGTTGCGTGGCCGGCAGCAGGTCTTCGGGCGCCTGCGTTCGCAGCGGTTGCAGGGCCGCCTTGGCCGATCGCTGTTCGCGCAGTGTTCGGACCCCGGGACCGGGTTCCGCCGCCAGATCACTCAGGACAATGATCTTGCCCCCGCGTTCGACCAGCGTCTTCGCCGCTTCGAGAGCCGTTCCCAGCAACGACCACGAAACCGCCTGCTGGTCGGAGGGAATCGCGGCAATCACGGTGTCGACGCGCTCATTCAAGTGGACGCGCCAGTCACGATCGAGCAACTTGCGCGCACGTCGACCGACTGCCTCGACGCCACCAACCAGGATTTCCGAAGTTTCACCGCGCCGCGCCGAGGGCGCCATTTGCACCGCGTACTGCACGCCGAGCAGCCAACCCGTCTCGTCGATGAGCTGGCGCAGGGGACGTTCGTCCTCGGGGGGAATCTCCTGATGTCCCTGCCCGTGCGTTTTCTTGAAGGCTTCAGTGTTCGACAGTCCGGGATACAGGACGCCGCAGGGATGTTTGTAGCCCACCATGGGATCAAAGCCGGCGACGCTCAGCGGCAGTACAAAATCGGCGTCGAGAATCTCGCGCGCCAGATAAATCCGCTCCCCCGAAGCGCTCGAAGCCAGGTAGCCGCAACTGTCATCGGCGGTTGGATCGTGGACCTTCCAGCCGACGATGTCGCGCACATCGGGCCCCAGAAACTCGCGCGGATCCCGCCGCGAAGCCAGATCCAGTCCCGCCGGTTGGAGCAACAGAATGTCGCCCGGTTCCACGCCCACCGCGGTCAGTTCAGAGACGAGCGCCGGCAGCAGCCGATGGAGCAGCGGAGTCCCTCGTTCCAGCGGGACCACCACACGATCTCCAGGGACGATCGCCGCCGACAGCGGGGGCATCTCCAGGGGTTGTGCGAACGAATCGCGGGCGGTCAGCAGCACGTCGATGTCGTGCCTGGGCCCGCCGGCGAGCGTCGCCGTGCAGGACGACGGGAGCTGCCAGACAAAGCGGCGATCGGCGCCATACTGCAATTCGACCGTCATCATCGCGAGCGTTATTCCGTGAGGCAGGTTCCGACAGAGCGCTGACGAACACGGGACCGCGATGCGCCAACGCGGGGAATTGTAGCAGGCCGAAGTGCGAACAGCATCGTGCGTGCAGTGAGGCCCGAGGATCCCAATTCCCAGGCTGCAATGCACGCACGAGGGTCGATACGATCACGGGGGCCCCCCCAGGAACCGACAGATGCCCAGTCCGCCGACAAGAACCGTTCTGATCACCGGCGCGACGCGCGGGTTGGGTCGTGCGCTGATCGATCGATTGACGGAGGCCGGACACACCGTCGTCGGCTGCGGACGATCCGCCGACCATGTGATGATGCTGCGCCGGACATATGCCGCGCCGCACCGCTTCGACGTCGTCGATGTCGCCAGCGACGGCGCCGTCGCAGAGTGGGCGGCCGCCGTACTCGGCAGCGGTCTGATCCCGGACTTGATCCTCAATAACGCGGCGGTGATGAACGTCACGCGACCCCTGTGGGAGATTGATGCAGCGGAGTTTCAGCAGTTGTTGAACGTCAACATCGCCGGGGTCGCCAACGTCATCCGGCACTTCGTCCCTGCGATGATCGCCCGCGAGCGCGGGGTGATCGTCAACTTCAGTTCCGGCTGGGGCCGCAGCACGGCTCCTGAAGTCGCTCCCTATTGCGCGACGAAGTACGCCGTCGAAGGGTTGACGCTCGCCCTGGCGCATGAACTCCCGGCCGGGATGGCGGCGATCCCGCTGAATCCCGGCATCATCGACACCGACATGCTTCGCAGTTGCTGGGCCGACGGGGCCGCCAACTACCCTTCCGCGGAAGAGTGGAGCCGCACCGCAGCGCCGTTTCTCCTCAAGCTCGGCCCGCGCGACAACGGACGTTCGTTAAGCGTGCCTCAATGACGTCCAAGGAAGGCTATCCCTGGGCTTCCGCGGGGTGCAAAAGCTTCAAAACCGGCGCGTTCGCTTCGGGAAACTTCAGGGTCAGCACTTCGTCGAGCGGAACCCAGCGAAACCCGTTCTGTGCCTCGGTGGAATAGCCCTCCGCCACCCGACAGCGCCAGAATCCAAGGTCGAGCTCCCCGTGCGGATAGCGATGCCGGTGCTCCAGCAGCAACTCGTCCGCGATCACGATGAGCCCGGTCTCTTCAAAGCATTCCCGAATGGCGCAGATGTCCGAAGACTCCCCAGGTTCGCACTTCCCGCCGGGAAACTCGGAATAACCGGCAAGCGACTTCCCTTCCGGCCGCACGCCGACGAGATACCGGCCATCGTGCACCACGATGGCGATGCCGACGCGCAGCGGAGAATGGGACATACAGTTTCACGGAGAGATGGAACGACGCCGCGGCGCGGATTGAGGGACGCGCGGCTGCTAGACCATTTTGGCTTCCGCCGGAGGCGCCCCCATCACGTGATAGCCGGCGTCCACGTGCAACGTCTCGCCGGTGACGCCGGTCGACAGATCACTGAGCAGGTAAAGCGCCGTCTTGGCAACTTCCGGGCCGTCGACGTTGCGGCGCATCGGCGAACCGACCTCGTACAGCCGCAGCATCTGATCGAAGTCCTTCACCGCCGAAGAACTGAGAGTCTTGATCGGTCCGGCCGAGAGACCGTTGACGCGGATGTTCTGACGGCCCAATTCGAAGGCCAGGTAGCCCACGCTCGATTCCAAGGCGGCTTTGCACAGTCCCATGACGTTGTAACCGGGGATCACCCGCTCGCCGCCGAGGTAGGTCAATGTGATGATGCTGCCCCCCTTGGGCATGAGCTCTTTGGCGCGGCGGCACACGGCCATCAGGCTGTAAACGCTGATGTCCATCGACATCTTGAAGCCTTCGCGAGAGACGTTCGCCACGTCTCCCTTCAGGTCTTCCATCGGGGCGTAAGCGATGGAGTGAACCACGAAATCGATCTCGCCGAAGACTTCCCTGGCCTTGGCGAACGCAGCGTCGAGGTCTTCGTCCTTCTGCACATCGCACGGGACGACCATCGCGGGGTTCAGCGGATCGACCAGTTTGCGGACGCGCCGTTCCATCCGGGCGTTTGACGGATCTTTGTCGGGGAGGTGCGTGAAGCCGAGCTTGGCCCCCTGCCGATGCAGTTCTTCAGTGATCGCCCAGGCGATGGAGTAGTCGTTGACCACTCCCAGCACCAGGCCCTTCTTGCCGTCCATCAAGCCCATCGTGAATTCCTTCGAATCTCAATGCCGACCCCCCGAAACAGCAACCGCGCCCAGCGCCGTCCATTTCACCGAAGATCAGCCGAAAAGTGGCGTAAACCGTAGAAAATAACGTCCGCAGGCGTTCGCGGCAATTCGGAGAACTCGGGAATCGGGCCTGGGGATTCGAGATTCGGGTCCCGCAGAGGGGAGACGGCACGGCGTCCGGGCACGATGCAGTGGGTCGCGGGGGATGCTATCATCCGGGCTTCACGAATGAACACATCTGCCTGACGACGCATCTTCGACGAACTCCGACGGGACCGCAGCATGACTGACGAAGTGGTCGCTTATGATCCGTACGCGCTCCCGCCGGACGGCGTCCGAGAACCCCCGGCGACAACGTGGGCCGCGCTGCGGCAGATTGGTCCGGGGATCATTCTGGCGGGAACGATCGTTGGTTCGGGAGAGTTGATTCTCACCACCGGACTGGGGGCCAAATTCGGCTTCGTGTTTTTGTGGCTGATTTTGTTCAGCTGCGTGATCAAGGTCTTCGTCCAGATCGAACTGGGACGCTATGCCATCTCGTCGGGCAAGCCGACGCTGGGAGCGCTCAACGAACTCCCCGGTTTGCGTTTCGGCGCCCACTGCCTCGTCTGGTGGTGGTTCATCATGATGATCTGCACCGTCGTGCAACTCGGCGGCATGACGGGCGGCGTCGGGCAGGCGCTCAATCTCGCCTTCCCGAACGTCTCGGTGCAGGCCGCCCACATGGCGACCAGCCTCTCCCCGGCGCTGGGCGACTTCGTCCAGCAGCGCCCCGAGTTTCATTGGGCCGTGGCGACCTGTCTGGTGACCATGATCCTGATTTATGGAGGCGGCTATCGGCGCATTGAATGGTTTACGACCGGCCTCGTGGTCGGAGTCACCTTGATCACCGTCGCCGCGGCCTTCGCGCTGGGGTGGACGGATTATCCCGTGCGCACGCAGGACCTGTTGACAGGTTTGCAGTTTCAGATTCCTTCGTCGGGTCACGCGGCCGCGTTCGCAGTCTTCGGGGTCACCGGGGTCGGCGCGACCGAGCTCTTCTACTACCCCTACTGGTGTCTGGAAAAGGGCTATGCCCGCTACACCGGACGGGCCGACGGTTCGGCGGACTGGGAGCGGCGGGCGAAGGGTTGGTTGCGCGTGCTGCACCTGGATGCCTGGGTGAGCATGGTCGTGTTCACGGTGTCGACCGTGGCGTTCTATTTGATGGGAGCGGCGGTGCTGCATCCTCAGGGGCTCGATCCGAAGGGGCAGGATCTGGTCGACACCCTTTCCAAGATGTACATCGGACCTTTCGGGATGTGGACGCGGATTCTGTTCCTGATCGGTGCGGGGGCGGTCCTGTTCAAGACGTTGTACCTCGCGTGCGCCGCCAACAGCCGGCTGTGTGCGGACTTCCTGGTGCTCGCGGGGATGGCCCCCTCCCCGACCCCCGAACACCGCGCCCGGATGATTCGTCGTCTGAGCCTGATCTATCCGGC
>JANRLN010000176.1:0-65274 GCA_033762515.1 Planctomycetaceae bacterium
CAACTCGGGGGCGGGCCGGGCCTCACCCGCGACCGTCAACGTCGTTCGAGCCGTGCCCGGCTGTCCCCCCGCCGGTTGGCAATCCACATAGACGTGGTAGAGGCCCGGCTCTGGTACGGTCAGGTCGATCTTCGCCTGTCCCTCGTCCGACACTTCGGGGTGTAGGTGCAGGAACTGGTCGAGCGCATCACGCACGAGGATCAAGTGCATCAACTTCTCATGCAATGGTTCGAGCTTTCCCACGCGCTGGCCGTCTTGCTCCAGATGGAAAGTCAGGGGAGTGGACTGTCCGGCGGGCAACTCACCAGACAGATTCTCTAAGACCACTTTGGCCTCAGTGGACTCTGGATGAGCGTGGTTGTGTTCATGCGCCGAATGATCGGCGGTTTGCGCGGGCGGTTGCGGAGCAGGAGCGCAACCTGCAGCCAGGAACCAAGTGCCACAAGTCGCTGAGAGAAACCAGCGGGAGATCATTTTCTTATCCTTTCGCTTCATAGCGTGTCACTTGATGTCGACTACCGAGGCCAGCACGGCACGCTGGCCATCCGCCCGGCCCTCCCAGCAGACGACTACTTGATCTTTGCCGGCCGCAGTCGCCACGACCGGATCGCGGGCTTCCGATGCGAGTTTGGTGGGTTGCTTGTCTTGGGGACGCAACATCCATAAGTCTCCCTCGCGGCGGCTCGTCCATACCGCGACTGTTCCGGCCGTGGTGGACGCGATCCAAGGTTGTTCACCCGGCCCCAGCGGCGTCTCTTTGGTTCCGCCGGTTGTCAGAAAGAGAGACTTCTCACGTCGCCAGGCCGTGTCGATGTGCCCCTTGCCATCCACGGCGAGCATGCCGCCGTCCATCGGGCAGGCGTTGAGTTTCCAAGTGCCCGTCCCCAGCTTCTTGGCCGGTGCAAACTTCTTGCCGTCTGCCGACGTCGTCAGATACATATCTCGATTGCCGCCGAGCGAGTTGCGGAACAGGATCGAGACCTTGCCGGCCACGTCGATGGCAATCGACGGATGGCAGCACTCGCAGACGCTTCCATCGGGTGAGTGGTAGGCGAGCAGATTCGGCCCCCATGTCGCTCCGCCATCGGTCGAATGCGCCGCGTAGATTTCCGTCTTCCCCGAGCGCAAGTCGAGCCAGGTACACCACACGCTTCCGTCGGGACCGGCCGCCATGCCGTGCAGACCTTCCCGCGCCGACGCGGGGGCGTCGTTCACGGAGGTCGGGCCAGACCACGCACCGTTCGCAGCGGCCAGCCGCCACGCTTGCAGATCGCCGTCCTGCCCCTTGCCTTTTGGGCCACCGATGGCGGTGATGACTGGCGCCGTCCCGGCCACGGCGATCCGTGGACCACGCCGCATGCCCAACGACAAATTGGGACAGCGAAGCGCCTCTGTCGCCGGCGAAAAGGTTCGGCCGCCGTCGTTGGAGCGGCTGTAGAACACGGTATCGCCCATCCCATAGGCGAGATGGATCGAGCCGTCGGCAGCACACGCCAGTTGCGGCTGCTTGAGAGGCTGATTCCCTTTCTCACGGGCGATGATCACCGGTTCGGACGCAGACAGGGGAAGCACATTCCACATTCCGGCAACAGCAACCATGACCAGGGCATATTGACCAGACATGACGGGGCTTCCTTTGAGCGGTTCAGATGATCCAGGCGATGATCGAATGACAGTTGGTCAACTCGGCACTCACCGCGGTTGCGCCAGCATTTGCTCGACCCGCGCGAGTGTGGCTTGGGGATCGGAGAGGGCCTTTTTCTCGCAGCCCTTGCAGCAGACGAACACCGGCTGCCCCTGCACGTCGAGCTTGAGCGGCACCCCCATCGATCCCAGCCGTTGGTGCGTTTGCACGGCGCAGAAGCGTTGAGCTTCTGCCAGCGGACGATCTGCGTCGCCCAGCTTCGCCAGCGTGGCTTGAACCGCCCCATCACCGCTGGTGGTGGTTGTGGGGGCCTGGCTCTGACACCCTGCCAGACTCAAGAGTCCGGCCAAGAGTCCCTTCACTGTCAGCAGTTTCCAGTTCATGCGATGCTCCTGACTGACCCCGCATCGGGCCGTCTGAGACAAGTTAGCGGAGATAAGTTTCGGGAGACTTGATGGCATCGGGTTGCTCTTTGGCCAGCTTCACGAATTCGTCGACACAAGGCGGGCAGCAAAACTCGTAAGGCTTGCCATCAACGACCCAGGTGAATTTGGAATTGGCTTTGGTGTTGGTGATCGGACAGATCTTGTCCCCCGCCTTGGGCTTCATGTCGTGCGAGGCCATGACGCCGCGGAACTTCTGCGCCGCGGTCACTTTCCCATTGGCCAGGATGTCGGCCTCCGTGTACTTGCCGCCGGGAGAGAGATACAGGACGCGCTCTTCATCAGCCGCCAATCCCGCCGGCATGTCTTCCTGGTGGGCGGCCGTCTCTGTGGTGAAACCGACGCGAAACCGCTCGCCCGCGATGCGCAGCATCGGAATGGTCACTTCCAGTTCACCCGCAGCCATGCCATCCGGTAGCTGTCCCACGAATTGCGATGTCTTGCCGGCAGCATCGCCTTCCTGGGGGATGGCCGACAGTTCGATGGGGGCGGCTGCCGCATCGCCAGCCGCTTTCACATAGGCGGTCAACGTCTGCACATCGACTTCCTGAATGCGGGATTCATCCTTTCCCAACATCAGGAGCCGCAACCGACCACTTTTTTCGACGATGGCTTCCGTGTGATAGCTGTCCAGCCCGATCGAGACGATGATGCCGCCATGCGCACCCGGCTGGTGACCATGCTCGCCTTCAGACGACGTTGCCGACGACGGGTTGTTAGCGGACGGCGGGATGATGGCTGGAGACGTGGCTGCCGGACCGACCGGTGTCTGTCCGCAGCCGGCGACGAGCGCGAACATCGCGCCCGTCACGACAACTCCCACGAGTGACAACGTAGTTCGAGAGGACATTGAGGAATTCCTTCGTGAGGTCGCGCATGGCAACGCACAGACCATCACGTGCTGATGAAGCTGATGGAAACGATGACTGGGCCATCCCAGCGTCAGTCATCGACAACGGCCAGAGTTTCGCGGGCATCGACTCTGCTCAGCAGAGGAGCCGCAGCGAGGCCAATCGAGTTAGCAGCGCAGCGAATTCACGACGCGCAGAATGCCCCTGCCATCCAGATGGGGGAAGGCTGAGGAGCCGAACGGAATCGAGTGAGCGGCAAACAGGCCCTCAATTCGCAACGATGCGACGAGTTCACCCGTTGAAAACTGCCAGGATGCGTTTGTCGGCCCCGTCGGCAGAGCAACCCGCTCCGTGTCGGCGAGTGCCGAGGACACTTTGCCCTTCTTGCACGGGCAATCGTGTTTCTGACCATCGGACTGCTCAGGGCATCCACCCGTGGAATCCGAGGAGGACTCGCAGCAGCAATCCTCAGAAGATCCCGCCGATGCTGTGAAGCCTAGCCCTGCCAGCGTGCAGCAGCACAGCGACGATCCGGCGAGGATCGTCGTCGTCAGCCACAGTACGAGCAAGTAACGCCACACGCTTTGTCTCTCTCCCGCAACACCCCAAAAGCGTTGCGAACCTTCACTCAATTCATATCATCGGACGTCACGGGGGGGAAGGCCAGTTTACTCCCGGTTGCTCGACGAGCGTTCAGAAATCCCGCGCGAGAAGGCTTGTCCCGCCCCAGCGATGGGGCGGGACAAAGCCGGTTCGTCGCGATCAGGGCTTACTTTTTGGCAGGAGCGGCCGGCTGGCTATCCCGTTTCGGCAAGTCGAGCTTCTCGATCTTCAACGCCTTCATCAGCTTGGTCATCTCCGCGTCGGCCCCTTCCAGGTCGTGATGGATGTCGGCGCAGCAGGCGCACATCTCGGCGGTGTCCGTCTTTCCCAGGGACTTGTCGAGCATGTCGCAGTGGCCGAGAACCTTCGCATGAATCTCACCGATCTTGGCGATCGCCGCCTGGGCTTCCTTGTTGTCGGGGTTCGACTTCTTCAGTTCGCCCAGGCTCTTCTGCGAGGCCACGATGCTTTCGCGCACGGCCGTCGCATGTTCCTTGGCCTGCGGGGGCGAAATCGGCTGTGGGGTCTGGCCGTAGTAGTAGAGCGAGCGGGCCTGATGCTGCGCGTTCTTCTGCCACCCCTGGGTCTTCCAGAAGTTGTAGACATCCACGCTCGCCTTGCCCGACTGCGCGTAGGCCGACTGGCCGACCAGCGCCGTTGAACCGAATGCGAACGCCACCAGACCGACCAGAGCCAATTGAGAAAGAGTCTTCATTGTGAGTCTCCACAATGCGGATCAGCGATCCGCACGAGTGCGTAGGTTGGACGCCCGCAGTACACACCGCAGACGCAACGCCTCCCCTGATATGAGGGTCGAGCGCTTCAAGAATCGTGTCGAGACAGATGTGTGTTGACATTGCCGCAGGCGCTGCCGCCGCGGAGCAACTCAACACGAGCCATCAACACAAGAAGCGACAGAGGGCCACGCAGGCTCCGGCACCGAACCTTGGTTCCGCCGAACCGACAATCCTCACTGGAATCCCAACAGTCTTCGGCGGTTGAACGCCGAGAGAGGGCGATGTCGCCTGAAGGTGCAATCCCACTGAAATGTCGTCGGTCACATTGACCGCCACGACCGCATGAGAAAGAGTTGCTGTAACAGACTCGACCGAGCAGCCGCAGTGCCGATGGGAATGAATGGGCAATTCATCCGGCGCGGCCGAGTTCTCGGAATGGTCTGTCGGAGAGCAGCACGTTCCGAACGCCAGTCCGTGGAAGACCCGAGGGAGGGCGCAGCAGCAAGGGGGCACAGCCATCGTCGAAATCGGCAACCACGCGCTGGCGATGATCACCAACAGGTGTTGAAGCAGCCGATGATTCGCGATTCCGGCCATCCAGTGTGCCCCTATGGACGTGACATCCGAGCTTACGCCAGTGCGCGATGACTTGTTGGAAAGTCTACTCGGAAATCTTCCGCTATCGAACGATTTCGAGATTCGAGCAGGGAATTCCCACGTGTGGGAAGAACGGCCGAAGGACATCACGGTCCACGGCACCCCTGTTTGGAGAGGGAGTAGCGCCCTGTCTTCAGATTCAGCGAAAGCGCCCCGTCCACCACCTGGGCGTTACCGTTGGTAGACCGATAGAATGGCGCGGCAGGCGTCAACAACCACGGATGAGGAGCTTCAACATGCGCCGCGCCATTTTCACGACAGTCGCCCTATGCCTCATGAGCACGGCTTACGCCGACGATCATGGCGAGGGGATCACCCTCAATACCCCTGACAAACTGGAATGGAAGGACGGGCCACCATCCCTGCCCAAAGGGGCGAAAATCGCCGTCCTGGAGGGCAACCCGACCAAGGAAGGGCCGTTTGTGTTCCGGGTCAAGGTTCCCGACGGCTACCGCATCCCGCCGCACACTCATCCGAAGATGGAACGGGTGACGGTGATCTCCGGCGCCTTCAACATCGGCATGGGGGACAAGTTCGATCTGTCCGCCACGAGCGCCATGCCAGCCGGGAGTTACGGCTTCTGGGAACCGGGGATGAAGCACTTCGTTTGGACCAAGGGCGAGACCGTCGCGCAGTTTCACGGGACCGGGCCGTGGACAATCAACTACGTCAACCCGGCGGACGATCCCCGAAACCAGAAGTAGCGACTGGTGAAGTTGAACTCAGGACATGACCACTTGTCCGCTGACAAAGCGGCGATGGTTGATTGGGCCCAGAGACCACGTGATCAAAACCGGGTCTCTTCGGTTAACATTTCATCGACGACATCCCAAGAACTCGGGCTCATCACCAGAAAGGAAGAAGGCCATGCTGCGTCAAGGCACTTCGGCATTGGTCACAACGCTTTGTTGCGTGATGGCCGCATCCGCACTGGCGGCCGATCTGACCAAGGATTCGCTGGAGACCGTGAAGAAGAACATTGCCGACAAGAAGGCGGTGCTGGTTGACGTGCGGGAGAAGGCGGAGTGGGACGCCGGACACATCGAGGGAGCGATTTTCCTGCCGCTGAGTCAGTTGCAAGCTGACAAATCTCCCGACGCTTGGAAGAAGCAACTGCCGGAGGGCGTGATCATTTACACGCACTGCGTCATCGGCAAGCGCTCGGTCACGGCCGGGAACATTCTGGAGAAGCAACGCGATGATATTCGCCCGCTCAAGGCGGGTTACCGCGAACTGGTCCAGGCGGGATTTAAGCCAGCCGCCAAGTGATCGTCGCGGATGCGCTCCGGTTGCGAGTTTTCTCGCCAATTGCACGAAGACAGAATGTCGTCCACAACCGAAACCACAATTCGATTAAGCTGCCTTTTCGGCGTATTGGCATTGATGGCGATTTGGGAGGCCCTGGCCCCGCGGCGAGCGCTAACGGCCCCTCGCGTGCGTCGTTGGACGAGCAACTTAGGGTTGGTGATGCTCAACACGGTCGCCGTGCGGCTTCTGATTCCTCTCACCGCCGTCGAATTGGCGGGCATGGCAGAGAGAAACGGTTGGGGAGCGCTGAATTACTTCTATTTATCCCCAGCTTGGGAGATTCCGCTGTCGGTGATCGTCCTCGACTTGGTGATCTACTTGCAGCACGTCCTGTTTCATGCCGTTCCGGCACTCTGGCGACTGCACCGGGTCCACCATGCGGATCTAGATTTTGACGTCACCACGGGATTGCGGTTCCACACGATCGAAATCCTGCTGTCACTCGGGCTGAAGCTGGCCGCCATTCTTGCGCTGGGTCCATCTCCGTGGGCCGTTCTAATCTTTGAGGTCTTGCTCAATGCGACGTCGATGTTCAACCACAGCAACGTCCGCATGCCAATGTGGTGTGATCGCGCACTCCGATGGCTGGTGGTGACACCGGACATGCACCGCGTGCATCATTCCATCGACCGCCGCGAGACCGACAGCAACTTCGGCTTCAATCTGCCGTGGTGGGATTATCTGCTGGGAACCTACCGTCCACAGCCCGCCGAAGATCACGAGACCATGCCCATCGGTGTCGCGGAATTGCGCGACGAGCGACTTTGTTGTCGGTTGCCCGCCATGCTGTGGCTGCCATTTCGTTGATCTCGCGCCAATCTGGACGAAAACGACCAAGCGCCGGGGACGGTGGACACCGTCCCCGGTCAGCTAGTCCTTCAGGGTTACCGGAACTTGCCAGTTGCAGCCGCATTCTGACGCACGGACGGCATCGCTGGCATCATGCGATAGCGGGGTCCGGCGACGGGTTGCAGTTGCGGAGCCACACCGGGTTCGTAAGAGAAGCTCTGGTAGGTCCGCACGCCTGCACCTTGCGACATCCGCATGCCGGCATGCGGATCGGTGGGAGCAGCCGGAGCAGCAGCGGGCGGCATGGAGTGCGTCATCGCGCATCCGCACGCTCCACCACACGCTTGCGCGGGGCACACACAAGCCAGAGTGGCGCACGCCGTCAGCAATCCCGTCGCGAAGAAATTCAACATGATCACAGCCTTTCTGAAATGGACCATCGCGCAGGCCAGGATGACCTGACTGACAGTCGCAGGGACAGTACCGAATGAGCGTCACGTTCTCTGCACAGGCAGAGAAATCATGCGTGGCGTTTGGGAAGAACTCGTGCCCAAATAGGCAGCCTGTCGATCCGTTTCAGCCTGTAATTGCTGAGAATTGATCGCGGGTGCCAGAGGCGAAATCACGGCATCGTTCAGAGGCATCCAGCTCAAAGCCGGATGCACACAGCAATGCGAGAGTCGAGAATCACGCCAACATGCGTGAAAGAAGAATCACCAAATCTCGGCCCTCTTCGGGCGGAGAGTGATTCATGCCCCCGGCTTGTAGATGCGCCGGTTGAACCGCAATCAGCACAATACGGCAACAGCCGTGGACAGCAACGTCAAAATCCGACGCTTCAGCCGTCTCCACCTTGGAAGATGCGTCCGGCAGCACGACGACCGGAGTGCAACGGCACCCAGCCACCGTGCAGACCGCTGACGAATCAGGGGAGCCGCCCGACCCACGGCAACAAGATCGCTCTGGCGGAGAACTGTGCTGGGAAACGTCCCTAAAGTTTTCGTTGTCAGTGCAGCATGAGCGTGGTGCCTTTGCCGCGCCGCAGAACAGCTTGAGATCACCGTTCGAGCAAAGGCAAGCCGACCGCGGTGAGCCGCTCAGGATCGTCAACGGGAGCATCGCCCAGACCAGCAAGGTCGGCAGCAATGCGCGTTGACGGTCCATTTTGATTCCTTCCGGGGAGCATCACCCCGCGAGGTTTGATGCTCTTCCACCTTCAAGGTTACGTCGCCTCGCCAAACCAAACAAGAAAAATCGTCCCCATTCCCTGCCGCGGCTCTATTTTTATCGAAAGCCGGCCATTCAAGACGTGAATGCTTACGCTCGACTCTCACCGGAAATGAGCGCATTCGAGCGTTCGGGCGGAATCATGAGACGACGCCTAAAACCAGCGCGTCCATGCCTACTCCACCAGCAAAATCCAGTCGTCCCGGACACGCACCATTGGCCGGCTGGAACACAGTAAGTCATTGCCATATAGCATGTTGTGGAGTTCCCGCTGAAGGGC
This sequence comes from Planctomycetaceae bacterium, assembly GCA_033762515.1. Taxonomy (GTDB): domain Bacteria; phylum Planctomycetota; class Planctomycetia; order Planctomycetales; family Planctomycetaceae; genus DSVQ01. The sequence goes on from JANRLN010000176.1 coordinate 8,541, forward strand.
ATGTCAGCGTTGGCACGGGGTTCCCTACTGGCAAACCGATCAGCACGTCGGCCCCGTAGGATAACCTTGCATGACCAACTCAATGACTCTGACGAAAACGCTGAGGGGGCTGATCGTTGTCTGGGCTTGTGCAGGTCTAGCCGGGGAGCAAGTGGCATCGGCTGCTGAACCCGCAAAGATCGCTGTGACGGTCCGTCAGCAAGCCGGATGGCATATTGCTGAGACGGCGAATTTTTGCTGCTGCGAGCTGCGAGAGGCAGCGGCACGAGACTTGGCAATCGCTTGCGAACAATGGCGTCAACGGCTTTGCGAAACATGGGGACCAAGCGCAAAGGTTCCATCCTGGTCTCCGCGGTGTGAAGTTGTCGTTCACCCCACCCAGGCGGCGTATCGCTCTGCACTCGGCAGGCCCGGTGACGCTTCAGTCGGATCAACTCGAATGCAGTTCGACGGCCAGCGCGTGGTCTTGCGCCGGGTTGACTTGCGGTGCGACGCCGCTGACTGGTGCGTTGCGGCGTTGCCCCACGAATTGACGCATATCGTCTTGGCCGAGAGATTTCACGGTCAACCTCTTCCACCGTGGGCGGATGAAGGCATCGCCATGCTGAGCGAGGCGCCGCTTAAACAGCAGCAGCGGATGGCCGATTTGCGTCGCGCTCTTCAATACCGGTCCACCTATCGTATTGCCGACCTGTTCGCGGTGCGGCAGTTGCCGCCGGCGCATCTCCGCGACGCCTATTATGGACAGAGCCTCGCACTGACCTCGTGGATGGTCGAGCGCGCTACGCCGCAAGGGTTTGCGCGGTTTCTTCAAGCCTGCGACGCGATGCCCCTTGATGAAGCCATCCAGCAGGAATTGGGACTCGATAGTGTCGCACAACTTGAGCGGGAATGGAGACAGTGGGTGCAGGCACGCCAAAACTTTGACTTGGTCAGGCTTTGGCCGCCCATCGACCCTAATGCCTTCATCGCAGACGCACGTGACCGGTGATATCCCGGCGATGCTCAAAGAACGCATCGGCCTATGGTAATTCCCCGAGTCAAAAGCTGCTCCGTCAATTCCCCGGAGCAGGTGGCGGTGCAAGCGCTTCTCCGGCAGCAGGCGGCGGTCAGCCGCGGCAGCGGAACCTGACGACGTTTGTCAGCCTGCGCAAGCTGCTCTTCACGAAAATGCCGTTCTGAGCTAGCTTCCGCTGAATCCGTTCTCTCCCCCTTCGTTTCGATTTTTGGTGCCGACAACGGCGGGCCGCGCTCGCCGCCGGGTTTTCGTCTCCCGTGTGGCGTTCCTGGAACTGCCGCCAACTCGTGCCGAATCGGCGCTGACCGCGTCGCTGCCGGCTCGCGTCCGTCAACAAGGTTCCCGGCTATGGGCAAACTGATTCCGTGCCTGCTTCGATCTCTGCTGGTGTTTGCCAGCCTGTTCCTGGGCGATTCGGGACTGTTCGCTGAAACCTGGGAGGCGGTGCCCAAGCACTGCCCCAACAAGCGCCTCGCGCCGGAACTGTACGCCGTGCAGCAGTCCGATGCGGAATTATTGGGCATCACCCGGCACGGCCGGGCTGTGTTCCGCGGTCACGAAAATTGCGCCCACAAGCTCCGCAGCATGTCGATCGCCGTGGCGACCCAGACGTCGGATGTCTCGCCGAAGGGCAACCGGCTGCTCATCAGCTATCACTCGAACAGCGGCCGGCCGTCGGACGAAACCCTGGCGAAAGCCGGTTTGCGCAAACTTGAAGACTACCGGCACGGCTCGTTCCTGATCGTCGAACCCGTGGTCACGGTGTCGGCGGCCTCGGTGAACACGCTGTTGGATGACAGTGCGGTGCTGCACGTCGCCCCGGACTACGTGGTCTCGATTGGTCAGGACGATTTCTTGCCCACGCTGCGGGCTGCGGCCGACGCGCCGACTCCCTCGGACCCGGCGTATGCCGATTTATGGGGCCTCAAGAACATCGGAGCGCCGCAGGCCTGGACCGTCGTTCGCGAGACACCAAAGGTGATCGTCGCCGTGATCGATACGGGCGTCGACTACAACCATCCCGATCTCAAAGCCAACATGTGGACCAGGAACGGGAAGCACGGCTACGACTTCTACGACGACGACGATGATCCGATGGACGACCAGGATCACGGCACGCATTGTTCGGGAACGATTGCCGGCGTGGGCAACAACGGCGTCGGCGTGGTGGGCGTCAGTTGGAAGACGCAGATCATGGCGCTGCGCTTCATGGGGGCCGACGGGTCGGGAACCATTTCCGATGCCGTGAAGTGCATCGATTGGGCGGTGGCCAATGGGGCCCACGTCCTCAGCAACAGTTGGGCGGGCCAGGGCACGTCGCAGGAACTCGTCAACGCCGTGATCCGTGCCGAACGCAAAGGCGTGTTGTTCGTCGCAGCCGCCGGCAACACGGCGGGGAACGGCAACAACAACGATACGTCGCCGTATTATCCGGCAGCGTTGCCGCCGGCGAATGTCCTGACGGTCGGCGCGATCGATGTCAACAACGCCCGCGCATCGTTCAGCCATTACGGCGTGAAGTCGGTCGACATCGGCGCACCCGGCGTGGGGATCGTCAGCACGATTCGCAACAACCGCTACGCCAGCATGGACGGCACGTCGATGGCCGCGCCGCATGTCGCCGGCGCCGCGGCGCTCGTCTGGGGCGGGACGTTCTCCACGCCGACCCAGAACCCCACCCAGATGGCGAAGGTCCGCGACTTGATTTGCGCCAACGCCCGACCGGTGGCGGCCCTGCGGAACTTCTGGGGCGGCGCTGCACCGGCCAAAGTTCCAGGCGGTGTGCTGGATGTTTCGTTCCTCGCGACCAGCGAACCCGAACCTCCGCCCCCCACGCCGGTGCCGACGCCGTCACCGACGCCCACTCCGACACCGACGACGCCGCAACCGACAGGCATCGTGGTGGCCAGCACGCGGTTCGACGCCGGCACAGTCAACACCACGACCAGTGGCATGATTGCCAGCGCCAAGCTGTCGTTGAGGCAGCCTTCGGTGGTTTCGGTCGTTGCCAACTCCAGTGTCCGCAGCGTCGGCTGGCAAACCCGGTTTGCCACCGGGTTTTCGGATAAGCCGGCGGTTGAGGAATACTGGCAGGAGTCCATCCGCAATCCCGAATTGAATCGCACGGGAGGCTGGAGCACCGTGGGGTCGATGGCCACTGCCAATCTTCCGGCGGGCGAACACACGATTTACTGGAAGGTCTGGATCGACCCTGGGGCCTCGCTAAAATTTCATTCGGGCCTGATGTTGATTCAAGCCGCGCCGCTACCGTCGGCAGCCGCGCAGGACTTCGCCACGGACGAGAAGTTCCGAACCCCGATCATGCTGATCAAGCGGCAGGAAGAGTATCGCCAGCACCAGCTTTCGCCGGGCTTCCGCTGAGGACTTGGGCAACAAGGAAGAAACATGATTCGGCTATGGATGGGTGGCGGCTGCGTGTGGCTGTTGCTGATGGGCGTCATCATCGCCCAGGAACCGAAGGCGGACGACAAGCTCATCCGCGTCGAATGCCAGGGTCAACTCCGCGACGGCATCGTCGCCGTGGGCGGCGAGACCACCGGGACCACGCTCCGGTTCCGCGGCATCACGTGGGAACTGCAGTTCAAGGACGCCGACGGCAAAGCCTTCGCGCAGTCCCATCACAAGCAGCCCGTCAGCGTGATCGGATCGCTGCGTCGCGTCGGCGGAGTGGAACGACCCGCCCGATGGATCGTCGAAGTCGCAAAGTATGCCGAGAGCGACCCCACTCAAAAGAAAGAGGGGGCCAACATCACCCAGACCGGCACGCTCATCCGCGATCCGAAAAACGCCCAGCAATTGTTCCTCGACACCGGCGAGACCGCCTGTCCCGTGAAGCTGCCCGTCGAGTTCACGATCCGTCCGGGTCAGAAAATCAGCATTCGCGGCGAGGTGGAAGCTCCCGAGCAACCCTCCGCGACGCAGCCCTTCTTCATTCGCGCCACTAAGGTGGACGCCGCCGACCGGCCACTTCATTAGAGCTTCGGCGTGTTCACCCAGCGAGAACTGTCAGGGCATGGAAGCCCTGGTTGCCAACGGCGATCGAGCCGACGTGATCCCGGAAGATTACTGAAGCCAGAACGGCTCCGTCAGCTTCCTGGCGCAGGCGGCGGAGCGAGTTCTTCGCCGGCAGCAGGCGGCGGAGCCTGTTCATCACCCGTGTCATGCGGCTTGATTCCGACATCGAAGCACAAGTGGTGAAGCGCGGCTTCAGCAGCGCTGGCCTCTTCTAGCGCATCGCCAGCGCCGATCGGGCGAACCGGTTGGCGCGACCAAGCGGCAATTTCTTCCTGAATGTGATGGAACTGCTCGTCCAGACTGCCCACTGCACGACGAATGAATTCGCGATCACCTTGATGCTCTTTGGCATGAATCTGCCGCGCGAGTTGCAGAACATCGTAGGCTTCACGGTAGGTGTGGGCAAAGCCTTGGTTGTGCTGATAATTGTAATGCAAGTCGAGGCACAGCCTGTTTATCTCCGTTTCCAGCCGACCAGCCAGATCGTCGCAACGAGCGAAGCCGCCGAACTGAAGCTGAACCGGCTGCTGGACGACCTGCATGGGAGCGATTGACGCCGTCTGCGTGGGAACGACTCGCACGATTGGCGTCGGCGTGTAGTAGTAGGCGTTGTTGGCAACGTAATATGCACCGTGATGATGGTGGGCATGCGGAACGACATACGACCAGTTGGAATGGCCGTAATGGCTGCCGTGGTGATGAACCGTACGGTGATGGCCGTGATGATGATGCTGCGCCTGCACCATCTCAGGAGCCAGGGCTGCCAACAGAGCGACGCCCAAGAACAGCGTTCGGCTGGACATCTTCCAATCCTCCACATTGATGGGAAGCAGATGAGTGCAGAAGCGACCTCCGCCCTGCCTGATTCGATTCTATCGCATCGACGAGGCTGCGGCAGTACCGGCCGTCATTCGAGACAGACCCCGCACTGCCGCGCCACCGTCTCGACCAGAGATCAATACCCGCCCCGACCGTAATACCGGTCGTCGAAATTCGTCCGGGGAAAGGGTGAACCGTAGCCCATGTTCGCCGTGGGATGGAAGTCGCCGTGCACGGGATCGTAGACGCCCCGCTGTTGAAGCGACGGGGCGAGCGAACGATGCGCCCAGGGATCGCGCGTCGAGTAGCCGCTACCGTAGCCCATGCCGTAATTGACGCCGGAGCCGTACCCCATGCCGGAATAGCCGTTCGAGTACCCGGCACGACCGTAGTTCTGGTAGGCAGACCGGTTCTGGTAATTCGAGCCGCAGTTCCCCATCTGCGTATTGCCGTAGCCCCAGCCCTGCGCCATTGCAGGCGTGCTGACAGCCGCCAGGGCAGCGGCCAAGAGGAGAGTCTTCATTGCTTCGTTCCTTCGGACGATTGCGTTTGAGTTGTCACCGCACATCGCGGTGCAATTCAGCAATCGCGAAGGGTGTGCCGATCACCAACAATCGAATTGGGGCGGCTTTTCCCGCCGTATCTTGCAAGACCGCCCGTTGCGAGAAAACCGACCGAAGAAAGACGACGTCTAACTGATACGTTCGTGTTCGTATTGACGACATTTCTCCGAAGTCGCGGCTGAAGTTCCACTCGACAGTGACAGCGATGGATCGAGTTTATCGCTACGCGAACCGCAAGGCAGGCACGATCTCGGCTCGCGATGCTTGCCATGCGGGGGCGATGCCTGCCAAGAGGCCAACGAGGGCTGAGGCAAGCAATCCCATCAACGCCAGTGAGACCGAAGGCAAGAAGGCAATCAGAATTCCTTCCGTTCCCAAGGCAAGACTGGAAACTTGTAGGATCGCCAATGCGGTCCCCGTGCCGACGATTCCGCCAATCAGGCTCACGACGAGACTCTCACCGATGATGAACGCGAAGATGTGCCAACCGGTGAAGCCGATGGTTTGCAGCACGGCGTGTTCACGGATGCGGTCTTGCACCCCCATGACTGTCGTCGTGGCGACGAGTCCCAGGACCATCACCACGCAGGCCAGGCCGAGGTAGCGTGTGAAACCCACCAATTCGACGAGATCGCCCACGGCCTTCGCCTGAAAGGCCCCCTTCGTTCGCGTGTTGGTGGCGACGGGGCCGCCACGGTAGAGATCGTCGATCAACTTGCAGGCCGATTGGGCGTCGGCGGAATCATCCAGCAACACTTCCATTTGCGTCGCTGTCCCGACGGAGTTCAGACCGCGTGTCCGCTGCAAAAACTCCAGGTGCGTGTAGATCATGCTTTCCTCCGCCGGCACGGGCGAATCAAAGATGCCGGCAACCGTGACCGTGAGCGCTCCGATAGAGAATCTCTGCCCGACCGAGAGCTTCCGCCGTTGAGCGACCGCCCGGCCGACCAGCGCCGCATCGCGCTGGCCCTCGAATTGCGACCAATCGCCTTCCTGCAGCGCAAGGGGTCGGACGCTGCGGAGCTTCTCAGGCGGGAGTCCGTTGAAGACCACCACATCGAGACTGGCACGGCAGTTATTCATATAAACCTTGATGGGGACCGCATCCTTGATTCCCGGCAGCTTGCGAATCCGCAGCGCGTAATCCTCCGGCAGCTTGCTCGTGCTGGGGCAGAACCGGTTTGCTTGAAAGACGATCAGCGCACGGTCTTGCCGTTGTTCATCCAGCAGCCGGTCCAGCCCCTCCTGCACGGCTCCAACAAAGGAGAACACGAACATGGCCACGGCCGTCCCGCTCACGGTGAGCAGGGTGCGCGTGCGATGTCGCCAGAGTGTTTTCAGAACATAGGGAATGAAGCGCAGCATGGTTCAATTCCTTCCCGCAGCAACGAATGAGTTCGTCGGAGGTGGCTCGACGAATACGCCCTTCTCTAATCGCAAGCGGCGCGTCGCAATCAGAGCAGCGTTCGGATCGTGCGTAACCATCAGCAGCGTCATGCCGAGTTCCGTATTGAGCCGTTGCAGCAGTTCGAGAATCTGTTCGGTGGTTTCCGAGTCCAGATCACCGGTGGGTTCATCCGCTACGATGATGGTCGGATTAGCGACGAGCGCCCGTGCGATGCCCACCCGCTGTTCCTGTCCGCCAGAGAGTTGTCGGGGATAGTGATCGGCCCGATCCGTCAGCGAGACTGCCTCCAGCGCGATGTTGACCCGCTTCGCCCGGTCGCGGGACGACAGCCCTAACAGCAGCAGTGGCAGTTCGATGTTCTCGTAAGCCGTCAACACCGGGACGAGGTTGTGCATCTGAAAGATGTAGCCGACGTTCTCGGCCCGCCAGCGCGCCAATCGCGTGCGCGAGAACTGGGTGATGATTTCGCCATCGACGAGGATTTGTCCCGACGTGGGCCGGTCAATGCCCGCGATGAGATTGAGGAGCGTGCTTTTGCCGGAACCGCTGGCACCCATCAGCGATACGAATTCGCCCCGTTCAATCGTCAAATCCGCATTCTTGAGCGGCGCGATCTTCTGATCGCCTTTGACGTACTCTTTGGTGATTTGCTGGACTTCCACCAAGGACATCTGCGGCTCCTTCACTCTTTCGCCCCATAGCGATGGATATGTGACGACTTGATCGGGGCAGAATCGGTCGTGGAGTGCGCTAACGAGTCACGTCCCAAGGTCGGATCATTGCCTGTGATGCGGATGCGTTCGCCATCGACGAGTGACTCGCGACCACCGGCGATCAGGCGGTCGCCGACATTGACGCCGGTGACGATCTCCACCAGACCGTCCGCCGTCACCGAGCCCACGGTCACTCGGCGCAGCTTGGCTGTTGCCGAGGCTTGGTCGGCGAGCCAGACTGTCGCATCGCTGCCCGATCCGGGAACAATGACTTCCCGTGGGGCCAGCAATCGCAACGGCGGAGTGCTGCCTTCGACGTTCGGGCGGGGAGGGGCCAGAAACGTCACCTGCACGAGCATGTCGGGCTTGAGTACCGCTGGGGGATCGTCAATGGTCAGTTTGACTTGCAGCGTGTTCTTCTGGATGTCCGTCAGCGCGGTCGCAAAGAGGACGTGGCCCGTCAGAGGAGTGGGACTCGCCGGGGTTTCAATGCGCACGGTCTGGCCGGTGGTCACTTGGGGCACATCGTCGAGTCGAACGTCGGCCCGGACCTGCAAACTCTGAGGATCGTACATGGTGACGACCGTGCTGGCGTCATGGGCCGCGGCTTGATTGATGCCCATCAATCGACTGCCGGGCTTAGCCACCAGCGCCATCACATGCCCGGCGGATCTCGCCCGGACTTCCGTCCGTTCCAACTTCAGGCGAGCCGCATCGCAAACCGCCCGCGCCTGTTGGACTTGGGCTTCCGCCACTTGCAACTTGGCTTGCGCTTCCGCGACCTGCCGCGTTTCATCGACCTTGAGTTCCAACTGCCGGCGCAGCACATCGCGACGTTTCGCCAGCGCCTGCCGCTCGCGCTCCAAGGACTGTGACTGCTGCCTGTATTCGTCCAGTTGTGCTAAAGCGGTTTCCAAATCGCTCTTCGCCCGCTGGACAGTGATGGCTGGCACAGAATCTCGCGACTTGGTCTTGCTCGCGACTTCCTGCTCAGAAAACTCGCGACGAGCTTCGGCGGCACGAATCAAGGAGGGCAATCGGGCCAGTTCCGTCTCGACCTTCGTCAATGTCGCCTCGGCTTCGGCCCACGCAGCTTGAAGAGCAATCGGCTCATCGAACAACGTCTTGGCTGCCGTCAATGAAGCGCGTGCCGACAGCACTTCGGCTTCGCGCAACCGCACGTCGGCTTCCGCCCGATCCAATTCAATCTCGGCATCGCGACGAACAAGTCGGGCCACAACTTGCCCCGCCTCGACAGCCTGCCCTTCCACGACCAGAACCTCGTCAACGATGCCTTCCGCCAACGCTGAGACCACGACGGCTTGTGGACGCGGTTCGATCCAGCCCGCCGCTTGAAACAGCGGCGTATCGGTGGCGACCACTTCCGACCGGCTCGCGATGACGGACACGACCGTCACGGGTTTCGCCGGCCAGAGGCTGTCGCGCAATGACCAGCTCAGCACTCCGGCGAACCCACAGAGGATGACCGCAGGAGCTAGATAGCGCGTTAAGACATTTCGCGGACGACGAACGACGCGCCCCGCTGCGCGCGGGGCGCGCTCGACCGCCAATTCCTGGAGATTGACCTGTGTCGTCATCGGACGATTTCCTGCCAGAACTATTTCTGCTCCGGCACGACGAATACGCCATTCGCCAGCACGGTGAGATTCCCCGCTTCGTCGCGTTTGGCCTTCCCCTTCACCACGACGGTTTGCAGTTCCTTCAACCCCAAGAATTGCCGGGCGTCTTGTTCGACCGTGCCACCGGCAGCATCAACGACCTTGATCATCGCCCGGTTCTTGGGGAGCTGATCCGTCGAGCAGCAGTAATCCCAAGGCGTCGGACAACCCTCACTCGGATGACACGGTTCGACTTTCGGATCGACGATGGTGAAGGCGGCACGACCATCAACCCACGGATTCGCGCCGCCGCCGATCCGCCCCAGGATCGTCACTTCAATTCCGTCTTCGGCCGACTCACGCACATCGCCCACGGGTTTGGCATCGACGGGTTGCTCATGCAACAAGACCTCCGCGCCGCCGGCCGATGCAGCCGGCGTCGCACTCGTCGATTGCGGGGCTGGGGCGATCGTCGTTTGTCCACAGCCCACCGCGAAGACCGCCAACGCGAGACCCACAAATCCTGTCCAAGTTCCACTCGACATCGTTTCTTCCCTTTCAGAACGTGAGACCTAGATGGCCTTCAGACCATCCACCACGGGCATCCGCAGGGCGCGCCAGGCGGGTGGGAGCGAACCCAGCACGCCAATCGCAAGACCCGTACATAGCCCGTACAACAACGACACGCTGTCCAATCGCAGCGTGAAGGCGCCCATCGTAAATCGGACCGCCAACCCGTTGAGTAACGGCAAGGCGACCGCCGCCGCGAGCAGCGAACCGGCCGCTGCCAGCAACACGCCCTCCTGGACGATGCTGAGCGCGATCGCCCGTCGTGAAAATCCAATCGTTTGCAGCATGGCCAATTCGCGAACCCGGCCGACCACCGCTCCGTACATCGTGTTGAGACCGGCGAACGCGCCGGCTCCCGACACCAGCAGCACGATCAACCATGCCACGCTCCGAACCGGTCCGTAATGCGTTTGCAGCGAAGCGTAATAGTCCAGTTCGGGTGTCGCCTCCCATTCGAGATCGACCCGCTCTTTGCAGAACTCGCCGACATCGGCCAGACCCTTCGCTTCGCTCACAGCCACGGCAACCAGACTCACGTCCTGACGCTTCATCGCCTGTTGCAGATCATCCACCAGACACCAGATTTCTGACTCGAAAGCCGCACCCGCTGCGGCGAAGCGCCCGCTGATTTTCCAGGGACGGCCTTCGATTCGCAGCGTGCGACCGATGACCAGTTCTGCCGGATCGCACCCCAGCTTGGCCGCCGCCAGACGGCCCACAATGGCTTCGCCCGTCGTCGGCCATGTTCCTTCGATGAGTTGAAACTGGCGACGGACCAGGGGAGCGGCGAGCGTGACACCCCGGACGAGTCCCATCGCCGGTTCCTTCACCGATTCCGTGGTGACTTCCGTACCCAGATACAGTTCGGGCGACACGTGCTTTTGGCGATAGCGCGTCTCAACGCGCCCCAGGCTGGCCGACAGCACACCAGCGCCTTGTCCAGGGATCGTGGAGTTCTCGATGTTTTCGCCCGCACCCAGCGAATGCACGAGGACCACCAGGGGATCGCCGCTGACAGCCAGCGAAGTTTCCAACCCGCGGACAAACGCCACGACCAGAAACACCAAAAAGACCACCGTCCCCAAACCCAGGAGCGTCAGCGCGCTTCGGCCCGGTCGCCGCAACAAGTTGCGGACGCCGTAATCCCAGGGCAGTGGCCGAAACGTCAACATCGAGGCCGATCAATGCAATGAGGTTTGGTTGGCGGAGAATCTCGATTCGTGTTGCAGGGCGTCTCTACGCTTTGGGTTTGGACTTGAACGTGCCGCTCGGTCCGGTGAGTGACGTTGGCGTCTTGCCGATGCTCTCCATCGACTCCCATAGAACCTTGGGGGACAGCGACTTCCCCGCCGCCGGCGTCACGGTGACCGTCTTCTTCGGAATGTCGCAGACGACTTTGCCCACGTCGGGCATTGGCTTGAGTTTCGCGGTGATCTTCGTCACGCAGCCGCCACACATTTCACCGACGGTCATTACGGTGTCCTTGGTCTTGGCAGCGGGCTCCGCAGCGCTGGCCACAGAGATCACGCCGAGAAGAACCAGACCGGCAGTCATCAGGCAGAATTTGGCGAACATGAACAGCATCCTTGCGGACGAGAGGAAGGAATTCGGAACACCAACGTGGTGACTCCGAGGCGTCGCACGGCTCCCTGCTATGAGGGAACACGACGAAGGATTGCGTCACCACGGGATGTAGCGACCCGTCAGCGACTTGGCAGTAATGAGGAAGCTGTCGCGGCGAGTAGAGACCACCGCGGACTGATTCGCGGGGTCAATCCAGAGACCCACGCGGAAGGTCGTTACGACCTAGATCTGCAACGAATGGAGCGCTAGATGCAATGACCGTCCAAGTCGAATCTGGCAGGCAGCGTCATTGCTTTCCAGACGCGCGGCGGCGAGCGCGAGTTCGACCGGGGCCGCAACCTCAACGGCATTGACGCACCACGCTACCGACACGTCAGCGGAAATCGACACGTTGTCGGTCAGAACCGCGCCGTTACAGATGCAATCGCATTGCTGACCGCCCGAACTCGGGCCGCAGGGATCGTCCGAATCTGTACCGCGATGGGTGCAGCAAGGGCATGCACCGGCTGACGCGCCAAGACCGTCGCCGGTCGTCATCCGCCCCATGCAATCGAAGGGGCAGGCCACGAGACTCGTGAGCATCGACAGAATCAGTAGGCACTGACGCATACTCAAACTCTATCGGTCGGTCATCGCTTCGGCAATCCCAACTTTTTCGCAGGACTTTGGAAAAAACTGCTGCTGCTCCCTTGACGCTTCACGAATCGACGATATTTTGAGTAATCAAACAATTTGTCACAACAAATCAAAACACAGATTGAGGAAAGCTGAAATGATTAGTCGACGCCGCGGGTTCACTCTGATCGAACTCCTTGTGGTGATTGCAATTATCGCAATTCTCATCGCCTTACTCTTGCCGGCGGTCCAGCAAGCTCGGGAAGCGGCCCGGCGGACCCAGTGCCGCAACAATCTCAAGCAGATTGGGCTGGCACTCCACAACTACTTGGACGCCTACACGGTCTTTCCGCCGAGCTACTGTGCGGTTCCGGGGGTGACGACGACCGTCGGCGGGCAGTGGTCGATGTTGGCCCGCGTCCTGCCCTATGTGGAGCAGGCGAACTTGCAAAGCCTTGTCAACTGGAACCTTGCCTACAACGCTCAGCTCAACGTGGCGACGACCCGCATCCCTTCCTATCTGTGTCCCAGCGAGCCCAACGATGTCATGCGGATCAATCCGTCGACCGGTGTGCCGCGCGACTATCCCGCGAGCTATGTCGCCAACTTCGGCACTTGGAAGATTTACGACCCCACGAATGGCAGCGGCAGTGACGGGGCGTTTTTTCCCAACAGCAAAATGCGGGCGGCAGACTTCACCGATGGCATGAGCAACACGCTGTGCACATCCGAGGCCAAGGCGTACACGCCGTACTTGCGGAACACGACGACCGATCCGGGGCCGACGCCTCCGACGAGTTCGTCGTTCGCGATGGGGCTGACGGGCGATGGTTGCTGCATCGGCAATTCGTTGCAACTCAACACAGGGCATACCGAATGGGCGGACGGGCTTTGTCAGCAAAGCGGCTTCACGACAGTCTTTGGCCCTAACGCACGCATCCCGCATACAGTGGCCGGCGTCGAATACGACATCGACTTTGTCTCGTGGCGGGAAGGCACGCACGCCACGCGAGTCGCCTATGCCGCGTTGCCCGCACGCAGCCACCACGAAGGGATCGTGCATTCGCTGCTGGTGGACGGATCGGTGCGATCCGTCAGCGAGAACATCGACCTTCAGGTCTGGCGGCGGCTCGGCACCCGCGCCGGCGGCGAAGTGATCGGCGAGTTCTAAGCCTCAAATCACACCATTGATTCTTTCCAGCGCTCTTCGTGCGCGCGGACAACCACACCTTTTGCAAGGCGACTCGATGACATCTCCGCAGTTCCGTCTTTGGTTGCTGGCGTTTCCAGTCCTGTTCAGCCTGGGGAGTGCTAAGACAGCGTTCGCACAAGTCACTTTCGGTGATCCACTGCCAGGACTGACGGTTGACGAACTTAGTCGGTTCCAGGCCGGCAAAGCCGCTTTTGAAGAGGTGGAAGGTGTCGCCGACGGCGTGGGACCAGTGTTCAATCGCGACTCGTGTGTCGCCTGCCATGACAATCAGGCGACGGGCGGCGGCAGCGCGATTCTCTCGACCCGCATCGGCACGCGGATCAATGGCCGCTTTGACTCGCTCCTGGCAGTGGGCGGACCGGTCATCCAAACGGTCGGGATTGAAGGTCTGGATGGGTATCAGTTCGTGGGCGAGCAGATTCCGAGCGAAGCAACCATCGTCGCCGGTCGCCGTACTCCGCAAACCTTCGGGCTGGGCTTGGTCGATGCCGTGCCGGATGGATTCCTGTGGACTCTAGCTCTCAAGCAAGCGTTGCTGACGCCAGCGACTGCCGGACGTCCGAACATCGTTACGGATCTTCGCACGGGTCAAGGGCGAGTAGGCCGACTCGGGTGGAAAGCCGCCGTCCCCAATCTCACCAACTTCTCCGGCGATGCCTACAAGGAAGAAATGGGGATTACGACACCGGGGTGGTTGCCGGATGAAGATGGCCGGCTGATCGACGACGAGAATCCACCGCAGGGAGACGCCGGCTTGATGGAGTACAACCCGGTGGCAAGTCCGAACGAGCCGGACATCGAAGATGTCGTCCTGTTCACGGACTTCATGACGTTTCTCGCTCCGCCCACCCGCGGCCCGATCACCGCGGACGTTCGACACGGCGAGAAACTGTTCGCGAGCATCGGTTGTGCCAACTGCCACGTCCCGACGCTCTATACGGGGAATCACCCGTCAGCCGCCCTCCGCTACCGCAAGTTTTCACCGCATTCGGACTTCTTACTGCACGACATGGGTTCCCTCGGCGACGGCGTCGAGCAGGGCCTCGCTCGTGGCACCGAGATGCGGACGGCTCCGCTGTGGGGCCTCCGCACCCACCCGAGCTTCCTGCACGATGGGCGCGCCGCGACGGTGGAGGATGCCATTCTTCAACACGAGGGGCAGGGACGGGAATCGCGCAATCAGTTCCAACGGCTCACCGACCAAGAGCGGATGAGGTTGCTGACGTTCTTAAACTCGCTGTGACGCAAAGTGTTGCGAATCGGGCAGCATCCCGTTGATCGGATCAAGTGGCAAACTTTGCGGGTTGCAACCAAAGTGCCGCGGCGTCGTTTCTGACTGTGACGGAGAAGCATCCGTTGCCGAGAACAAGGAACGTGTCGAAGTTTCTGCGTCTCCGACTAAGTTGCCATGTTCCGGTCATTGCTCGCCGTGCTGCTGCTGGTGCCGTGTCCAGGTTGCTGGATGCAGCGGCTGGCATCCGCCACGACGGAAGCGCCCGCTGCGAACAGCGCGGCGGATTGCGACTGCTGTCACGATGAGGGTCGCGACAAATCCCTTCCGTCGCCACTGAATCCCAAACCGGATTGTGCGTGCAAGCATCCCGCAATTGCCGCCGTTCAGAATGATCAAACGGCTGTCCAGGCCCATCCGGCGGCCGTGCCCGCGGGTTCGGTCATCGATCAGAGTTTGCTGCCGACCGGTGTGATGGTTGGCGGATACACTTCGATCGGATACTCGACCGGGCCGACTCGGTCCTCTCCCTTGCGCCGATGATGCGCCCGGCGAAATCACACTTCGTCACGTGGCGTCTTGGCCAAACCATCTTTTGACCCCAGGGAGGGGACGCATGTTCTCCATTCGCTCGTGCATCGCCCTTAGCGGCGTGCTTGGTCTATCACTCGCAGTCACCACCATTCTGTCGGCCGAAGAACCGGCAGTCGTGCCGCCGTCCCCGGAAGCGGAGTCGGGCCTGACGCTGGACGTGCTGACTTCCATCGCCGAATCCACCAGCCCGAACCTGACCCAATCCGCTGCGGAAGTGCAGGCCGCACGCGGTCGCGCTCACCAAGCGGGGCTGTACCCCAATCCGGTAGGGAGCGGCGGCGCGATGCAATTGGGCGGACGGGACAGCCAGTACTTTGTCCAGCTCAGTCAGGAAATCGTCACCAAGCACAAGCTCCAGCTCTCAGAAGCGGCGGCCTGCCGGGAAGTGTTCCAGGCGGAGTATCGGTTTGTCAGGACGAGGTTCGACCTGCTGACAGCCGTGCGACAGGGCTACTATGCCGTGCTGGCCGGTCAGAAGCGGGTCGATATTCTGCGGCAGTTGGTGGGCATCGCGGCCAAGTCTCAGACCGCCGCCACTCGCCTCAAGGAAGCCGGTGAGGGAACCCGCAGCGACGCGCTGCTCTTCCAGATTGAAGTCGAAAAGGCTGAGGTCGCGCTCCAGAACGCGGAAGCCGTGCTGGCCGCTGCCTTACGTCAACTGACGGCGAGTCTCGGCGCGCCGGAAATGGAGCTGGACCGAGTGGAAGGCGACCTCCGCATTTCCTTGGTGCCATTCGCCGAGCAGGTCGTCGTCGACGGTTACATCCCCTACAACGCCGAAATCTCGGTCGCCGAGCAGGAAGTCGATCGCAACCGGCTGCTCTTGAAGCGAGCGCAAGTCGAGCCGTTCCCGAACATCACCGTCAATGCGGGTTACATGCGGCAATACACCGCGATTGAGAACATCGGCATCATCAATCTGTCCGCACCGCTGCCACTGTGGAACAAGAATCAGGGAAACATCAGCGCCGCCGTCGCCAACGTCACCAAAGCCTCGGCGAACGTCGCCACGATCCGCAACACCATCGCCAAGCAGATGGCCGACGCGCGGGGACGCTATCGCGCTGCGGACCAACTCGTCGTGCGGTACGAAGAGAAGATCATCCCACTCGCTCGCGAGAGCGTGAAGGTCATTCAGGAAGCCTTCGATCAGGGCCAATTCGACTTCTTGCGGCTCTTGCAGGCGCAGCGGGCCTTGGTCGAATCTCAATTGGGATACATCAGCGCCTTGGAGACGCGGTGGATGACCGCGGCCGAATTGTCAGGGTTGGCGCAGGTCGAAGCGTTTCCCTAAATGACCGCCTGCGCATCCCTTGCAGTCATCCGCAAACCCTTTGCAGAAACGATTCGCTCGCATTGACTCTAGCGTTGTAACGCCTTGGCCCAATACGAATTATGCTGCGATTCGCTCTTGACCTGAGAGCGGACATGACGATAATTCCCGCGGTCATTAAGGATCGTTCCGTGCGGACTTGGTTCACACTGCTGGCGCTCGCTTGCTTCTTGCCGCAGCAATTCACTTGCTGTGTGGAGAGTTGCGGGACATGCGCCCAGCCAGTCGATGCGCACGGGGAAGAATCGGTCTGTGACCATCACGAAGACCACGATCACGACCTGCCCGATCCCGGTCACGATCACTCTTCTCACCACCTCTGTGTCGCCACGCATCTGTTCTATGTGACCACTAGCAACATGAGTTTGTGGTCGCCGGACATGAGCCTGAACCATGCGGTCCCGCCCGTCTTGGACGCGGCGGTCGATCAGCAACTCACCAGCCCGAGCGCGGTGATTGCTTGGCTTTCTGCCAGATCGCCAGCCCCACAGCGCCTGCGCGCCGTGTTGGGCGTGTGGGTCATCTAAATCGCGCCCAGGCCCTCTTTCGCCTGCGAGCTGCGCTCTGTCGCATGACGGACCCCGAGACGGTTTCGCCTGCGCGCTACTTCCTTCGCTGACCGTTTGGGACGACGGTCGGCGGTCGCCTCCGCCTGACGGACCGTGTGGTCCGTTTCGGGCACGCCCCTGCACTCCCGTGGCGTCGACTTCCTCGACGCCCGCCTGGATGCGCTGTGCCGCATTCAGGGTCTCATCACGAAAGGACTCTCTCATGGCTGGACTCTTGTTGACGCGGCGGGGCCTTGTGGACCTCTCCTTGATCGGTGCCGTGTTCTTCCTCGCGCTGGTGTCCTACGTCTGGTCGGCTCCGCCTGCGCCGGCCCACGCCCATCCTGAAAAGGGACCGCACGGCGGCCCACTGCTGGAGTTGGGCGACGAGGAATACCACATCGAAGTCATGCTCGACGAAAAGACCAACGTGCTGACGCTGTACGTTCTGGACGCGGCGGCCAAGGCGATGGTGCCGACCGACGCCAAGGAAGCCGTGATCAATCTCAAGCACGCCGGGAAACCCGAACAGTTCAAGCTGCCGGCGGTCCGCCTTAAGACCGATCCGATGGGCATGGCTTCGGCTTTCCAGTTGAAGGATGAAGAGCTGGTGCATGACCTGCACCACAAGGGAAACGACGCACGGCTGGCGGTGAAGATCAAAGGCAAGTCGTACACCACCAAGTTCGACTTGAAGCACGATCACGACCACAAGCACTAACCGCTGATGCTGCCGGTTGACGCGCCCGGTTCTGCCCGGTGTCGACGATCACTCGTCGCGCCGGGTGGCGCTGGGGGCTGCCAGTCCGCGACTGATTCTTCCAACCGTAATTCGTCAAAGAGTCACGATCATGCGACTGCCCAAACCCCTGCTGACCATTGGAGCGTTTGCCATCCTGACGGGACTGGTCGCCGGAGCGACCATTGCGGCCCGCGACCGTTGGCTTCCCTTGCTCACGGCGAAGCCATCCGCCCTCGACTCCGAAGCGGCTCACGATGACCACGCCGGCCACGATCACGGCGCAGAAGGTGGGCACGATGCTGACAGTAACCAAAACAATGTCCCGCTCTCCGACCAAGCGCGGGCCAACCTCGGACTGAAACTTGGGGCCGTGGAACTGTCCAACTACACCAAAAATCTCGTGATTCCAGGGGTCGTCGTCGAGCAGCCGGGACACAGCGAACGGCGGATTACGACATCGCTGGCCGGCGTCGTGGTCAAGGTCCACGCCTACCCCGGCCAAGCCGTGAAGCCCGGCGACCCGTTGCTCGACATTCAACCCACGGGTGAGTTGCTGACCAACGCCCAAGCCGCGTTACTCAAATCGCTCCAAGACATGGAACTGGTCGACATCGAACTCAAGCGGCTGACGCCGCTCGTGGAGAACGGGTCGATTCCCGCTCGCACCAAGCTGGAGAAGGAGTACGAGCGCAAACGGCTCGACTCTCAAAAGCTGGTGCAGATTCAGGAATTGCTGGTCCGCGGGCTGACACCCTATCAGATCACGGAAATGGTCGAGCACAAGACCTTGCTCCGCGAGTTTACGATTCATGTTCCCGGCGGAACCCCCAAGCCGCCGCCGCAGGAAGATGGCCATAACCACCCGTCGATCGTGCCGACCAGCTTAGTTCGTACTCCCGAGCGACTGAAAGCCGTTGCCGAAGATGTCGTGTATACCGTCGAAAACATCGACATCTTTCCCGGCAAGCTCGTGCAACCCGGCGACGAACTGTGCGACTTGGGACTGCACACGGAACTGTATCTGGAAGGCCATGCCTTCGAGCGCGACAGCCGCCAGATCGCGCTTGCCGTCCAGCAGCAGCGTCCACTGACCGTCCTGTTCGAGGGAGAAGCCGAATTGCCGGAGGTGCGCGAAGGACTGCTGATTCGTTACGTCGAGAACTCACTCGATGCGGCCACGCGCACGTTACGGTTTTTTGTGCCGCTCAGGAATGAAGTCGTTCGCGATGCGGAGGCCGATAACGGCGTGATCTACCGCTCCTGGCTCTTCAAGCCCGGTCAAAAAGTGCGATTGCTGCTCCCGATTCAGAAACTGACCGAACAGATTGTGCTGCCGTCTGAGGCCGTCGTCAGCGAAGGACCGGACGCCTATGTGTTCCGCGCCAACGGCGAACTGCTGGAGCGCGTGCCGGTCGTCATCGAACATCGCGATCCGCGGTTCGTGGTGCTTCGCAACGACGGCAGCGTGTTCCTGGGTGACGAGATCGCGATGAACCAGGCGTATCAGATCAATCTCGCCCTGAAGAAACAGCAGGGATCGGGCGTCGATCCTCATGCCGGGCATAACCACTAATTCGGTAGTGGGACGGCAGCGAGCCGGATTAGGGATTCCGATGTCCTCCGCAGGGAATCAGCAGACAGCGCACCAGGAACGCTGGACGTTCCGCGTCGATGGCATGGACTGCGCCGAAGAGGCGGACCTGTTGCGACGGGAGCTAGCGCCGCTGGTCGGCGAGGACGCCTTGGCCTTCGATTTCCTCAATCGCAAGTTGACCATTCGCGCCGAGCAGGGCGTTGTCACGGTGGACACAATTCTGTCGGCTATCAAGCGGACGGGGTTACGGGCAGAGCCGTGGCGCGATGCGTCGCTGTCTCCCGATTCACAACCAGTCTCGTGGGTGGCGACGCGAACAGCGCTCACCGGAATTTGCGGCATTCTCTGGTTGGTCGCGTGGGCGCTGCAGATCTGGTCGCACCGAATCGATTCGCAACTCCCCACTCCAACCGAGTTGTGGCTGTTCCGGGCGCTGTGTCTGGCTTCGATCGCCATCGGCGGCTGGCCTATCGCACCGCGCGCCTGGGCCGCGCTGCGTCGCCTGCGCCCCGACATGAATCTGTTGATGACGGTCGCCGTCATCGGGGCCGTGCTACTCGGAGACTGGTTGGAAGCCGCGACCGTCACCTTCCTGTTCTCCGTCTCGTTGGCGTTGGAGGGGTGGAGCGTCAGTCGAGCGCGGCGCGCGGTCGCCGCGCTGTTAGAACTGACGCCAGCCGTCGTTCGCACGGTCGACGACGCCGGCCGCGAGCAATCGCGTCCCTCTGCAGAAGTTACCGTGGGAACTCTGTTCGTGGTCAAGCCCGGCGAAAAGTTTCCGCTCGACGGCGAAGTCACGGCTGGCCAGAGCGACGTCAACCAGGCACCCATCACCGGTGAAAGCGTTCCCGTTCCCAAGCAGCCGGGCGATGCCGTGTTTGCCGGCACAGTCAACGGCGATGGCCAATTGACGGTTCGTTCCACCAAGACGGCCGATTCCACCACGCTGGCCCGCATCATTCATCAGGTGACTGAAGCCCAATCGCAGCGAGCGCCCTCTGAACAATGGGTCGAGCGGTTCGCCCGCGTCTACACCCCCGTGATGTTCGCAACGGCTATCCTCGTGGCGCTATTGCCGCCACTCTTTCTGAATCAAGCCGTGACGCTGTGGGCCTATCGGGCGCTCGTCTTGCTCGTTATTGCTTGCCCCTGTGCATTGGTGATCTCAACGCCAGTCACCATCGTCTCCGCACTGGCCGCCGCCGCGCGGCAGGGAGTGCTGGTCAAAGGTGGGTCACATCTGGAGCAAGCCGCCCACATCCAAGCGTTGGCGCTCGACAAAACCGGCACCCTCACAGTCGGACGCCCTCAAGTTGTGCAAGTCGTCCCACTGAACGGACACTCCGAAACCGAGTTGTTGCAACGGGCCGCAGCCCTGGAAGCCGGCAGCCTGCACCCATTGGCGAAAGCCGTCATCGAGCATGTTCGCCAAAAAGGCTTGTCCTACGAACCGACCACTGATGCCCGGACGGTCCCCGGCAAAGGTGCCGAGGGACGTTGGGACGGCCGACTGTTCTGGCTCGGGTCGCATCGCTGGTTGGAAGAACGGGGCCAAGAGACGCCGGAAGTTCACACGCAGCTCGAATCGCTGACCACTGCCGGCTTCACCGTGGTGGTGGTCGGCAACGAGCAGCACGTCTGTGGCCTGATTGCGCTGGCCGACACCATTCGTCCCGGCACAGCCGAGGTCTTGCAATCTCTGCGCAAAGCCGGAGTGGCGTCCATCGTCATGCTGACCGGCGACAATCGCGGCACAGCGGAATCAATCGCCCGGCAGGTGGGGATCGACGAGTTCGAGGCGGAATTGCTGCCGGCTCAGAAAGTCGCCGCTGTCGAAAAGCTGCTGGCCCGCCACGGAACGGTCGCCATGATTGGCGACGGCGTCAACGATGCGCCTGCGCTAGCCCGCGCTTCGTTGGGGATCGCAATGGGTGCTATCGGGAGTGATGCCGCGATTGAAACCGCCGACGTCGCGCTGATGTCGGACGATCTCACGCGGTTGCCGTGGTTGTTCCAACATGCCCGGCACACGCTCTCCATCATCCGCCAGAACATCACGTTTTCGCTGGGAATCAAGGCATTGTTCGCCGCACTCACGTTTTGGGGTTGGTCCTCCATGTGGGGCGCTATTGCGGCCGACGCCGGAGCGTCGCTGCTGGTGGTGATGAACGGACTGCGACTCCTGCGCAGTTCACCGGCGGTTGAGTCCGCAAACTGACGCCCCAGAGATTGGCATTTCCATGAATTGGCTCATTCGCTTCTCGCTCCATCATCGGTTGCTGGTCGTCAGTCTGGCGATGATCGCGCTCGGTCTCGGCACGCGGACGATGATCGGCCTGCCGATCGACATCTTTCCCAATCTTACCCGGCCCCGCGTGACGGTGATGACCGAATGCCCCGGCCTGTCTCCCGAAGAAGTGGAGACGCTGGTCACGTTCCCGATGGAAACGGCGTTCAACGGTGCCACCGGCGTCGAAGCGGTGCGCAGTTCATCCGGTATCGGCCTGTCGGTGATCTACGTCGAATTCGGCTGGAACACCGACATCTACGTCGCCCGTCAAACGGTGAACGAACGACTGGCGACCGTCAGCAGTCGCATGCCGGAGGGCGTGAAACCGGAACTCGCGCCGATCAGCTCGATCATGGGGCAGATCATGATGGTGGGCATGTACAGCAAAGAGGGCAAGACCCCTCCCTTGGAAGTCCGCACGCTGGCCGATTGGGTCGTCCGCCCGCGCTTGTTGACGATTCCGGGCGTTGCCCAAGTCATCACAATGGGGGGTGGCCGTAAGCAATTCCAAGTGCTGGTCGATCCCGAACAACTGACGGCGTTCGGCGTCACCTTGCAGGATGTCGAAATCGCCCTGCGTGAGAGCAACCAGAACGCGACCGGCGGCTATGTCGAGCAAGGTTCGCTGGAGTTCTTAGTCCGCGGCGTCGGGCGCATTCAGTCCGTCGCCGATTTGGAAGAATCGGTCGTCAAATCGACCACCGGACGAGCCGTCCTCATTCGCGACGTGGCCAAGATTCGCGAAGGCGCGCAAATCAAACGCGGCGACAGTTCGGTGAACGGCCATCCGGCCGTCGTGCTGACGATCGCCAAGCAGCCGCAGGGCGACACCCGGCGGTTAACGGAGGAAGTGACGGCCGCGCTGGAGGAAGTCAAAAAGGCGCTGCCGGCCGACATCGTCATCGAGGGCGAAATCTATCAGCAGCGAGAATTCATCGACCGTGGAATTGAGAATGTTTTGGAAGCGCTCCGGGACGGGGCGATTCTCGTGCTGATTATTCTGTTTCTGTTTCTGCTCAACTTCCGCACCACATTCATCACGCTGACGGCCATCCCCCTGTCCATCGTGCTGACGGGCCTGTTCTTCTACTGGACCGGCATGTCGATCAACGTCATGACGCTCGGCGGATTGGCAGTGGCAATGGGCGAGTTGGTCGACGACGCGATTGTCGACATCGAGAACGTCTTCCGTCGATTGGGACAGAACGCAGCCTTGCCCAGGCCACGCCCGGCGCTCACGGTCATCTATGAGGCCAGCATCGAAGTTCGCAGTGCCATCGTGTACGGCACGATGCTGGTGATTCTCGTCTTCGTTCCGCTGTTCGCGTTGTCCGGCGTCGAAGGCCGATTGTTCGCGCCGCTGGGCATCGCCTACATCGTTTCGATCCTCGCCTCGTTGCTGATTTCTCTGACTGTGACACCGGTCTTGGGGAGCCTGCTCCTGTCGGGCAAAGCCGCCCAATCCCACGGTTCCAAAGACAGTCCCCTGTTGAGATTCTTAAAGGCGATCGCCACTCCTATCGTCCGCACGAGTATGCACCCGTTTGGTCTCACGGTGATCCTCCTGGTCGTGGGGACCATGATGGTGGGCAGCGGCATTCTCGTGACGCAACTCGGAACCGACTTCCTGCCTCAGTTCGACGAAGGAGCCGCACAAGTCAACGTCGTCCTGCCGCCGGGTTCGTCGCTGGAGGCGTCGAATCGCGCGAGCGCAATGGTGGACAAGGCGTTCCGCCGGCACATGGTCGACGACGAGCATCCACAGGGCCTCGTGCTGTATTGGGTGCGACGCAGCGGGCGTGCTGAACTCGACGAGCATGCCGAGGGGGTCAACATCACGGAATACATCGTCACGCTGAACCCGCAGAGCGGCGTCTCGCGCATCGACACTCTCGCGACCTTGCGGAAGGAGTTGGAAGAGATTCCGGGCATCGAGTACGAAGCCGAACAGCCGCTCGCCCACCTCATCAGTCACATGCTGTCCGGCGTATCGGCCCAAATCGCGATCAAGGTCTACGGCGACGACTTGGACGTGCTGCGCCGCAAGGCGCAGGAGATCAAGACCGCCATTACCGGCGTGGAAGGGCTGGCCCCGCCGGTCGTGGAGCCGCAGCAACTGATTCCCCAATTGCGGATCGACCTCAACCGTGAACAGCTCGCCGCCTATGGGTTGACGGCGGGCTACGTCAATGAGTTCATTGAGACGGCGCTGAATGGACGAGTGGTTTCCACCGTCTTGGACGGCCAGCGCACCTTCGATTTGATGGTCCGGCTGGAAGACGAATACCGCACCGACTTCGACCTGATTCAGCGGCTGTCGGTCAATCTCCCCCAGGGCGGGCGCATCCCGTTGTCCACTGTGGCGAAGATCTATGAGGCGGGCGGCCCGAACACGATCAATCGCGAGAACGTCCGCCGCCGGATCACCATCCGGTGCAACACCACGGACCGCGATCTGGGCAGCGTCGTGGCTGACATCAAGCAGGCGGTTGAGGCCAAGGTGCAGTTACCAGAAGGTTACTTCATCCAATATGGCGGTCAGTTTGAGGCCCAGCAGGAAGCGACACGGATGATCACGCTGCTCAGTTTCGTCTCTTTGGGTGGCGTCTTTCTCGTGCTGTATACGCTCTTTCCGTCGGCACGCATCGTGTTGCAGATCATGTTCGCGCTGCCGACAGCCTTCGTCGGCGGCGCACTGGCGTTGTGGCTCACGGGACAGACGCTGACCGTCGCCAGCATGGTCGGCTTCATTTCCCTGGGCGGCATCGCCGCGCGGAATGGCATTTTGCTGGTCTCCCATTACATGCACCTGATGCGTGAAGAGGGCGAGGGCTTCACGCCACAAATGGTGCTTCGCGGCAGCCTGGAGCGGCTGGCCCCCGTGCTGATGACGGCGCTGACCGCGGGCATCGGCCTCGTGCCGCTGGTGCTGGGGGGCCATCAACCCGGCAAGGAAATTCTCTATCCGGTGGCGACCGTCATTCTTGGCGGCCTCATCACTTGCACGATCTGCGAATACGTCGTCCACCCTGGCTTGTTCTTCCGTTTCAGCGGCCAAGACGCCAGCCGCTTGACGAGCCGTGGTGAGACGGAAGAAGAACAAAGTCCCACTCCTGCCAAGTCTGACCATTGAGGATCTGCGATGGACGAGAAACCTCGCCGCGGTCGCCCTCCAACATTTACCGAAGCTGATCGCCAACTGCTTGCTGAGTTAATTCGACAGCATGGTATTCAGGGGACGTTGCGCTCTGCGGACCTCCGCATCTCGGCCCAGACGCTTTCCAAGATTGCACGCGAGTTTGGCATCGCGCTCCGACCCGGTCGTCGTTCGCCGCGTGCGGCTTGAAAGGCCACATGTGAACGATGCCGCAAACCTAGACGACCCCGGCAATTGTCTTGGACAACAGACATTGAGCTAACCGCTTCGCGTGACCGGAGTGCGCTGCCGTCACTTCAATGCAGCCTTTCCGTCAGATCACGATGCGTTCAATCTCGTCCAGGCTGATGGCGTCGCCGGTGCGATCGTAGAGCTTCGTCGTCCTGGCCGACTCGTGGGCGGCGATTCGCTGAGCGTGTTCTAACGAGCCTCCGCCGAGGAGATAGCAGGTGATGCCAGTCGCGCGAAAGGTGTGGCAGCCGATGTGTGTCGGCAGTCCGGCGTAATCCGCCCTGCGCTTGATCATTCGCAGCACGTCAATGCGGTGCATCCGTCGGGATGTGAGTTCGCGCTCGCGCGAGACTGTTCGGAAGAGTGGTGTTGACTTGGCATCACCACATTCAGCCGCTTCGAGATATTCATCGAGATATGCGATGGCGTTGTGATGGGCGGGGACGGCGTGGTGCTTGCCGCCCTTTTCATGCAGGCGGAACCACATTCTTCGCCCTTGCGGATAGTAGTCAACGACGTTCATGCCAATCGCGGCCGAGACGCGGGCGAAGCTGTAGACCAGCACGCCAATTAACGCACGATCACGCAGCCCAACAATGCTGCGGCAGTCAATGGCGTCCAAGAGCTGCCGCGCTTCGCTCGCAGTCAGCACAGGCGTCTTGCCGGTTTTCACGACGTGCTTTGGTCCGCGCACCGACGCGGCTGGGTTGACCGGCAGCACCTGACCCACGACGAGCCAGTCGCATAGCCGGCGAATCGCCGCCAGATGTTGCTTCACGGTCGGAGCGCTCCGTACTTGCGTCAACTGTTCGATGTAAGTCGCGACGACGAAGGGAGAGACGACGGTGAGCGAGACATCGCGTTGTTCGCACCACTGACAGAAGCGACCCACGGCGTGGGCGTAGACCCGACGCGTCCCTGAATTGCGAATGTCGGCAGTGAAGAACTCCAGAAAGCGTTGTTCCGCCTGACCGCCGGCATTTCGGATCAATGCCGGGAGTGGCGGCGAGGGCATCAACACCAATTCAGTGCGGCAACTCTCAGGCTGTTCTTCAGCGATCATGCGTGGAAATCGGTATTCGCTCATGCGGCACCATCGCATGACGCTGGCGTTTCAGAAAGGACATTTTGATACGCCATTCCCGTCTCCGAACCGAGGGGTGGTCGGACGCGAGTTGTCGGGAAAAGCCGTGAACAGTTCGCGAAATTGAGAGTCATTCCGCAGTCGCCTACTGCACCATGCAACTGCTGTCGCGCTGCGCAGAATCTGCTCAGCCGGTCCAAGCACTCCGCCGGCCGTGGACCGGCAACACTGGCGCAACACTCGTTCGGCAGGTGCAGGATTTGCTGGACGACTCGATTCTCCAGCCGAATGAAATCGTCATCGGGCGACAGCTATGTTGAGGCGCACCGACATTGCGTCCGTGTCATCAAAACCTTCATGAAACTGGTGGCGACCAAACACTTGCGGCTGCACGCCGAGGCACACCGCGTTCCGACGATGGCGGGGGACCAGGAGCGCGAGTTCCGCGCCGATATTCAGGAGCGCGGCATTCGCGTCCCGTTGGAGGTCATCGACGGACGGATCATCATCGACGGTCGCAGTCGTTGGCTGGCGGCCAAGCGGTTGGGGATTTCGCGCGTCCCCGTGGTGGCAGCGCCGTTGAACGGCGATGCGCCGGTCCTCTACATGCTGCGGGCGGCCACGAAACGCCGGCATCTCACCGACGATCAGCGGGCCTGTCTCGCCCGCGAGGAAATGGAGTATCTGGCGACGATCAGCCGCCGCGAGCGGGCCCGCCGCGGTGGTCTGGCAGGAGGACGTGGACGGGGGAAAACGGCTGACAGCTCGGCGGGCTCGTCGGCCAGCGAGCTATCCCGCGATCGGACCAGAACTGCCCGCACTACGGCCGCTATCGCATACGGCGTGTCCGAGCGCAAGATTCGCGCCGCACAGCGACTCCGCAACCAGGCTCCCGCACTCTACGAACGGGTCAAGTCCGGCGAACAGCGTCTGGCCGTGGCGCAGCGCCAGGCCGAACGCGCTGCTAAGCGCCGCCAGCAGCGTCAACTGGCGCGACGGGCGCGAGTTGCGGGTCATGACAGCCAATGGGAAATTCGCCACGGGGATTGTCTCACCGAGCTGGCCCAACTCTCGCCGGGAACGGTTCGGCTGATCTTCGCCGACCCGCCCTACAACCAAGGGGTGGACTACGGCGGCGGGTCGAAGGCGGATCGTCAGTCCGAGCGGGACTACCTCGCGTGGTGCCGAGATTGGATGCAAGCCTGCACGCGGGTCTTGACTGACAACGGCAGCTTGTGGGTCATGATCAGTGACGAATACGCCGACCACTTCGGGATCTTGCTCCGCGAGGTCGGTCTCGTCCGCCGTTCGTGGATCAAGTGGTATGAGACGTTCGGCGTGAACTGCACGAACAACTTCAACCGTTGCTCACGGCACCTCCTGTATTGCGTGAAGGACGAGAATTGCACGGACAACTTCATCCCCTGTTCGCGCCACATTTTCTATTGCGTGAAGCATTCGACGCGGTTCGTGTTCAACGCCGAGGCCGTCACGCGCCCTTCCGACCGGGCGGCCAAGTACGCCGACAAGCGGTCGGCTCCCGGCGGCAAGTTGTGGGACAACGTCTGGTGTCTGCCGCGGCTGGTGGAGAACAGTGCGGAACGGTTGCCCGATTTTCCGACGCAGCTTCCGCTGGCCGTCGTCCGGCCGATTGTGCAGTGCGCCAGCGATCCCGGTGATCTGATCGTCGACCCGTTCTCCGGGAGCGGGACCACCGGAGTGGCCGCTGTCGAGAGTTGGCGACGGTTTCTGGGCATCGAGCGGAACCCTCGCTTTGCGGAAGCCAGTCGCCGGCGAATCTCGCTGGTGGACCCTTGAGGTTCTGCGGTCCACCAGGACCGCTTCCGTCGGAATACATTCCAGAGAAGTGCGGTCTTGAAAGGGGCCGACCGCGGGCGGAACCGTTGGGGACAACGCGAACTTAAAAACGATGCGGGACCGGTGTGACCGCGAGGGATCAGCACCGGCCCGCACCCTGCGTCACTTCGACGCTTCGACCTGGGTATTCCTTGGCGGGTTGCTCCCCAGCAGAGCCCGCCTCCGCTTCCCCAGGCCCTTGGACCATGCCACGACTGCACGCCGTGTGGCAATCATCGAGCATTGTGGGGGGGGGAGTGAGGGGAAACGCTGCGCGTGGAGGGCGTGGAGGATTCGCAGGGGTGCGGGTTGTCTCGGGTTTTTTGAGGCATGGCTCGCATCAAAGTGGCGGGGGCGGTCAGCGGAGGCGGAGCCATTTGATCCAGACAAAGAGCAGCAGCCACACGGTCGCCGCTTCACGGGGGAAGATCAGACAGAGGAACCCCAACAGGAAGAAGAGTGGGGGCATGGCTCGGTTCTGCCACATTCCAGGCGCGTTGTCACCGGCCCCGCGCCCGAGCAAACGTCCGCTCGAAAAGGTTTTGCATTGCACCGTGGGCTATGGTACCTACGACGGTATGTTGCGATCGTATCTTGGTCTCGCCAGTGCGCACGGTTTGGAAGTCTTCTGCCCCGAGCAGCCGCAGGCCGTCCATTTTCTGTGGCGCCGCGCCCGGCGGATTCACGAGCCGGTCGTTTGTTTCTGGGCCGTGGTCTCGGCGGAGACCGCCCAACAAACTCTGGTGGCGCTGCACCTCGGCGGGAGCCGGGAAGCGCTCGACCTCCTGCAACGCCAGTCGCACGATGGGGGCACCTTGCTGCCCGCGGATGAAGAGGCGTCATCACCAGAACGAGCGCATGCCCTCCGGTAACGGCTCGGGATCGCACACGATCTCGAAAGCCCTCCAAAAACCGCAGCCGACGACGTGACACGCCTTGGGGACTGTGATACGAACATCCCGCGGATTCCTCATCATCCGCTCCCTGAACTGGCTTATCTGAGTGAAAAACCAACCGCTTCTCGACCGACGGCCCCGTCCGTCGAGAGGGCGGTGGTGCCCACAGGTTTTTTGAGGTTTCACTTCCGACTGCCCTCCGTTTGTCTCTGCTGTGGAACCAGAGTCGTGGCGTTCACCCTTCAGGTGCCGGTGAACGCTGTGACTTTGGCACCCGCAATCGAGTTCCTTCGGGAACTAGAGGAGACGACGGATGGCGACTCTCACCCACGCAAACCGCGAACTGTACCGCCGCGGGCCGGACGAGACCTTCGGGTCGTTGCCGGAACTGTACGACCACTGTCGGCAGGAGCGGCACTACTCCGCCGACGTGTGGCAGATGCCGCACACGCTTCAACCGCAGATTCACGAAGGGGAGCTGCTGATCCCGTTGGAGAAAGGGGGCCATGCGGCCCTCACCGACTGGTCGTTCAGCCAGCTCTGCCGGTTGTCCGGCGTCAGCAAGGAGACGATCAATCGGGTCCAACCCGAAACGGCCCGGCTGGCGTTCCACGACACGTTGCCGCGGAGCGACAAGCCGGTCCAACTCCTGACCACCGGCCAGTCGATCCGTTCCCTGCACGGGCTGTCCTACACCCGTTTGTGGAACGTCGAGTTGCTGGAGGCGGTGCGCGATGTCGCGCCCGAGTTCCAGCCGCCGCAGACCGCCTACAACGGCGGAACCGGACTCTACTGCGGCGAGCAGGACATGTTCTGCTTCCTGATCGACCCCACCGGGTGGATCGAGATCGGCGGCGAAGCGTTCGCGCCGGGGTTCTTCGTCTGGAACTCGGAAGTCGGCCGCCGCTCGCTCGGCTTGCAGACGTTCTGGTTTCAGCGGGTCTGCGCCAACCACATCGTGTGGGATGCCGTGCAGGTCGTCGACTTCTCCCGCAAGCACACCGCCCACGTGCGGGATGGCTTGCTGGAGATTCGCCGGCACATCGAAGCGCTGGTCGCCCAGCGGGACGCCCGCCGCGACTCGTTCGCCCAGGTGCTGACGCAGGCGATGCAGACCCGGCTCGGGAATGACGCCGAAGAGGTCGCAAAAGAACTCGCCAAGCTCAACATCCCTCAGCACTACATCCGCGATGCGCTGGAGATCGCCCGTGTCCAAGGGGGCTTCACGATCTTCGCGCTCGTGGATGCGCTGACCAGGCTCACTCAGCGGGTCACGTTCGCCGCCGACCGGACCGAGGCGGACGCTAAGGTGGCCGGTCTTCTGTCCCTGGCGGTCGCCGCTTAAGGGGGTGACGCATGGACGAGCGCGAAACACCACGCGAACCCCGCTGCGAATGCGAACTTCCCGGCCTGTTTCGGACGGGAGTCCCCGGCATTCTGGCCCGCGTGGAGAATGGACGCTTGGTTCCCGGTGCTAAGGTGGAACGGTGCGATCTCTGCCAGCGTTATCCCAGCGACGAAGCCGCCCTGGCCAAGTTGCTGGAGCTGGGCGTGGCGTACTACACCGAAGACGCCGAGACCTACACCGTGCAGGGCTTCGTGACGGTCCGTGTCCCGATGTACGAGATCATGGCCTACAGCCCCCGCGAGGCGGCGGCCAAGGCCCGCGATCTCTTTCGCTGGACGTACTTCCGCCGACAGGCGGAGTGCGACCAGGGGCTGCACGAGTTTCTGGTGGAAGTCCCGAGTGATCCCGATGACTCCCGTTCGGTACGGTTCAATCGTGAACTGGAGGAGCTGCCGGACGTAACGGCCCCCGCCGACCCCCAGCGGAGGCCGCCATGAAACCGCAGCCCACCGAGCGGAGTCCGCCGTGCGATTGCCAGATGCCGGGCCTATTCCATTCGGGAGTCCCCGGCGTGTTGGCGCAGGTCGTCCAGGGACGACTGGTCGCCGACACTCCGGTCTGGCATTGCCCGCGGTGCCGACGCTATCCCCACGACGACGCGGCGCTCGCCGCGCTGCGGGCGTTGGGGATCGCGGGCGACGGCCCTCCGGCCTCCGCGACGTACACGGTGCAGTGCTACGTCACGCTCCGCGTCACGTTGACCGGCATTGTGGCCGACGACCCCCGGAGCGCCGCGATGACGGCTCGGGACCGGTTCTGCTTGGATGAGCAGGGCCCCGAGACCGAGTTCGTCGACGAGGTGAGTACGTTTCTGGTCACGGTTGACGGAAACACCGACCCCGCCCAGGCGGAGGCTTTCCGCGTGAACTGGAGTCCGGTGCCGGTGGACGATCCCGAGGAAGAAGGACCGCCCAGCGGTTCCGATGAACGGAGGCCGCCATGAAGCGTCGCCGAACCCCAACGGATCGTCAGCGCGATGGCGACTTGTTCGCGCCGGTGACGCCCAGTCTCTTTCGCTGGCAGCCCTCTGCCAACGGGGAAGCGGAGCCTTCCAAACCGCCTGAACGAGGGAGCGGAGGAGCAGGCCCAGCAGACGCCAGACCGTGTGACGAACACGAGACGGGGGAAGCCGTGCTCGCCCTGCACACAGTGCGGGTCTACGTCACAGTCTGCGTCAAGCTGACCGGCATCGTCGCCGACAGCCCGCGCGCGGCGGCCCGGTCTGCCCAGGAGCAGTTCCGCTGGGAGGAACATGGCCATGCCGTCGAATTCGTCGACGAACTGCACGAGCTGTTGGTGGATGTTGAAGATGACCCGGACTACTCCCAGTCGGCGGCCTTCACCGCCGACCTGGAGCCAGTCCCATAGCCGCCAGTGGCGGAAGCTGAAAGTCGGTCGGTGCTGATGGTCGGTGCCGGCCTGTTCTGATGATCGTTGTCTCAAGAAAGAAAGTCCCATCATGGCCACGGCCACGAAATCCAAGCCGAAGGAACGGCAACAGAAGAAGCGTCCGGTGCATGAGATTCGGATCGGCCGCGTCCGCGCGGCGATCTGGGAGAACGAGACCGAGAACGGCACGTTCCACAACGTGACGCTCTCCCGGCTCTACAAGGACGACCACGGCAAATGGAACGATTCCGGCAGCTTCGGCCGGGATGACTTGCCGCTGGTCGCCAAGGTCTGCGATCAGGTCCACACGTGGATCTTCGAGCAGGCGGCGGAGAAGAGCGAAGAGCAACGTCAGACCGAGGACCGCCAACCCGGCGACGACGTGCCCTATTGATGTTGACCCTCGCGGATCGTGACTGGTCTGCGAACGAGGTTGGAGAGTGGCACCACCCGCCCTCTCCACACTGTTGAATGAGCCACCTGCAAACTGTTTGATGGAGACCTGATGTTATCGCCACTGTCTGTTCGTTCGCTGTCTTTCGCGCTCCCATACCCTGCTGCCACAGTCACGGTCCTGAGCCTGAGCATCCTCGTGTTGGGGGCCGTTTGGCTTCCGTTGACGGGAGTCGTGCTGCTGATCGGTTTTCCGATGTGCGCCGTGCTAGGCCTGTGTTTGGCCCTGTGGCGACGACTCTTAGTGCAATCCACCAGCTTGACCACCCTCGAAACGCCGTTCCGCTTGGCGAGCGATTTCGCGATGTTTGTCCGCTACGAACAACTGGCCGCGTCCTTTCTGACCATTAGCACGCGGCCCGATGTGATCTATCGGGCCGCGGCTTTAGAGCATCTCGACGATCTCGTGCGACGGGCTAATCTCGTGGCTCAGGGAACCTTCGTCTTCGAGGGAACCGAGACCTGGCGATTGGTCTACGAACGCTTGCTCCGCAGTCCGGGCCTGTACCGCTATCGTTCCGTCGCCTGGGTGCGAAGTCCCCATTATTGGCAGGACGAACCCGGCCGCAAGAGCCTGGCCGTGAACTACGAGTTGGTCGAAGCCCAGCGACTCACCATCGAGCGGATCGTCCTACTCGACGATGCGCTCTGGCCCGCGTCGGACACCTGGCCCGCCGAACCCGTGCGGCAATGGTTGCACGAACAGTATGCCCGCGGCATCGATCTGGCATTCGTCCGCGTGTCGACTCTGGCGCAGGAAGCCGATCTCCTCGCCGACTGTGGGCTGTATGGCTCGCGAGCGCTGGGCG
Organism: Planctomycetaceae bacterium; assembly: GCA_033762515.1. Lineage (GTDB taxonomy): Bacteria > Planctomycetota > Planctomycetia > Planctomycetales > Planctomycetaceae > DSVQ01. The sequence continues at coordinate 41,315 of JANRLN010000176.1, forward strand.
TGCAGCAACTCGATGACCGCGGCCAGACGGTGCGATTCACGCTGCGGTTCGATCATCAGGCGGTTGTCGATGCCGAGGCCCGCTGGGATCGGTTGTCCGTCTACGCGGAATCTTGGGCGAACTATCTGGATCGGTACGACCTCCCCGGCTAGAGTGATCTTGTACCCCAGCCGGCCCCCATGGGCCGCCAAGAGGTACAGGCTTGTCTTCGCTCGTCTATTGGGACTGGGCGCGGCTCGGCCCGATGTCGCCCGCCGCCCAACGCGCTCAGCTCGACTTCGTCCGCCTCGCTGCCGAAGAGCCATCGAGCCTGTACTTCGAGCAATTTCTGCGCGGCGGTTTCGGCGCTTGGCCTACGTCCTACCAGCGGCGATTTGGGGGCCTCAACAGTTGGCAGGGAGTGTCGGGGCTCAAGCATTCCATTCAGCGACTCGCCAACGCCCCGGACGATTGGCGAGTGCTGTTGGCCAGTCGATCCCTGTCGTTGGTCCGTCTCGGTGCGCGCTACCAGTTCCGTGTTTGCCAGAACGTCCTCACCACGGATCTCAGTTGGCCGACGTATCAGCACGCCATTGAGCGGCAGGCGGCACGCACTGGCAACCGGGTCACCATCGTCCCGGTGCGAGACCAGATTCTCGACCGCGGCTGGACTGTCGATGACGTGGCCAGCTACTTGGCCGAGGCGTTCGTCGCCCAACAGTGCGACGGACTGTTCCTGCCGGCCGTCGATCACCTCGGCATTCGACTGCCAGTGCGACGCATCATCGAAGCGATTCAACGTCGGTGTGAACTGCGCTTCGTCCTCATCGACGCGGCTCAGGCGTTCTGTCACGTCCCACTCGACGAGTGTCTGATGGTGGCCGACTTCGTCGTCGCCGGCAGCCACAAATGGATGGGCGCTTATCTGCCGACCGGCATCGGACTGTTCGGCCACCGCCGGACGCGCGAGTTGATCGAACACCACGTGAAGCGGCTGCGAACGTCCGGCCGCCTGTCAGACCCGTTGTTGAACTTCACCCAGCAGATCGATACCGGCGACGTGGACGGTCATTCGGAGACCGCGAATCTCGCCAACCTCTTCGCGTGTGCGGGGGCCGTCAGCGATCATCAAGGCCGACTCGCGCGTTCCCTCGCGAGCGCGTCGGGATCGCCCCTGTCTGGCCTCAGTCTACCGGAGTCGCTCCGTGAATGGCGTCCCATCACGCCCTGCCCGGCGATGCGCTCGCGGATCGTGCTGCTGGAGTCTGCCGATTCGCCAACCCGCCATGCGTCCGCCGACAGTCTGCGACGTCGCTGGCTCAGGGAAGGCTGGATTGTCACGGCTTACCACGGTGGACGAATCCGCGTGTCTTGTCCGCCACCACCGTTGGAGCGCAACGACGCACTCACGGCTGGCGGCGTTTCCGCTGGGGCGTGAGACGTTTGGCAGCCGGCTTCTGCGGCGCTGCCTCGGCGAGTTCGGCTTCGATGGCTTCAATCGTGGGGAGGCTCGATTGCAGTTCGCGGGGCAAAGCGCGAGTCAGTTCGTATTCGGAGATACCGATCGGCTTGTTCATGCCGCGCAGGGCGTATTCGGCCACCACCTGATTGCGGTCCTGACACAGAATCAACCCGATCGACGGCGCGTCGCTGGGATGGCGGAGCTGGTCGTCGACCACGTTCAAGTAGAAGTTCATCTTGCCGGCATGCTCGGCCTCGAATTTTCCGGTCTTGAGATCGATGATCAAGAAGCACCGCAAGCCGAGGTGGTAAAAGAGCAGATCGACATGGTAGTCCTCTTGGCCGACCGTCAGCGGATACTGCCGACCGACGAAGGCGAATCCCTGCCCCAATTCGAGGAGGAAGCGTTCGAGATGCTGGAGCAGTCCCGTCTCCAGCTCGCGCTCGTGAAACGGCTCCTCCAGCGTCAGGAAATCAAAGAGGTAGGGGTCTTTCAGCGTCTGAGCCACCAAATCCGACTGAAGGGGCGGGAGCTGGTCGGCAAAGTTGTGGATCGCCTTTCCCTGCCGCGCGTGGGCGTCGCTTTCAATCATGACCAGCAACACGTTGCGGCTCCAGCCGTGCTGGAGTGTTTGCCGCAAGTACCAGAGGCGGTGATCGAGCACCTTGACCTTCTCGATCAGCACCGCGTGGTGGCCCCAGGGAACCGACCAGAGGAGCGAATCGCCGGTTTCCGGTTTTGCCACAGGTTGTGGCACTTCGGGCGGCGACGGAGGTTTTGCCACAGCCTGTGGCAAAAGTTCGAACGGGCGGGGGTAGGCCCGAAAGAAGGCGATCATGCGGCTGATGTTCCGTTCCGAGAAACCCTTCACCTCGGGGAGTTCGTTCCGCAGATCGCGGGCCAGCCGGGGAATGACCGCGGTGCCGTAACCTTCTCGTTGCTGCTGATCCTCCAAAATGCGTCCGATGTCCCAATAGAGCCGGATCAACTCCGCATTCACCGAGAGCATCGCCCGGACTTGGGCGTGGCGAATGCGGTCCTTCACCTGACCCAACAGACCGGCGTAGTCGAGCAGCGTGGCGGGCGGCTTCCGGCTCACGTCCTGGGGCGTGGAGGTTTTAGGGGGCGGGACTTTTTTCGGTGAACGCATGCTGCGGTTGGTCCGTCGTGACGACGTAAATTGCCTGAAGTGCGACTCGGAGCTTATCAGATCGCGAGGCCCGTGACAGGAGTCACTCGCTTTCCTCAGCGATCCGCCGCCGTGGGATGCGTGCTGAGTTCCCTCCCCTGTCAACCGGCAGTCGGTGGGCGACAGGTCAGAGACTTCAGCCAGGAATTCCGTCAGTCAGCGGCCATTGACGGCGTGTCCGATTGTGCCCAGGCCGGTCGATCAATGTCCGTGTTCGCAGAAATCCCTTTTGGGCGTTGCCCTGTGGGCCGGGCTGCTCCGGGCTCCGCTGGCGCTCGGTCCGGCGTGGCCGGACTGCGGGGCACCCTGCACATCCCTAACGCAGCACGGGGAAAACCCTGTCCGCACGCTGGCAGTCCCTCATCATGCCACGGCGTCAAGGTCCGCTCCCGCTGGCGGCGTGAGCTGCTGCTTGGCCTCCGGCCAAGACTCCACCTTGACCTGCCGTGTCGCCAACGGGGCCTGACCACCGGCGGGTCATCACGCAGATCAACCACGCAGACGCCGGCTGCGATAAGGCACTGGAGACAACTGCCATGAAACGAGAAGACGCGATGAAACTGGTCGAGCACGGAATCGCAACCTTGAACGCAGCGCTGCGGGCCGGGCACAGCGAGACGCTGAAACAATTCCTGGCCACACTGGCCCGCTTTCACAACTACAGCTTCGGCAACGCCCTGCTGATCGCGGTGCAGAAGCCTGAAGCCACGCGTGTGGCGGGCTTCCACACCTGGAGGAAGCTCGGTCGGTTCGTCAGGAAGGGAGAACACGGGATTGCGATCCTAGCCCCCCTGGTGTCCCGCAAAGACCAAGACCAACCAGCACCAGAACACAGTGAGAACGCGGCCCGTGCGATTTTCGGGTTCAAGGTCGCGTACGTGTTCGATCTCACACAAACGGACGGAGAGGCCCTGCAGGAGTTTGCCAATCCCGTCGGAGAGCCGGGTGACTGGCTCAGGCATTTGGAAGACTCGATCCGCGCGGCGGGGATCACGCTGGAGGACGACTTCCTGCCCGGCGGAGCCGATGGTGGTTCCTTACCGGGTCGGATCATCATCCGTCCCGACCTGCCGCCGAACGAACGCTTTGCCGTGTTGGCCCACGAGTTCGCTCACGAGTTGCTGCATCAGCGCACCGCTCGCCGCACGGAGACGACACGTCAGATTCGGGAGACGGAAGCCGAGGCGGTGGCATATGCCGTCTGTTTGGCCTGTGGCATCGACTCCACGACCCGCAGTGCCGACTACATTCACCTGTATCGGGGCGACGAAGAGACGTTGAAAGAGTCGCTGACGCACGTGCAGCAAGCCGCCACCGAGATTATCTCGGGGATGCACGCCCGGCAGGAGCGCCCGTCGCCGAGCCGTTGCTCAACTCTGTCCGCGTAGCCAACAGGGCGGTGAGTACCGCTCGCCGCCACCCCAATCACCACCAACCAGGAGAATGACCATGCTGAGAATGACACCAGACAATCAGGCCCGTGCCGCCGCCGGTTCCCTCGCGCTTGAGGCTTATCAACACGCCAAAGGGTTGACCGAAAGTCCGTCCCTTCAATCACCCCAGGAGACTCTCACCGACTTGCTGTCGGATCTCCGGCACTTTGCCGATGCCGTCGGCATCGACTTTGACGCCGCAGATCGCATGGCCCAAGACCATTACGAATTCGAGTCTTGGTAATCCTTGACCGCCGGCAACGCGGTGCCTGGAGAGAGCGAATGGTCATCACAGTGGTCGCTCTCATAGCCGCTGTGTACCGCGACTTCAAGCGGGGGCAGACGATTCACCGCCCCATCACCGAACGGACGCACAATCCGTCGCCGCAGCGGCAAGACGTCCACCGGCACGGGCTGGTAACCGGCCTGCCGCCGAGCCTTGTTGACCGCTCTCAGCAGGTTGAGCAGTTGCCGCCGGACCGGAGCATAGGGTTCAAACGGCAACCGGTAGAAGGCCAGTGCCAGGTGATCGACCGAACGGTGGACGGCCAGTTCCAAGAGCCAGGCTTTGAGTTCCAGATACCGACGGCGCTCGATCTCGACATGGGCGTGCCAGCGCGGGTCGGATTCGCCGGTGCGCGTCCGGCCGCCGCGACGGTAGCTGATGGCATAGCCGCCGTATTTCAGCGGGACATGCCGCAGGTCGTGAATCGAATTCGATTCCACCGCGAAGAATTCGTGCTGACCTTTGGTGGCCAGGATCACGAACCGCCGGTCGTGCCGCAGGTATTGCAGGTTGGCGCGACCGAGCCGTTTTCGTCGGGCGCGAGTCGATTCCGAGACCCCGATGCCGTACTTCTCAATCAGCTTACCGTCAATCGTGAGTGGATCTTTCTCAGCGGGAATGTGGCCCGAGACGTAGAACCAGTAGCCGTGACGCAGGTAGCAGCAAGCGATCTGTTGGACGAACCCTTCCAGCGATGTCGTGACGGCTCGATACGGCATGAGCCTGTGAACGAAAGGTGGGGACTTGTTCGATGGCACAAGATCCCCGGAAAGCCAGATTCCTCACATCGAGCAGTGTGAATTGCCGTGCGACTGGTTACACGCCGATCCGTCATCACGACGCACCAGCAGTGACAGTCACCTGCGCCGGGCGGCGGCTCCTCCATTCAGGAGTTCACCGCCGCCAATCCATACTACCCACCCAAAAGAAAACCGCTTGGCGTCCGCACCAGCGTGTGGATACACGCTCGGCGTACGCCGCCAGTTCGCCGCCACACGAGACCCCGGCTTCCGCCGGAATCTCGTGTGACCGCTCGCGCCCGATCAAGGATCGGCGACCGCACCCGAGTGCGGTCGTCGACATGTCGCTTCGGCACTAAGAAGTGCCCGTCAGCCCTTTCGTCGTGCTTACGCACCCCGGCACCACCCGTGAGTGCAGCAACGACCGCCCACTGCCTTGCAGGTCGGTCGCCCAAGTTCCTCGCCGACTTCCGTCGGCGATTCGCTCGGCTTCTACTCAGGCCACTCTCCCTCTCTACGGCGTTTGAAGCACGTGACGGACCAAGTCACGCACCGGGGACCAGCCCGGCTGCCGCAGAGATTCCTGCGTTAGTCCTGTTCTTCGTCTTGCAGGTCACGTCGCTATCCGGGATTAGCCGGAGGGATGGTGGCTGTGTGCCTGGCTCTTCCGAGCCGGACACCGTTTGCGTCGGGAGTCGCGGGAGCGACTCACCGGCGATTTCGGGGGACCGAATGGAGAAGCATCCCCTTACCCGTCAGCCCGCATCGTTCGCGGTTCGGCACCGTCTCCTGCAAGACTTACTGGCAAGCCCTCGCGGGCCTTTCATGGTTGAGCTTTTCACCGTCGGAAGATTTGCTCCCGATCGCCGGACCGGTCTGGTCCGGTTTCGACGGTCGCCCGTCGAAAGCTCCCCACGCCAGCCAGGTTGAACGGAGTCCGAGACCCCGAGCCCCCTGCACGGGATTACGCTCACAACGTGAGCCTCACCCGCTTGGAATCAGGACGGCCTGAAATGCAGCGCATTTCCGGTTTGTCCGCATCGCCCCCAATCAGCGATCAGCGCCCCCGGCAAACTCAGCCTGCCGGAGGCACGAACCGCCCGTGGCGGATCGGATAGAGTGTCGGGATTACTCTGCGGGACCAGCGTCTGCGATACGAAGGCAGGCGCTGGTCGGAATGCAGGATTACTCCGACAAGCCTCCGTCGAACTGGACGAGCCAGTCTCCTGGCATCCAGCTCTACGGGCCGATCACGCGATGGCTGGTGAGGCCATCCCCTTAGCCGGACTGGTGAGGTCCGGTTTACCGGGGGTGATCGGTGTCGAAGCGACATCTTGCCGCCGCCCTTCGGTCGTGGGATTGACCACGACGTTCCGAGCGGCACGTCGACGAAGATAACAGCCGCAGCCGGGCTATCCGAAACCCAACCGCTGACTTCTCGATAGCGTACCGGCCAGAATTCACAAGCAGGCACTGCTATTCGTGGGCTGGATGAAGCCCAAATTTGCCCGTGACCACGAAACCGTGGTATGCGGTCAGGAATGGTGTTTCATCCGCAGTCTCCCCCACTCTTCTCTCCCAATGGCCAGTCCCGCCGACGAATCGTCACCGAGGAACGCTTCGTGTTTGTCGATATCGAGACCGCGGGCCTCCAGACGTGGCGGCCGATCATGCAAATCGCCGCGATCGCCGTGAACAGCACGTTTCGCGAATTGGAAGTGTTCGAGGAGAAGATTCGGTTCGACGAACGCCAGGCCGTGCAGCGGACGCTCCGCAAGCGGCACTACTCCCGCACTCGCTGGAATCGAGAGGCCCGGCGCGATCGAGACGTCGCGGTGGATTTCGGGGCATTTCTCGCGCGGCATGCCACCGTCGACGTGAACAGTGGCCGTGGGAAGCCCTTTGTCGTGGCGCAACTGGTGGCGCACAACGCCGAGTTCGACGGCCCGTTTCTGCGGATGTGGTTCGAGCGGATGGGCCTGTTCTTTCCGGGGGCGTACCGCGTGTTCTGCACCCTGCAACGGGCGATGTGGCTGTTTCACGAAGACCGGTCACTAACACCACCGACGGACTTCAAGCTGGGCACCTTGTGCGACTACTTCGGCGTGCCCTTGCCGCTCGACCAGGCGCACGACGCCTTGGCCGACGTGCGGGCGACGGTGGGCCTCTACCGGGCGATCAACGAGCGCTCGCGGCGTCGCCAACGAGTCGCTTAACACAGCGTCAGGCGGCCCGGTGCGGCCGAGTCTGCTCAAAATAATCCCGCAGGATGACTTGGCGGTACTGCTCAAAGGCCGGACCACCCGTCTCCCGCAGCCGATGGTAGCCGCTCCGCTTCAGCGGGGCGGCGGCGGTCAAAGCGAGAATTTCAAAGTCGGTGCGGGCCGACTCTTCAAGGTCGCTCCAGAAGTCCAGAAATGCCGCCTGCCGCGCAGACTCCGATTCGTGCTGCCGCTGTTCCCGTGCGGCGCGACGACGCTGCTGCGCCTGGTCTTGCTCGCGGACGAGGGCCTCACGCTGCTTCCGTTGCACCGACGATTCAAAACCCGGCGGGAACCGATACTTGGCCGAGTTGCGGATGCTGTCCACGAGAAATCCCGCCCCTTTCGTCTGCCCCTTGCGGTTGTACCAGTCGAAGAGTTCGAGCATCGTCTGAACCGTCTCCGCGGGATGCGCGGCGACGAGGTCTTCCGCTACGGACGGTCCGACCGCTCGGCGCGCCAATTCGACGGCCAGCCCGGATTGCTGGGCTTCCACTTGGGCCGTTTCGCGGATGACTTGGCGATGCGTCCGCCGCGGAAAGACGGCCTGCCAGCGGCCGTGTTCTCCCTTCACAAATCGCCGTTCGGGGGGCAGGCGGCGGAGTTCCCACACGGTTTCGAGTTCCCGGATGCCGTTGGCCAGGGCTCGTTTGATCTGCGCTGTGTTGTAGTTGGGGCTGAGGCGGATCTTCCGCACCGCCAGATCCTGCAAATCGAAGACCACGTCGTGATCGTGATAGAACCGCTTGTCCAGCAGGCGATACAGCCGCTTGGCGACCGGGTCTTTCAGCCGGCAATACAGGTTCCAGTCGAGACGTTTGAGATACCCGGCCTGAAAGCTGTCGAAGAAAACTTCGTTCCAGACGAACCAGGAACGGGCGGGCGCCGCCGCGTCGCTCGCGGTTTCCCGCTCGTACAGGTAGAGATTGTCGAACACGCCAAAATCCCGGTTCACCCAACTCTTCCGCCCGTGATCGTAGAACGCCCGATCGGAGTAGAGCGTCACGCCCTTCCACCGGCGGAGCGAGGTCGCCAGCCGGCGATAGGATTTGCTGTCATCGGTCCAGCGGAGCAGCTTGAGCAGCTCGTAACGACTGAACTCGACCTCGCGACTGCGGAATTCGGCGAGCCGCGTAAGTTGGAGACAGCCGAGCAGGACATCCTCGTCCTTGGCGGTGGGCAAGCCGTAGCGGTCGCTGCCGGAGATCGCCAGTTCCCGCGGCAGATGCTGCCGACGGTCGCGGTCCCAGACCAAGTCTGAAAAGACCACGGTCTTGCGACCGTCCAGAAACCGATCCGCCACCGAAGACAGAGGGAATTCGATCAGGTTCATTTCGTCGCGCCCGTCCGCGAAGTCTTCCACCTTGACGGCCGTTGCTTGTGCTACGTGACTCATGCGCCTTTCAAGATCAACCATCCCGGTTGTTGAGTTCTCACAAGTACTCTTCCAAGTACAGTCGCGAAATTCGCGAATCGTTTCGACAACTTCGCTTGGTTGAAGGTGTCTCAGTTCCCGGTAAGACGACGGGATTCCGTGTCTCATTTCCCGGTGATCTGTGTTTCAGATCCCGGTTTCCGGGTGGGTCGCCCGCCGGTCTGAAGTGTTTCATTTCCCGGTAGCCCATCGGCCGGTGAGACGGCATCACTTTGATGTTCGACTCAGGCGGGGCGATGCTCCATGCCCCCGAATGACCATCACAGAGGCCGGTCATTCCCGCAATGAAATTCGACCAGCAGCCAGCCGGCTGGCCTGCCAGCAGGTCAGCCGACACGCTGGCCGGACGGTCGGCTGCGGATTTCGCTTGCCAGATCATTCGGCACCGTCGTAATTCCAGACCCATGATAATCGCGATGGTCAATTCCAAAGGCGGGGTGGGGAAGTCCACGCTCGCCGGTTCCCTGGTCGGCTGGCTGCACACGCACGGCCATCGGGTCATCCTGGCGGACTGTGACACGCAGCAGTCTTCGTCCGAGTGGATTCATGAGGCGCTGCCGGACGTGCCCGTCTGTCGGCTGGCCAACGCCGATGAAGTCTTCGAGGAATTGCCGCTCCTGTCCCGCGAGGCGGAATTCGTCATTGCCGATGGACCGGGCAGCCAGACAGAAACCAGCCGGGCGCTGTTGATGTTCGCCGACCTGGCCGTCCTGCCATGCAAGGCGAGCATGTTCGAGGCGCGAGCGCTCGACAAGAACACGGCGTTCGTGCGCCACGCCCAGACGATTCGGCAAGGCCCCCCGCCGGTCGTCGCGGTGTTGTCGATGGTGGGCCGGGACTATCGGCTCACCAAAGATATGCTCGACGCGGCCCAGGCGCTTCAGCTCACCGTGGCGACGACGGCGATCACGTTGCGGCAAGCGTATGCCGATGCACCCGGACAAGCCAACTTCGTCTGGAACATGGGGTACTCCGCCCGCGACGCGGCGAGCGAGGTCGATGCGCTCTTTCGGGAGTTGTTGCCGCAGGCCATCAACGCGAATCTCGTGTCACTCCGCCCCACCCGTCGTCCGCTCCGTCAGATGGGCGGGACACCGGTGTGAGGGAGACGCCCATGGAACGTCGTCCCCTCAGCAGCCGCGTTAATGTGGTGCCGAATGCCGACCCCGAAGCCGTGCGACGATTCGTCACAGGCGAGCCACCCGCCGCGCAGCCAATTCCGATTCCCGACTCGGCCCCGCCCGCCACCGAAGACCGCACCCCGTCTCCCGTCACGCTGGCCACCCCCCGGCGGCGTGCGAAGGCCGCGGGTGTGTTGCCCGTCGGCCTGATTCCCGTCACGGTGCGACTCCGTGCGGAAATCGCCGGTGCGCTGAAGCGTGCGTCGCTGGAGCGACAACTCGGCGGGGAAGCCGTTTTCACGCAGCAGGAGCTGGTGGAGGCCGCGCTTGAACCTTGGCTGCGCCGCCACGGCTACCTGGACTAAATCCTTGTCGTCTCGTACACGGGCAACTCCCCCGGAATTCCCCGCGGCTTGGGCCGCGGCGGGAATCCCGCCCCCGCCCCGTGTCGCGGGCTTGAGGCAATCTCCCAACCCTCGGCACCTGGGCGCGCGGCGCGGCCTGAACGGCCGCTGGCCCTGAACGGGCCACGCCGACCGGCTGGGGCCGGTGCGGCTGGCGGGCTGAACGCCCGCTGTGTTCGCTGGCGCTCACACCGGGTCGAGTCCGCTGGGGCGGCCTGCGACCCGAGACGGGCTCCGCTGAACGCTCCGCCCTCCCTGGGCGACTCACGTTGGAAAACAGCCTCTGGTACGCCAGCGGGTGGTGAGGTTAGAATTCCAACGACCCCGGTCATTCATTTTGCGGATCAATGCGCTCCATTGCGGGAGGCCCGATGATGGTCGGCACTTCGCCCGTCGAAGAGATCGAATCGCCCGACGTGGAGTTGCAGGGCCGCCGGTTTCCGGCACTCTGGGATGCGCCCCGCTTGCGTTCCCCGGAGCGCCTCCGGCAACTCGCGCCTCCGCCGCAAACGGTGGAACTGAAGGATCGCGTCGCCGAGGAAGTCTGGTCGCGGTTGCCGTGGCAGCAGCTCCCGGCCGTCGTGAACGAGACGCGCGTCGTGGTCGACGCCTACATCCAGAGCCTCAATCAACTGGAGCGCTTTCGCCGCGACGTCGATCAACTGATTCGCGCGGCCTGTCAGGCCAATCTGGAATTTCGACAGGGGCAGGGGGAGACCAACGTCGTCGCCCGCGAGGCCGTGTTGAGCGGGCAACTGAGCGAAATGCTGGACGCGGCCGTCGGCGCGTGGTTGCCGACCCGGAATGTGGTCGATGCGCGACTGGCCTCCCGTCCGATCGCCGAGGTGCGTGAGCGGCTCGACGCCGCCTTGACGCAGGCGGTGGCCGATTTCGGCCGGCAGCTCTTCGAGTTGCTGGCCCGACTCGTGGATCGGGAACTGTTCGGCCTGGTCGAATGGTTGCCGAACAACTGTTGCGCCTACCACTTCTTCAAACGGATCGTGATTCAAGAGAACGACGGCGCGTCGAGCCGCGTGGTGGGTGAAACCCGGTTTAATCAAGTGACCGAGCGCGACGCCGCAACGGGTCGCCAAATCGTCGGGCGACGCACAGTCGAAGAGACGCGCGGTCAAGGGCGTCACCTCCACCGGTTTGCTCGGCACCAGCACGATGTGATTCAAGCAGTCCACACGTCGATCGGCAACAGCCGAGTGGTCATGCCTCCACAAGTCCAAAGATTGTGCGAGGCAGTCCCAGAGTGGCTGGACCCATTCGTGCAAGTGATCGACGGCACGATCGTCCGCGAGCGGATCATCGAACGGGACACGCGCGTCGACCAATGGGCCGACCGCACCCAGCGGGACGAGCCGATCATCGGTTGCGAGCCGGGAGTCATTCTCGGTTCGTTCGTGCTGACCGGCTGGGGGCCGCGGGAAGTGAAAGCCGAACAGTTGCGGCGCGAAGCGGTCCTGCACGAGACCTCCACCCACACCTCCGTCGCGTCGGCGCAGCAGCGTTGGCAGCTCTTGACCGGGGTCGCGGTGGTGTTGGCCGTCTGTGCCGTGGTGTTGATGCTTCAAGCGCAACGCGGGGGTGGAGGGGGTTTGTTCGCCGGTCTGGCGGCGCTCGCCACCCTCGTCGCAGTCTGGCAAGCCGCCGTGGACTATGCCACGTTTCGACGCAATCCGACCGCCGCGATCTGGGCGCATTTCACGACGGCCTCCCTCGGCAGTCAGTTGTTGATTGTCTTGTGGCTGATCGTGCGGCTCCATCAGCCGCTCTCGGGGATCACCCCGTTGGTGCTGGCCATCGTCGCCATCGTCACCCACGTCGTGGGACGCCGCTTCCAATAGCTCACCGCCGCGCGGAGCGGCACCGAGGAATCTGAATCATGAGTACGGGAGGACCGACGGCCGGACGGACCGCGTGGGGGATGAGTGCCTCGACGCGGATGCTGCTCCTGACTTGGGTCGTGATTGTGGTCGGCGGGTACGTCTTTCAGATGGCGACCAGCCAGAAGACCAACGAACTCCGCAAGCAATTGACTTCCACGCAATCGTCGATCAGCGATTTGGAGCGCCGGATCAAAGAGGGCGATACGTCGGCAATTGCCGAGCTGGAGGCCATGCGGCGGCAGGTGGCGGACTTCGATCGGGTGCTGGCCGCCCAGCGCGAGCAGTTCCGGCTGCTGTCCGACCGGGCCGACGAAGCCAAATCCCGCCAGGCGGTCGACCGAGCCAAGGTCGCCGTGTTGCAGGGGGAAGTCGCGCTGGCCCGCGAGCGATTGCTCAAGCTGAAGACCCTGCACGCCGGCTGGACGGCGCGTCAAGGATCGCTGTTGACCGGCGACGCCGGTCGACGGATCGCCGGCAACGCCGCACAACTGGAGCTGATTGTCAGCGTCTGGGAGCGGGAGCGCCCCAGCGAAAGTGACCTCGCGCAGTGGGAAGCCGAACTCGATGCCTTGGCTGGCCCGCTCCAAACCGCAGCGGAGGGTCAGAGCCAAATCGCCATCACTGCGGAGCATGGGCAACTGTTGCGCGACCTGGGTCAGCGGCTGGCCAAATCGGTGTCCGCCTTCGAGCAACAGGCACTGATTGTGGATGCTGTTCTCGAGGAAACCGCCAGCGCCGCGCCCGCTGCCACGACGCTGGAGCAGTCGCTTCGCGAACGGCGGACGAAAGCGGATCAAGAGTCCGCGCGGCAACTGACGGCCGCCCGCGAAGCGGCCCGCAAACAGGCCGAAGTCGCCCGTGCGGACGAGCTGGCGAAGTTGGAAGCGGAAATCGTCCAGGCGACGACGCGCCGGGAAGCCGACGAACTCCGCGCGAAAAAGACTCAGGCCGAGCAGTTGGGCAAAGCCGAACTGGAGCGGATCGCCGAGGAGACCCGCGTCCAGGAGGCCAAGAAGAAAGCGGAGACAGCCGGGCTGAAATCCGAAGTGACTCGGGTCGAAGCGTCGATCAAAGCGGCGGCTTTGGAGAAGGAGTTTGAACGGGAACTCCCCGCGATGAAGGGTTTGCTCGCGGCGTTCCTCACCGATGGCTTCAAGTATCGGAACGACAATGCCAAGGGACCGGCGTCCTTCTCCTATCTCTCCTCGCAGAAAGCGTTGGAACCGACGCCGGCGGGCTCGTATTCGATGGCGTTTCTGGCCAATTCCAGCGATCGACCTGCCGGTGGGCTGAAGAACCCGGCCAGCCCGGATGCGCTCCGCCGCGCTCAAGACTACCTCAATAAGTATGGAGCGCTGTTGGTCGAAAAGGGATTGTTGGCCCCTTGAAACCGGCCCGCAGGCCGACTCCTGGGAGTCACTGGATTGGCTCGCAGGTCGGCTGGCAGCCTGACCCCTCAGCGGGCCAGACTGCCAGCCCCGCACGATGAGGGACCACCGTGACTTAGCGTCGATTTCGCTCCGCAGTGTCACCCCGGCGTGTCAGCCGACACTCCGCGTGACACTTTCCACGGTCGTTGGTCGCACACTTCCCCGCGAGGTCCATCCGCATGCCGCACCGTTCCGGTCAGCCCGCCGTCGCGCCGACCGTGCGGATTCGCGGCCGGGACGAACCCTATCTGACCTGCCGGCAAGTGCGGCGACGCCGGTACTACCTGTTGCATCCCGTCGGCAGCCCCCTGCGCGAGCGGTATGCGGCGTTCGATCCGCTGGCCGGACCGGGGGGTGATTTCTTTCAGGTCCAGGTGTGGCCCCCCGGAGCGGCGACAGAACAGTTTCTCCGCGTGCTATGCCGCTTGAAAGACGACGCTTTTCCGCGCGTGGTGGAGTGGAGCCGCGACGGTGAAAAGATTGTGTGTGTGCTGACGTGGACCGAGGGCGTCAGTCTGGCGGACTACTTTGCGACGCTCCGCGGCGGTCGACGACCGCCCGTCGATCCGGGTCAGGCCGTGCGACTGATCGCGGGATTGGCGAACGGCCTGAGCCGTCTCCACCAGTCGCTGCGGATTGGCCACGGCGACATCCAGCCTGCGAACGTCGTGATCACCAGCCATCCCAGCCGGCTGGCGCTCATTGATTTTGGCAGCGCCTGCACCGCGGAAGCCGGGATGCAGCGCGTGGACGGTGACGGTCGACACCCCTGCTACTCGGCTCCCGAATTGCACGAACCGGCGACCCCGGTTAGTTTCGCGGCCGACCAGTTCTCCGTTTCGGTGTTGTTCTACGAATTGCTGACGCAACAGGTGCCCTACGGCGGTCTCGGCGGTAAGGCGGGACGACCGGAGTTTCGTGAGCAGGCGGCGCAGGCTCTGCTCGCCCCAACCGCCGTGAGTGCGGCGTGCCGGCAACTCCCCCGGTCGCTGCAACAACGACTCGACGACGTGGTGTTGCGCGGGTAGGCCTTGGAACCCGCCGCGCGGTTCCCCGATCGACATGCCTGGCTTCAAGCACTCTTCGAGACGCAAGCCGGATTCCGTCTCACCCCGAAACTTCCCGCGGTGGAAAATCTGTTGACCAGAGTCCTCCAGTGGTTTGTCCGGCCGCGCGCCCACTGAGGCCTCCGTCGCCGCGATCGCTCATCGCCCCGCCGCCCGCAGTCGGAGCGTGTCTTCGTGCGGCGGTGTCCAGCGAAACTTGTCGCCGCAGGGGCAATGCCATTCGCCCCGTGCGATCCCTTCGATCTTGAGCAGAGTGACGGCGCGTCCATTCAAGACCGTCGGTTCGTTGAACGGCATGGGCTGACCCCACTGGCAACCGAGGCAGCGATCGTCCGCGGGCGCGGGGGGGATTGCCTGACTCTGGTCGGACAACTCCAGTGCCCGGTCGAAATCTTGCACGGCGCGATCCAACTGTCGTTGATGCTCGGGCAGATTCGGAATCACCACGCCCTCATACGAGTCCGCAAACATCAACAGGGCAAAGGGGGCGCGGCCCCCTTCGCACCGTTCCACCAGCCGACAATAGGCCGCCGCGCGAACCAGATGCTGCGGACCCCACGTCCGCTCGCCACGGTGTTTGCGGATCACGGGGATGCGCCACTGCGCATCTTTGATCAGCAGCCGCCACGGTTTCCCGACGAGCACCTCATCGCGATGCGCGTCGCGGAGCAGCGCGCAGTCGAAGCCCGCCTTTCGCAGCGTCCACCAGTTAATCACTGTGACCTGTCGCGGTGCGAAATCGACCGGTGTCGCGGGGGCCGCCCGCAGCACGGCGCGCTCCCGGAGGAGCGTCACAATCATGAGGCCCGTATCCCACAAGCGGGATGTTAGATAGAGGGCCGGCAAACTGGCGACCAAGCCGCCCCACGGGGACACGGTTCGCCACACCACAAACACCAGGAGCAGCGCCGGCGCGAGGCCGGTCATCCATAACCGCACATTCCCCCAAGCCGCGTGAATCTCTTCGGTGAAACGCTGTTCGTGATAGTCGTGAAAGCCGTCCAGGCGAGGACCGAGCGGCGGCTCTTCTTCTCCCGTGTCGCCGGGAGTCGACTCCCGCGCCAGTAAACCCGCCCGCGGACAAAAGACGAATTCGCTCAAAGCATGGACGCCGATCGTGTGGGCGCGGGGCACGAACCGTCCGCCGCCCAATGCACTGCCAAAGTCGCCGAAATCGTCCATGACCGTTACGCCTCCGCCCAGCGGGTGAGTTCTTTGAGGAGCGGCGGCAGTTCGGCCAGCCGCTGCGCGGGAAACGGCGCAACGGATTGGAGCAGCAGTTTCTGGAGGCGCTTCGGCAGCCCGGCTCCGGCGAAGGCGGCGGCTTCGTGACCCGAGTCGGGGACCGTACCGGCCAGGACCGTCGCCGCCAATCGACCGAAACTGTAGAGATCGGCCGCCACCGTCGTCGCGCCGCCGTCCAGTTCCGGGGCGCGAAACGGGTCGTCGGGCCAGTCGCCTGAGACGGACGGAACGCCATCGAGCAGCTTGGCCAGTTCAAAGTCGGTCAAGACCGCGCGCCCATCGGCGTCGGCGATCAAAACCCGCGAAGGGGCCAGTTCGCGGAAGATCACCCCGGCCGCATGCAGCGCGCTGAGTCCCCCGGCAATTTCGAGCAGCAACCGGGGTCGCTCTTCCCGCGGCCAGGGCCCGCTGTCCAACCGATCCTCCAAAGTTTGCGCTCCCACCCAATCGTCGACGACCCACCAACCGTCCTGTGCGGGCGTGGGTGTCGAGGACAGGTTCCACACGATCTGCGGATGCCGGGTGATCCGGGCGCACACGTCCGCGTGGCGCGACAGTTTGTCGCGAATGTCGGCCGTCAGTCCTTCGCGGACCCAACTCAAGTGATAGAACTTGCCGCGGCCGAACCGTTGGGCGGTGTGACGATGCCGCAATCGGCAGGGGATGAAGTACAGGCCGTTCGCCGTTCGTCGGCCCGAGCCGAGATAGTCGATCATTTCCCATTCGGCGACTCCCAGCGCCGGACCGTGGGCGAGCGCCGGCGGCCGATAGCGGCGATCCCAGGGGGCGAACAGGTCGCTGACTTGCAGGCCCAGCGTACTGGCAATCTTCAGCGCCGAGCTGGGATGCAATCCCTGACGCCGATGCAGACCGCGCAGCGTGTTGAACGCCAGATTGGTCTTGGCCGCGAACTGCTTGAGTGACAACCCCTGATTGGCGAGGGCGAAGTCCACCAGCGCGGGATCGAAATAGATCAGGTCGGGACCGTTCGGCGCGGAAGCGCCCAGAACCGGCCTTTTTCCGGTCGTGACACTTTCCTGAGACGCTTCTGCACCGCTGCTCATGATCGAATCTCACTCGACCTGACTGTGGTCAGTCGACAAGTCAGTGACAGGCATTCTCGGAAGGGAGCGACGGATGAACAAGGTCGTGACGACATTTCTGGATCGGCTGGCCGAGCGGTTCACCGCTCTGGCGGCTGGTCTTCTGAGTTCGCGGATTGCGGGACTCCACGCCGCCGCGCAGGCGGAACAGCAGAGCGAACTGGAAGACCTGGCTCGCCGATACGAATCGGAAGGGAAGCCGGAGATCGCCGCCACACTGCGGCAGCGACTGCTGGGGCTGCCCTCCGCAAATCTGGCCGGGGAGGGGGCCGAACAACTGCGGCAACTCCAGCCGACCATCCCCGGACTCCCGGAAGCCCCCGTCTCCGGTCCGACCGGAGTCGCCGCCGACCTGCGCGGCTTGCCGAACTTCGAGACCTCTAAGTCTCCCAAGCGCCGGCGGACGGAGGCCGGAACCAACGAACCGAACTTGACGCTGCCGGAGTCGTCGTTGTGAATCCGCCCTTCCATATCCAGGCACGGGACCGCGAGCTGCTGCTCGCGCTCGCGCAGAAGGTGCGGCTGTTCAGCCAGCGGCAGGTCGCCGACTATTTTTGGGACGGGGCGCTCCCGAATGCGCGGCGGCGGATGAAGCAGTTGGCCCAGCGGGAACTGGTCGCGCGGATCACGGTCCAGGCCCGAACGGCTCCTCCGCTAGAGTCCCCCCTGGCGAGTTGGCGGCCGGGGGACTCGGCTCCCGAATTCGGTCGCGTGGCCTACCGCTGCCACGAACGGTGGCGGCAACGACCGGTGCGACCTTGCGCGGCGTGGATCGCCACCGAGCAGACGGCTCAGCTCTTCGGCGGCGTTCGTCGCGGCGGACTGACGCAGCCCACCCAGGCGACGCACGACTTGGGAGTCGCCGCGGTGTGGCTCCGCTTGCGGCAAGTGGCCCCCCTGTGGGCGACGGCGTGGCGCGGCGAAGACCTCTTCGCCGAGGCGCGGCGGGGAGAAAAACTGCCGGATGCGTTTCTCGTGGATCAAGCCGGGCAAGTGGTCTGGGTGATCGAGTTCGGCGGCGGCTATGACGCCGAGCGGGTCGCCGCCTTTCACGCGGACTGCGCCGACCGCGGACTTCCCTATCAACTGTGGTGATTCCGATGACGAGCACTGCCATTCATCGAAGCCCCAACGGTCGCGAACGGGACGGCCGCGTGATCGATCACGTGGCCCGTTTTCGCTTGTCGACGTGCGCCGTGCTGCGGCGTGATGTGCTGGCCGGGCTGTCGCGGAACGCGGCGGGCAAACTGCTCAACCGCCTGTGCCGGCAGGGCCAGCTTCGGAAGTATCCGCTCTTACATCCCACGCCGTACTACGTGTTGGGGGAGGCGGGCGCCAAGTCGCTCGGATTCAACAGTCAACGCACGCTCCCGCTCGGTCCGCAATCCCTGCCCCTCGAATATGCCGCTTTGATCTATGCCGCGTGCGGTCAACCGCCCCGGACGCGACTGACCCGCCGCGAAGTTCGCCAACTCTGTTCGTGGCTCCCCGCGTCTCTCGCCGCCGCCCCCCATTGTCGCGATGCGCACGGCGTGCTGGAACTGGTCCGCGTTGATCTCGGCGGTCCGGCCGCCCACGTCGCTCGCAAGTGCGCGGCGGACATCAATCACCGTCGCCAGTTTCGTGAGTTCACCGCGTTGGCTGCCTCGGGCCGATTCCGGCTCGTGGTCGTCACCGCGACCAAGGAGAAGGCGGCGGCTCTGCGGCAATCCCTCGACCAGCACGACTGGCCGAGCGGGCTGCGGATTCACTTCTCGGTTGTCCCCGATCTCTTGTCTCTCACTGCAAGGACTCATGATGCGTGATGCGTACTACCAATCCGTCGGCAATCCCGTCCAACTCGACCGTCTGCCGGGGACTCGTCCCGGCCTGGAGCTGCTCCCGCTCCCGTTGGCCCGCACCGAGGCCTTGAGGCAGGTCGCGCTCGCGCTCTCCGGGATGGGGGCGCTGGCCACGTTGACGCTGTTGCTCGATCGGCCGACCGGGATCGATTGGTTGGAACCGTACGATTGGGCCTTCGCCATTCCGACTCTGGTCATCGGAATCGCTCTGGCCTGTCATCATCAGCGACTCGATCCGCTGCTGCACCCAGCGGTGCTGTTCGCCCTGGTGCTCGTCACCATCAACCATCGAACACCTTGGACTGCGCAAGCGGGGCTGTTCGCCGGGGTCGCGGCGCTCCTCGTCTATTCCTTGGGTTTACACGGAGTGGCCCTCCAGACGACTGCACCGGTTCCACGGGCGGTTGCGCAGACCATCCGAGCCACCAGTCAGCCACAACTGCTGCTGCTGTCCGCGGCGCTGGGAGCCTTGCTGGCCTGGATGTTGATTGGTGACTCGCCGCTCGCCAAGCTAGCCTTGATCACGCTGCCCCTAGCTGCGGGGGGCATGCCAGCGCCACAGGCACTCATTACCTCACGCCTTGCGATCGTGGTTCGCGTCGTCGAGTCGTGGTTGATTTACCACGCCCAACCCCTGCCCGGACTCTGGCAAAGCCCGGCGGGAACCGTGGAGAAACGGATCAGTCTATGGCTGGCGGCCAGCGTGCTGACCGCCGTGATGCTGGTCCGCTGGCCCACGTCGCCGTTGCCCGCGGTTCTGCAGGCGGGTCAGGTCCGGCACGCCGCTTGGCAGCAACAGCTCGCGGCCCAAGGGGCGGACGCTTCCGCCAAAGCCCGGTATGGGATCTTGACGGGCGGAGTGAGTCTGTTGAGTGTGCTGGCCATTCCCGTCTTGGGCGTCATCGCGCTCGCCGTGGCCGGTTCGATGCCGGTGCTGCTCGACGCAGCGGCAGCTCGCGACGCCGCCTTAGCTGCACAGGACGCGGGGGAGGCGTCCGCCCCCGAAAACTCGGTTCTCTCCGATCTCCGCACGGCGACTGACCGAACGGAACGGGGCAGTCTGTATTTCGGCCGAGTGGTTGCGGACGGAAGTCCCGTCCTCGTGCCCCGCGACATTCTGAAAGAACACGCGCACGGATTGGGCGACAGCGGGGGAGGCAAGACGGCGCTCTTTCTCTGTCCCACGATCGAGCAACTGGTGAGCTTCGGCGATTGCAGTGTGATCGTGCTGGACCTCAAAGGAGACAGTCTGGAATTGCTGGCGTCGCTGCAAGCGGCGGCCGAGCAGGCCCGGCAGACGCACGCGCGGGCCTTGCCGCTGAAGTTTTTCTCCAATCAGCGGGACAAGACCACATTCGCCTTCAACCCGATGACGCAGCCGTTCTGGTCGAATTTCGATCTGCTGACCCAGACCGACATTCTCTGCGCGGCCAATGGCTTGACCTATGGAACGGATTATGGGGCCGGTTACTTCAGTTCCGCCAACGCGGCCATCCTGTTCCACACCCTCAAGACGTTCCCGCACGTCAATACGTTCGGGGAACTGGCCGACTGCATTGGCACCGTCATCACGGTTGCCAAGAAACGCGACCTCCACCCGGAAATCCGGAAGGCGGGCGTGCATGTGCAGGAAGTCATCAAGCGTCTCGCCGCCTGCGAAGCGCTGAATGTCACGCGGACGACGGGCCACCCGACCCCGGCGGTGGACCAGGCCATCGACCTGACGCAGCTCTTTCAGGAACCACAACTCCTGTACTGCCACCTGCCGTCGACGCTTTCCCCCAGCGGTGCGCCCGAAGTGGCGCGACTGTTTACCTACATGCTGCTGGCGGCGTCGACGCAGACCGAGCGCCGTTGCCCCGTGTTTCTGGTGATCGACGAGTTCCAACGGATGGTGGCGAACAACCTGGAGTACATGCTGCAACTGGCCCGCAGCATGGGGGTGGGCATCATTCTGGCGAACCAGAGTATGCAGGATCTGCAGAAAGCCAACACCAACCTGATCCCGGCGATCGAAGCCAATTGTCGGCTTCGCCAGTGGTTCTCGGTTTCCTCCAGCGAAGACCAGGAGCGACTCGTCCGTTCCAGCGGATTGACCGTGGACCTGAGTTCGAGTTGGTCGCAGTCGACGAACGGCGAG
This sequence comes from Planctomycetaceae bacterium, assembly GCA_033762515.1. GTDB lineage: Bacteria > Planctomycetota > Planctomycetia > Planctomycetales > Planctomycetaceae > DSVQ01. Next base: position 62,346 of record JANRLN010000176.1, read on the forward strand.
GGGAAAACGAGCAGCTCTCACAGCCAGTCCGAGCAAGTCGTCCCCCGGCTGACGATCAACGACATTCTGCTGACGAACGACCATCCGCTGCGGAGCATTCTGCGAATCAGCCGCGGGGCCGGTTACGCCCAGTACGGCGGACTGCCGGTCATTGTCGAGACGAACTATCACGTCACCGAGGCCGAGTATCGCCGCCGCAAAGCGCTCCCGTGGCCGACTGCGGAGGGAGCGTTTACACCGCACCGTGGTGGGTCAGGAATCGCGCCGGCGGCGGACGCCGTGAGCCGCCCACCGACGAAAGCGACCGGGCCAGAGTGGTCGGAGGAATTCATCGGAGAACCTCCGGCCGCGCCCCTGACCTCCGCGACCGAGCAATCCTTGACGGAGTTGTTCGAGACGTTGGCTCACGAACTCCCACCGACCAACCCGCCGGCACGTCGGGGGAAACGACCATGAACATCACCCTCACAGACCGCGATCACGATCTCTTGGACTGCGTCACGGGACGAGTGCGTCTCGTGACGCGCCAGCAGGTCGCCGACCTGTGGTCCAACTCACAGCCTCACCGGACCAGCGACCGTTGGGTGGACCGTTTGCGGCGGGTGGGGCTGCTGGAGCAACACCTGATCAACGCCCATCCGTTGCTGGCCGTCTATCGGCCCCTGTTCGCGTGGAAACCGGGAGCCGCGGAGCCCGACCCGGATCAGGTTTCATGCGCGTCGCGGAACCGCTGGCGATTGGCGGCACAACCGGTGGAGGTCTACGTGGCCACTCGGCTCGTCGCCAATCTGTTCGCCAGCACGGCCCGCGGTCTGCCGAAACCGGAACACCGCGACCACGACCTGCGCCTCGCCGCCGTGTTCGTCCATTACCGGAAACGTCACCCGCGCCTGGCCCGGTTGTGGATCGGGGAACACGTCCTGCCCAAAGCGGGCTACCAGATCAAAGACCCCGATGCGTTTCTCTGTGATCCACACGGTCGAATTCTCCGCGTGATCGAGTCGGCCGGCCGCTACGACGCGCGCCAAGTCGAAAGTTTTCATGACCACTGCGTCGAGCACGATCTCCCTTACGAACTCTGGTGACACCATGCCGGTTCGCACGACCCATCCCGCACCACCGACCGATGAGGCCATCGCCGCCGTGCTGCGTCAGATCGCCCGGTATCGCCTGACGGTCTTCGCGGCCCTGCGCACCGAGGCGGTGTGGGCCGACGCCGGATTGCGGGCCATCAAACGCGCCTTACAGGAAACGCAACGCCGTGGACTGATCGATTCGGCTCCGCTACATCACCAGGCTCGTTACTGGCGGCTGACAGCGGCGGGCGTTGACCACTTGGGGTTGATCACGCAGCCGAGCGGACCCTTGTCCGAAGCGGCGAAGGTGCGGGCCTATGCGTTATTGGTGTTCTGTCGGCTGCTCGATCACTCCCGCGTGCGGCTGACTGCGGAAGAAGTTGGTCGCCATTTTCCCGACGTGGATCGCACGGGACTGCCGACCGGGTACTACTTCGATCCTCACGGCAACGGCTGCCTCGGATTCGCGCGCGTCGATGCCGGACACCGCGGCCGATGGGACCGCATCGTCGAATCACTCCGCCAAGACATCGACTCCCACTGCCGGCAGCCAGGCTTTCGGCCCTTGATCGCCGCCGGACGTTTCGAGTTGACCGTCCTCACGGTCTTCCCACAAAAGGCCCGCCGCGTTCACGACGCCCTGGCCGTTCATCGGGATGCGCAGCGCATTCGTGTTCAAGCAGTGGCGCTGCCCCACCTGTTGCCGCTGGTGACCTCAATTTCCGAAAGGAGGTGACGCTTCCCCATCCCACTGTGTGGGTTTCATCGCTCCTGGCCCGGGAGCACGGAAAAACAACGGGCGCAGGGCCTTCGCAAACCGTAGGCGGACCTGACGTTCACGGGAACGCAGTTCGCCGAATTACTGGAGTGTTCCAGTCATGAGCATGTACCGCTCACGCAACCAACAAAAACGATGGCGACGCAAATGGCCGTGGAGGGTGTTGTTCCCGCTGCGGGTGGATGAACGCTTCTGCCCGGAGTGTCGACTCCCCTTCCACGAGGGTCCGTTGCCCAAAGAAGCGCGACGCTTCGATGTCCGCAACGTGGCCGTGTTTGTCTTTCCCGCCGGCAGTTGGCGGAGGGATGAACATGTCATTCGCGTCGGTCGCTGGAAGGCCGGAGGCAAACAGTTCTACGCCTCCGAGTTCATTCCGGTGGCCGACCTCGATGACCTGCTGGCCGTCGTGCAGTTGGCCAAGGAAGAACTGTCCGCCGCCACCCCGACCAGAGGGCGACGGACAGCAGGTTTGCAATAGGTTTCGGTTCTGGTTTTAGGGCGGCCTCCGGGCCGTCCGCTTCGAGTGCAGCGGTGCTGGGCACCGCTGCTTGACAAACACCGATCCGCGGGGCGCGAGGACGCTCTGCGGATCACACCACACCAGGAGTGCTTATGGCACAAAAAAACAAACCGGCAAACGTCATTCCGATCGGAGAACTGAAGGCGAAGATCTGGCGCAACTTGTCAAAGGACAATCGCGTCTGGTTCAACGTCGAAATCGTCCGGCTCTACAAGGATGACCACGACCAGACGCAGGAAGCCAGTCAGTTCGGACTGACGGACCTGCTCGCGGTCGCCAAGGTGGCGGACATGGCGTTCGACTGGATTCACGAGCAGCAAGTGCCGGCTCGTGCCTCCGAGTCAAACGAGTAGAGATTAACACGCCGGCCGGATGCAATCCGGTCGGCCTTCATCAAGGACGATGAACGCCATGAACATCATCAATTGTGCTGCCAAGTTCGCAGTGGGACAGATCGTGATTACCCGCGGAGCAGATGCTGTGCTCACTCAGGATGAGGTGCTGCGGGGCATCATTACCCTGGATGACGTGGTGGACGTTATTGATGAAGAGTCC
>JANRLN010000177.1:0-12048 GCA_033762515.1 Planctomycetaceae bacterium
CCGAAGAAGTGCTGCGGGATCTCCCAATGTTTGGTGGTGTCGTTCTCCCAGACCCTCGCGCCGGTGGCGAGATCGAGGCACAACAGCTTGCCCTGCGGACCAAAGGTGAAGCAGCGGTCAGCCGTCAGAACCGGTGCACAACGCGAGCCGCCGTTGTAGCCGTAGGGGTCGCTGTCGTCGGTGTCGTAGCTGCACTTCCACAGCGACTCGCCAGTTTCGGCGTGCAGACATTCGACAATTTCCTGGTCGCGCAGGCGATGCATCACCACCACGCGTTCGCCGCGCACGGACGGCGGGGCGTACCCTTCGCCGAGTTTCTGATTCCACAGCATGGGCGGACCCGCTTCCGGCCACTGGTCGAGAAGACCCGTCTCACCGGAGACCCCTGTTTCGCGCGGACCGAGGAACAGCGGCCAATCTTCGCCCGGTCGCTTCGAGGCCAGAACGTCGGCCGCCGGCGCTGATTTCATTTCCGCGGCCGTCACAACCGGGACAATCAAGGTGTCAGCGTTTGTGCCCGCTTGACCGCAGCCCACCGCGCCGAAGCAGATCGCCGTCAACACGAGCGCCATCGGACGAAACAAATCCATCGGGGAACCTCACAAGCATCAGCAGGTCGTGGCGACGGGCCTAGAGCGCTCTCAAATCGTACACGCGATACGTCGCATTCTGGTAGGTCGGAGCAGGCTCCATGGGCCCGAGTCGGTCGGTCACGATGTGCGTGATGCCGGTGTCACGAGCCAATTGAAGCAACTCAGCCGAGGAGTACAGGCCATCGGCGAACTGCTGCTGATACCATTTCTTGAGGAACAGCAGCCGGCGATTCCACTCGACAATCCCGGCATCGTCCTGCGGGCAGTCCTTGAACGAGACGTACTCCGGTCGTTCTGCATACCATTTAAAGGTGTAACGCCCGTTGGGGGTCTGGACGAGAACGTCAGGTGGAGTCTGACTCCGAAACCAGCGACAGACATCGACCCAGTCTGGCCGCGCGTCCAATCGGGCCCGTGCGGTGGACGCGCCGCACCAGGCCAGCCCGCAGGCGATGCTCCACAACAGCACCACCGACACCCGTCGCAGACTGCCGCACGTGACACGGCGCCAGTAGAACTCAGCAGCCATCCAGGCGATCGCACTCGGCAGCAGCACGTCGACCAGGCGGAACGGATAGACCTTCATCAACGGCATGCGGAACGCTAATCCCGGCATCTGTTCCGGGGGACGCGGCCCGGCGGCGATCAGGAGCCCGCCGACTGCAAAGATCAGTGACCAGGCGACAACGGCGTGCAGGAAATTTGACGGTTGAGAGCCGAGAGTTGAGGGGGCCGACACGTCTGATTCGGCGCCTGCCTCTCTGAAGCGTCGCGTCGCTGTCAACCATACGACCGCCAAAGCCGCGAATCCGACATGGGCGCGCAGGGGGAACCGCATCGGATCAAGATGGTGGGCGAGTCGGTGGAACACCTGGATGTATGTGGCGGCAAATTTGGTGTCTCGGTCGACTGGTGCTCGCAGGAGCTCGAAAACGGGGATCAGTCCGGGAAGAGCTAGCGTGACCATCACGCAGCAGGCGACGATCCACCGCGAAGCCTGGATGTTGGCCATTGAGCCCGGAACTTGTCGGTTCCGCCACCAGAGCGTCAGTTGCGCTGCACCAGCAGCCAGCAGGCCCCATATCCCAACGACCGGATGAAAGGCGATCGCCAGCCCTTGCAGGGCGCCGGCGAGCACGAGTTTTCCCCGGACGTATGCCGCAGCAGCCCAGATCAGAAAACCGTAGGTGAAAACCTTGCCTTCAACCCCGCCGACGAACCACTCTCCGGACCAGTTGCCGATGCTCTGGAACAGGAGAAAGACAGCGGCAGCGAGTAGCGAAACTCCGCGAGGGAACTGCAGTGCACGGCCGAGTTGCGTCCAACCGATGGCGATGATGGTCAGCGCCAGCCCCCGTCCGAGCCAGGCCGTCTGTTCCAAAGTCAAAACTGTGGTCATCGGACCGATGAGGGCATAAAAGACCGCATGGACATCGGAAGATTCCAGAAATGCGTCCCCCGCACACCAGTCGCGTTGCCAGTAATGCCTGGCCTTCGTGAGGTAATGGGGTTCATTGACCGCCGGAATAGGGGCGGAGATGAGGGAGAACACGAGTAGTGCGACGGTGAGAAGGAGTGTTTCCCAAAGAGCTGTCCAAGTGGAGGCGGCGCGGTGTTCCATGAGCCGATCTTCTCGCACCCGGAAGCCCAGCCATTGCGATGGCTGGGCTTCTGCAGAATCACGCCTACTTGGCAGCCTTCTTCTTGGCAGCCTTCTTTGCGGCGGCTTTCTTGACGGTCTTTTTCGCCGCCTTGGGAGCAGCCTCCGCCTTGGCCGGGCTTGCCTTGCTGCTGGACTTCTTGCCGAACGCTTTATCCCAATTCGCCCAGAACTTGGGATTGGTGCCGGTGCGAACAATCGGGCCACTCATGCGAACATCTCTCCAGAAAATCTGCGGCAACCCGCGAAACTGCGATCGACCGTGCCGTTGTCGGTCAACGCTTCGTGCCATCCCGGCATCAACTTCGTGGCGATTCTCGGAGTCTGTCACGCGAGTGTCAAGGCGTCGGCGCCAATCCAGGAGAGGACGGGTCAACCGCTGCGTGGCTCGGCCGTTGACCCTGATCAGATTCGGTGTTCGCAAACCAGAGAGTTTCAAATTCCCCCACGCATCCTTCGAACAAGTACTCCCCCGGCCGGGTTTCAATCAACGGGTAATGTGCTGTGGTCCGCGAATACAAAACGAGACTGACGAGCATCCGGTCGTCGCTGCGAACAATCTGGTGTCCCATGAAACCACTTCGAACGGTTCGTACTTGAATTTGGGGGTGGGCGGCCGCGAACTGCCGGTAAAGACCCGTGGTGGCTTCGATTTCCTCGGCGAGGTGTTTGAGTCCGCCGACGCGGATTTCAGGATTGACGAGACTGGGAAGTGCCGGATTTCGGCCGTCGAAGACGAGAATCTGGATGCGGCATCCCGACTCAGCCTTGGCGACCATGCGTGCGCGCATGTTCGGAATCTTCGTCCACCATCGCAAGGAGAGTCCCGACATCCAGAAGTCGCGCGTGGCGGTATCCAGCAGTTCCAGCCAGGAGTCGGCCGGACCAAAGTTCTCCACCCGCTTGAGAGTGGGTGTCGTCGGACGGTATCCCAGCGGCGACAGCCCCTCTCCGAAGGGGATCTCACCAATCCAGCCCCCGGCCTCGATATGCCGGACCATTTCGACGATTTGCCGCTGGTAGACGCCGTCGCGCAACGGTCGCGGCTTCAGGTCGTAATAGATGACGCGCAAGTCTTGCAGATCGAACGGCAGCGTCTGGCCGTGCTGCAGGAGAATGATTACCGGACGTGCGGCGGCCTGGGCGATGGCCAGTTCGTAGTAGACGTTGGGATTGTCGTAACTCAAGATCGCGATGCAGAGATCGTCCTCCAGGATCGAGCGAAACATCTGGTCGGTGATCCGACCCGCCTGGGTGGTGTGGTCGGCCCGATACGGACGAATTTGCAGGTCCTGCAGGGCGGGCTGGATGATGAATTCGAACACATCGTCGGCGTGCTCACGTTCCGGGCTGCCTGCCTCACCGATGGGACTGATCACGAAACAACGTCGAGTCATTGCGCTGGCCTGAAATACGGGAGATGGGTTCACGCAAGCCGGGCCCGGCTTCGGCAAGTTGAAGGACTGCAACCCCAGAATTCTTCACGGGGATAGCCTGTCGACCGACGGAAATCCAGTCTCGCGGTCTAGCAGCTCAAGTCTGCAGGTTGACGACGAAACCACGAAATTCATGCCCGACGGCCGGGTCCGGCGGCCGCTGAAACTGCCGTGAGAGTTGGCTCGGGATCGAAATCGGTTAGAATTCCGCCGGTTTGATCGACAACCCCAACTGTGAATTGCAAGGCGGTCTCTGCTTCCTTGAGATTCCGTGTCAGGGGATCGCTCAGCGCTGCCGTGCTGGCAGTTCGAGGGAGTTGGTGAAAGTGGCGGCCTGTCGCGCCCGGAAAGTCTGTGTGTGAGCACGATTCTCGTCTGGGGAGCCTTTGTGCTCCTCGTACTGATCATTCTGGCATTCGATCTGGGAATGTTTTCGGGGGGACCCTCGAAGGCGATCTCGGCGCGTCAGGCCTTGTTTCGCACGGGCGTCTATGTCTTCCTGTCCGGACTGTTCACGGTTTTCGTCTACTACGCCTACGAGAACCATTGGTTCGATCTAGGAATCTACGCGCCCGATGAGGATCAGGAGACGGATAACTCTCACGGAGAACGTCTGCGATTCGCCTATCCATTCGAGCCTGAGCTAAAGTCGGAAGCGGGCCACGGCCTGCCTTCGAGCGGCCAGGAAGCGGCGACGATGTACTTCACCGGGTATCTGGTGGAGCAGTCCCTCAGCATGGACAACATCTTTGTCATCGCTCTGATTCTGACCTTTTTCAAGGTGCCGGCGGCGTATCAGCATCGCGTGCTGTATTGGGGCATCATGGGCGCCCTCGTCATGCGCGGCGTCATGATCGGTCTCGGCGCTCAACTGATTCACTCTTTCGACTGGATCATCTACGTCTTCGGAGCGCTGCTGGTCTATACCGCCTGGAAGATGCTCGGTTCCGACGACGATCATCTCGACCCCAACGAAAGTCGCACCCTGAAACTCGTGCGCCGGTTTGTGCATGTGCATCCGGGGTTTGATGGCGACAAGTTTTTCACCACGATCGACAACGTCTGGGGAGCGACCCCGCTCTTTATGTCGCTGGTGATCGTCGAGACCACGGACCTGATCTTCGCCGTCGATTCCATCCCGGCGGTGTTTGGGATTACGCATGATCCGTTTCTGGTCTTCACATCCAACGTTTTCGCGATCCTGGGGTTGCGGTCGCTCTACTTCGCTCTGGCGGATTTGTTGGATAAGTTCCGCTTTCTCAAGTACAGCCTGGTCACGATTCTCGCCTTCGTGGGGGTGAAAATGTTGATCCACGCGGTCGTCGAGATCTCACCTCTGATGTCGCTGACGGTCATCGGCGTCTTCCTCGGCCTGGGAATCGGCGCTTCCTGGTATCTGCCGGAGGCGCCTGCTGAAGAGACTCCCGCGGCGACGGAAGATCCCACTTAGCACCGCAGGAGCCGCCATGCTGACTCTGCCGACCTCGGGGACCGTCCCGGTGTTCGACTGCCATGTGTTGCTGCGTCGTCCCTCGCAGGTGGGCGAATTGTTTCAGGCCCGGTGTGCCGCTGCGCCATCGGTCACGGGCACCGGGGCGACAGAACGCGAGGCACTGCAATCGATCGTGATCCGGTTCAAGTATTTCATTCAGGAGCATCAGGCGTCAGGGACGTCGATTCCCTGGGTGAACCCCGAGGCTACTGCGGAATCGGGAGAAGTGGAACGCTGGATTCCGGTGCATCTGTAGCGATCCTGCCGCCGGTCACTGATCCTGCCGGATTTGCGGCGCATGCGAAGTTTTCGCATTGTTGGCATCGAGGCCAAAGTCCTGGCGTTGAACCTGCATCAATGGACGGCTGAAACGAAGTTCCGCCGCCCGACATCCGATGCATTCCTTGAGACATCCGCTCTGGCGCCCCGCGAGCGTTCGAATTGGGTCGGGCGGGGGATCTTGCCAAAGACTGGCTGCCTTCCTTAAGGCCTGCGCGTGATGATCAGCCCTGCTCGACTTGGTTACGCCTTGCTCATGACGGGGATCGTTGCCTCTCTGGCGGATGCCCGTTCGATTTATGTCGATAATTTGAACGGTTCCGACAGCTACGATGGCACTTCCGCCACCATCGCCACCAAGTTCAGCGGGCCGCTGCAGTCGATCCGCCGGGCTCTGAAGTTGGCGGTCGGCGGTGACTCGATCGTGATCCGCAATACCGGTGCGCCCTACGCCGAAGTTCTCAACCTTGCAGGCGGCCGGCACAGCGGATACCCCAGCGAACCCTTCACGATCTATGGCAACGGCGCCGTTCTGAGCGGCGTGGCGACCCTTCCCAGCGATGGCTGGCAACGACAGTCCGACGGGTTGTGGCGTCTGTCCCTGACCCGCAAGGGTTCCTACCGGTTCTTCCGCGCCGGTCTCCCTGTCGCCGAGCACGTCTTTTCGAGTCGCGATTGGTCTCCCGAAGAACTGCCGCTCGATCACTGGACGAGTCATCGCGGGGCGGTCTTGTTCCGGTTCGACGACCGACAGACTCCCGTCGCAGAAACCTGGACCTACGCCGCGGCAGAACTGGGGATTTCCCTGGTGGATGTCCGGCATCTCCGAATCGTCGACTTGCAGATCGTCGGCTTTCGCGTGGACGGAGTGAACGCCGACAACAACTGCCGCGATGTCGTGCTTGAGAATGTCACTGTGCACAACAACGGGCGGGCGGGTCTGGCCGTTGGTGGAACGTCGGAAGTCTCGTTGGTCAACTGCCGGATTCTTGATAACGGGCGGCACTCGGTGCTGATCACCGAACGCGGCGGCCTGCAGATCTCGGATAGCGATCTGGGCGGCGTTGAACCGGAAGTTCAAGCCATTGTCGTCCCTTGATCGGCAGGCGGGATCCTTGGATCCAGGCCGCTCCAGTGGCATCCTCGTCCCTGTCACCGTGAAGAATTGCTGAAGCCGGGTCCCGGAGCACTCCCACCGACTCGCAGATTCTCTGTCGACCGGGTACACCATCGGAAGCTGAGTGCATTTTTCCGAAGGTGTGGATGCGATGGCAGTAATTCCTCGTGCGGATCTCGCCGTGGATGATGGCCTGCACCGACGTTTGCGGTGGGTGCGCACGCTGGCGGTCGCCGCGTTGCTCACCCTGATCGCGGCCGGCTGGCTGCTCTATCGCGGAATCAGCGTCGTCCCCGCCCGGGTGCGGATCTCCGCGGGAGACCCGCTCGGCCATCGGCATCGGATTGCCGAGCATCTGCAGTCATCCAGCGTGGCCGGGTTGCGGTTGGAGCTTGTGCCCACGAAAGGCTCGGAAGATGCGCTGCAGAAGCTCTCCTCCGGCGAGATTGACGCTGCTCTCATCCAGGGAGGGTTGCCGGCGGCGTCAAATGTGCGCCAGCTGGCTTCGCTGATTGACGAACCACTGCACCTGCTGGTCAAGCGGGAGTATCTGCCGAAAGGCATCGACAGCCTGCGCGGGAAACGCATCAATCTTGGACCCGTCGGACGCGGAACCCGAGCGACGGCGTTGGCGGCGTTGGCCGCGGTCGATCTGACACCTGGAAACTACATCGATAGTTCACTGTCCTATGGCGACATCGCGTCGCTTCCTTCCGACGAGCTTCCGGACGGAATTTTCCTGGTGTCCGCCATCCCTGCCGAAGCCGCGATGTCTTTGGTCCACAGGCACAACTACCGCCTGATGCCCCTGCCGGTGGGGGATTCGATGCAGGTGCGTGATCGCTCGGTCAAAGATTCGATCATCCCGGCGTATACCTACGGTTATGCTCCGGCGGTGCCGGCGGAGCCGCTGCATACTCCGGCGACGCGACTGCTGCTGGTGACGCGTTCGGATGTGTCCGAGGCGACCGTCATCAAGCTGATGGAGTCGGTCTTCGAAAGCGATTTCGCGCTCCGTGGAGATTTGCCGGTCCTGCGCGCGGACGACGTCATCCAATACCGCGAATATCCGCTCCATTCGGGCGCCTGGCAATATCTGCATCGCAATGAACCCCTCATCGACGGCGAACTCGTCGAAGGGGTCGAGAATCTCCGCAGCTTCCTCTTTTCCGCGGCACTGGGTCTGTTTTTCGCGTGGCGCTGGTATGTCGGCCGCCGTCGCGTCGGATTCGAACGCTACCTCGATGAGGTCTCTCAGGTGGAACGGCAGATTCTGCTGGTTCCCAATCGCCGAGTCACGGCGGCGGAATTGCAGCAAGCCCATCTCCGGCTGACTCAGATCAAGAGCGAAGCGCTCGAAGGGTTCTGCCAGGGAAAACTCACCGGCGAAGAACTGCTGCAGAGTTTTCTGCTGCATGTCGCTGATGTGCGGCGCAGCTTGGTGGACCTGGGTACGACGGCAATCCCCGCCGCCGCCGACCCACCGCTCGCCGATCCTTCCCCCTTTCCCTAATCCGATGCCGCGTCAGAAGCCGCGACATCGATTCAAGCGGGATCTAGGGAAGAACCGATGCCATTCCACAGCGCCCTCGGCAATCAAGAGAGATGGTGCGCACGGAGGCAGGGATGCCGGACGCTAATTTGCTCCTCGTCATCGAACAAGCGGCTCACGAACTCCTTGTCTGGGTCGGCTTCGGCACGCTCGTCGGCTTGGCCGCCAAGGCGATCATGCCCGGTCGCGACCCCGGCGGAACGATCGGAACGCTGATGATGGGCATCGGCGGAAGCGTCATCGGTTGCGGCCTGATTCTGCTCATCGATCCCAGCTATCGAGTGACTCCCATCAGCCCGATGGGTTTCGTGGCCGGGACCAGCGGAGCCTTCCTGATTCTGCTCTTCTTCCGCATCCTGTCGAATTCGTACGTTGTCGAAGCACAGGACGGACAGGCGCCCATCGGCACCGGCGTTACCTCGGTCGGCTACTTCCGCCGCCGCAAACGCCGGGCTGCATAGATGATGATCCGAGGGACAGCCTCATGGTGCTTGAATCCAGGCACGCAGACGCCTCAGTCCCTCGTCGACGTTCACGCCGGGCGCGTAGCCCAAGTCCCGCCGGGCGGCGGTCAAATCGTACCAGTGGGCCGTCGACAATTGTCGGGCGACGAATCGGGTCATCGGCGGTTCGTCTGATCGTCCGAGAAGCCAATAGCCGAATTCCAGAGCAGCTCCAATTGCATAGGCCGCTCCTGGCGAGATGCACTTGGTGACAGGCGGCAGATCGGCGCACGCCAGCATGCGGTCGATCAAGTCCCACAAGGGCAGCGGTTCACCATTCGCGATGAAATAGGCGCGGCCGGCGCAGGGTTCGCCGTAACGGAGACGATCCAGAGCTCCCAGGTGCGCGGCCACGGCGTTATCGATGTACGTCGTGTCGACCAGGTTGCGACCGTCGCCGACGCGCCGCAACCGCCCCGACTTCGCGCGGGCGATCAATCGGGGAGTCAAATGCTGATCGCCGGGCCCCCAGATCAAGTGAGGGCGGAGCGCCACGGTGGCCAATTCGGGGGAATTCGCCGCGAGCACCAGCCGCTCCGCTTCCGCCTTGGTTCGTGGGTAGCTGGTCAGATAGCTGGCCGGGTAGGGCGCCGCTTCGTTGATTCCCGCCTCGTCGTTGCCGGAATAGACCACGCTCGGGGAACTCGTATAGATCAGCCGGGCGACGTCATTCTGGCGACAGGCCTGCAGGATCACCTGCGTACCAGTGACGTTCACCCGGTGATACTCGGCGTGGGAACCCCACACGCCCGCCTTGGCGGCGACGTGCAACACCGCGTCACAGCCTGCGACCGCGCGCCGCACTGCGGACGGATCTGAAACATCCCCTTGATGCGTCTCGACCCCCAGGGCTGCGAGCGCCGGATAGTCTCCGCGCGACAGGCTTCGCACCCGACATCCGCGCTCCACGAGAACACGGCATAGGGCCGAACCGAGAAATCCGCCTCCGCCGGTGACCAACACGGATGGAGGAGGACTTGCTGTCGGGCAAGCGGGTGGCAGCAACAGGTCTAGTTCTCAGTTTGGGGGCGGTCCCAGCCCACGGACGGATTCAGGAATTCGCTCTCGGGACTGATCCCGTCCCCCAACAACGATCGCGCTCCGCGTCCCTGCAGGCCGTGCTCGGCGTTGTGATAGGTATGACACTCCGTGCAACGTTGGGCGACCCCCCCTTTCACGGGACCAGAGGCCCACCACTGGCGCTGGGAATGACAGTCTTTGCACGATTCGAGTGTGGGCAGGTCGGCCGGGTGCTGATAGACCGCCAGAGGACCCGCAACGTTGTCGAGGTGCTTCGCGTTGGCTCGAGCCCGTTCCCGCTCTTCAGCCAAAGACTTCAACGCCGGTTCTGTCGGTTCCAATTCACCCCCGAAGGAATTCGGATGGCACTGCCGGCAGGCAACCGCCTGGTGCGAAAGGTGGTCAAAACGAGCCTTCGTTTGCCAGATGGTGGGGATATTGACCGGTTCGATGGTTTTCGGAAACGCCAAGCCTTCCGTCAAACGGCCCGATCCGTTGTGGCATTCACCACAGGTCTTGCGACCCTTAAAGAGCTCGACCGCCGCACTCCCAATCTGAGCGGCCGTCGGTGAGGCGGCCCAAGTCAACAAGGCGTAAAGTTCGGCGTTGACGTTTTCTGTTTGCTCCAGCGCCTTCTTGGCGATCGCGGCCTTCTCTTCCAGGGTCAGCAATTCCTTCAGGGAATCCAGACGCAGGTCATCCGGCTTGCGCTGCAGATCTTCCACGGTTCCTGCGCCGAGCTTGGTCTTCAACTGGTCAAAGACCAGCCGCGAACTGAAGTGCTTCAGGACCTCTGCTTGAACCTGCTCCGGTTGCAATCCATGAGCCACCTCGGCGGTGGGATCTTCCGGGTCGAAGTTCAGCGGGTGACATCCGCGGCAATGCTTCTCGTAAACGATCGGCAGGTAATAGCGTCCCTCCGCCCTCACCGCATCGATCGACTCGGACGGCAGCGAGCTGGTGCGTTCAGAGAGCGACGGCGTCTTTTCGAGTCGCATGGCGTCCAGTTGATGGCAATGACGGCAGTCCAACTGCACGGCTCGGTCGAGATCCGACGGCGCCTTGGAATCCAGGTACAGATCCAGGAACTGGGGATCGATCTCTTTGTACTGGAACGGCCCGTCCTCTTCCGTCTTGCCCGTGACGGGATTGTGCCTCATCAATCCCATCCCCGGCAGCATGTGCACCGCATGGCTGAAGTTCAGTCCGCGTTTGTGTTTGAAGGTCGGGTCGACCGGCTGCTTGGATGCCGGATCGGTTTCATGCCGAAAGGCGGGATGGAAACCGGCGAACTCTTTGATTCCGGCAATGCGTTCCTCGACGAGTTCAGGATGTTCCGCGTGATTCTTAAGGTCGGCATGGCAGCGCAGGCACTTGGCGTCGTCGAGGTCGACAAGCGACTGTTGCAGCCCTTTGTGATCCAGATGACAATCCGCGCAGTTGCCGATGTCTGCAGCGATCTGGTTCGAATGATGACCCGGTGCGGCATGGCACCGCTGGCACCGCTCGTTCGCCACAGTCAATGTTGATTGGCCGAACCAGTTGGCCACGATCTGTCCGACGCTTGCGGCCGTATCCCGGCCGGATTTAATCGGTTGAAATGGCTGGTGACACGCCTCGCAGTCGTGATTCCAGGCCTTGTGCACGTCTGCCACGTGTCCCGGCGCCGACCAGGCCTCCAGCATCGGGCTGGCGCCGTCAGGGCTCTTGGCAAACGGGAAGGCGCCCAGCAACAGGAACGACCCCACAACGGTCGCCCAGATGCACCACCGCAACATGCGAGTTTCGCGCTTGATGGGTGTCGCGTGATAGCCCCACCACGTGCGTGCGGACTTGGACTTGCTGGTACTGGGAAGTGGCATCGCCGGTACGTCTCTTTAGAGATATTTCAGAGCGGTCAGGATATGGGCCACCAACAAGAAACACAGGAACACCGACGCCGGAAGATGGATGGTCAGCCACCAGTGCAGTCGACGGTGCAATCGCTTCTGCAGATCGAGTTGCCGTCTCAGACTGCACAATTCCTCCAAGTCCTCCAGCAGCCGCGCCGGCGGACTCGAGGCATTCGGAATTGAGGAAGCCAATTCGGCCTTCAGCCGACTGAATTCGGTCATCGCTCGGGCGTCGGCTGCAAGCACGGATCGCGGATTTCCTGATTTGATAAAGTCCGTCGCCGTCTCGCGGAAGAACTTCCCGATGCGCTCGCCGGCAGACTGTTCGCTCCCCGTATAAGTCGTGAGTTCCAACGTGAGCCGCTGATGGAACTGATCGTGATGGTGCCGCACAGTCGCTTCGATCTCCGTGGCGGGGACCTCGGCGGCGACTCCCTGGAGGAGTTGGAGGGGCACGGTATTCTGCAGCCAAAGTCCGTAGATGCCGCTGACGTACACCACGAG
>JANRLN010000178.1:0-24045 GCA_033762515.1 Planctomycetaceae bacterium
TCGCTGCGACTGCGAAAGATTCTCGCAAAATTCGGCGTCGACCGACTGCCGCCGGAATCCATGCCCCGGAAGCACGCCCACAACGATCGTTGAGGGAACTCGGCGGGATCGTCGGCTGGATTTCTTTCGATTCCCGCTCGAACTTCGCCGATAGCACCCAATCACGCACAAGATGGGCCGCAATTGCCGCCGACGTCACTGTGAAAACAGCGCGCGATTCCCCGCAGCCATTCATGGGGTTCTTGGATTTGACGACCTGGCGCGTTAAACTCGTTGTCCCATTGTCTGAGGAAATCCGGTCATGCTTCCCTTGCCCAAGCCATTCGCGAAAGTGAGTGCGACCGACCCGGAGTACGATCGTGCGCTGGTGTTGCAGGTCTACGGCAATATCAGCATCGAAAACCCCGACGTAACGATTGAGATGGTCGAGCAAACGCTTCAGCGCCGCAGAGCGACGGAAGCTGACGAGCATGCAGACCGCAGAATTTGAATTCGGCGGCTCGCGGCCGGAACCCTTGCTCTGTTCTCCCGAACAGCTGTCCCAGAGGGAAGTCGACAACGGCTTCGACATGGTCGTCTATGCCAACGAGTTGGCCGCCCTCTGGCATGATCAGTATTTCTTTACGACCCAAGTCGTCTGCACCTGCAACCTGATCGCCATGCGGGGGATTTACGAATCCGCTGGTCATTTTCGTCGGCGATTTGTCTCTGTGGGGCGATTCACGCCCCCTCATCACCAGCAGATCGGCTGGATGGTCGCCGATATGTGCAACCACGTAAACGGCCTGATCGCCGACCCCTTTCAGGCCGCCGCCTATCTGATGTGGCGCCTGAATTGGATTCACCCGTTCTACGACGGCAACGGACGCACCGGCAGGCAGCTCAGTCTCCTCGCTCTCCAAGTGGGTCTCGGAGCCGGGGCCGCCCGTGAGATTCCAATCCTCGGTTATCTGATTCGAAAACACCGCGACACGTACGAAGCCGTCTTGCGAACGACGGACAACACCGGCGTACGCGAAGATCCACCAAACGTCACTCCGATGTCGGATTTCCTGGTGGATCTCTACTACGAGGCCATCGATTTTCGCTTCGAGGATCAGTGAATCCACGACCAGACGGTTTTCCAGCAACGGCTGAAATCCGATGCCCTCAAGCCCCCGGAGAACTGCTGCACGTCAGGGAATCCGTTGACCGATCGACGGGCAGATGACTTCTCGGGCGGCAGCCCGTCCTCGACCGCCGCCATTGAGGGGCGGCTCAAGGAGTTTTCAGGACTGAACCGGGGTTCGACCAGTGACGGGCGTGCGAACTTGGCATCAGGGCATCGGAACGATCGACAATCGCCGCAACCGCTCACCCACCAGTCCGGCGTTGGGCTTCAGGCTCCCGACGACCGCCGCCAGCGCCGCTTTGATCTCGGCGTCGGCGGTTTGCTCCCAACCTGCGGTGAGAGCCGCGGCCTCGTCTGCGGAGATCAACAGGCCGTAACGCTGAATGTGCGAGACGAGCTGACCGGCGGCGGCGCGGCGCGTCACCGGCGGCAGTCGATTGTTCAGCGCAAACTCCCCCAGCGCCGTCTGCACGCTGGCCGTGCCGATGTGGCCCAGCGCCACCAGCGCGTTCAGGGCCAGGCCCTCTTCCTGGACCAGCGGGAGCAGTTCCGCCTCTGCGGTCGCCAGGTCGAACACACTCGACGCCGGTCCGGAAGCCAGCGTCGCCAGCCAGTAGGCGGCGATCGCCCGGAAGTCGCCGCGCTGCAGGCCGCTCATGGGGGGAGTCGAACCCTGGCTCAGGAACGGCCGAACCTCCAGCCAGAAGGATTCCGCAGCCGGGGCCTCCGCCGCGAACAGGGTGCGGCCGGTTCGGCTGACGAGTCGCGCGGTTTTGGCCCGCACGCTTTCCGGTCCGTAGACGACGACCGGCAGATACGCCGTCCGCGAATCGGCGCGCAAATTCGCGAGTGTTTGAGTGAGCGACCAGTTGGAGACGTTGGCATGCATCACAATCACTTGCACGCCGGTGGTCTCCGCCGCCTTCACAAACCCCTCTCGACCCGTGCGCGTCAGCATCGGATCGAACCCTTCGTCCGACAGGTAGTTGCCCAGCAGGGCTCCCTCTTCCGGGTCGGGATTGATGACGATCGCACGCGCCGGACCGGGGTCGGTCAACGCCCGACGGAACACCTCCATCACGCGGCCGGCGCTGGCGAACGCCAGTCGCGGATCAGAGCGCATCACGACGACCGCCGCCGCGAATTGCACCCGCGGATCCGGATAGTTGAGCGCACTGACGACCACCGAAGGTTGCCCGCTGCGATTGCGGATCAGCTCGGTCGACGCCAGCGAGCTGAGGCCCTGCAGCGCCGCCCAGGCGCCGTCGGTCCGTCCGGTTTCCAGAGATCGGTGCAAGACCCGCAGGAGCGGCTCAACTCCCGTTGCGACGGCGGTCTGCATCGCTTCGCTGTTTTCGGCGGTGAGCGTTTGGTCCCAGCCCACGCGCTGCACTTCGGTGGCGAACAAGGCGGTGAGGAACAGGGTTTGGATCTCCGCGCGATCCCCTCCAAGGGCGAAGGCCTCGCGGGCCGAACGCAGGGCTTCCGTCAGCGTCGCCTCGGCCGGGGGAACCTCTTTCGCCAGCAGCGTCTGTTCGCCGTCGAGCCACGTCCAGACGGTCAACGTCGTCGAGCCTTCCTCGGTCTCCAGCTGCGCATCGGGCGCGAGCAGTTGCTCGGCACGGGCCTGCAGCTCGTTGGCGGCCGCTACGTCGCTGAGACGCTCCGTGAGCTCCTCGTCGTCGTAGCGGATCTGAGCAATGGCCCGCCGGGCGGCGTCCTGAGTCCCCGCGTCGATCGTCGGGCCGTAGGCCAACGACCACAGCCGCGGGACCGCGGCCTCGGCCCGGATCGACGACAGGGCTTCGATGCAGCCCAGACGCACGGGGTCGTTGTTGGAGTCGAGGGCGGCGATCAGTGCGGGGACCACGGGCTGCCCCATGCGCGACAGCGCCAGCACGATCATATCCCGCGGCGCCAGCGCGTCGGCGCCGGCGAGTTGTCGCAGCATCTGCGGCACCGCGCGAACGCCGGCATTGCGCAGTTCGCGGATCGCAATCTCGCGTTCGGTGGGCGTGCCCGCCAGTCGGGCGATGAGTGAGTCGATGTAACCGGCGTCTTCCGCCTGTTTGCGGGAGGCTTCGTTCAGGCGATCAAGGAGCGGTTGGGCCACGGCCTTGAGCTCGGGAATGTTCGTCATCTGCAGAAATTCGCCGCTGCCGTGCCGGTCGCGGAGCGTCTGCAGCAGTTCGTCGGTGGGGTTGCTGTCGGCGAACTGCTGCAGATAAAGCTTGGCGAGGTCGAAGCGCGCCAGCTCGATCAACAGCACGGCCGCGTCGAACATCTCCTCGGGGGTTTCCGGCTCTTTCAGGAGCGGGGACGGCTCGACGGCTGCGGGAAGCGCCGCAGGGCCCCCCTCGGCGGCCGGCTCGGGTTGAGCGTAGAGGGGCACCAGCGACGCCAGCGCCGTGCAGAGACAGACAGCGAACAGCCACCGAACGGCGCGGGTCATGCCGCAAACTCCCTGAGGAGGCTGGTCGTCGCCCGACGGCGCTCCGGCCCCACTGAACCCACTCACACCACAGAGACGCATCCTACGCTCCGCTTTCGGCCGCTCGCAATCAAAAACAGCGCATCCGCCACGTCGTGATCGGAAGCGCCCCGCATGGCTATCGGCATGGGCGTTGCAGCAGTTCCAGCCGCGAAATGACGTTTAATCGCGCAAACCGGACCTGGGAGGGCAGTCGCAACGGACGCGCCAGTCGTCCCCAACCTAACGGTTGTGCCACGACTACCGTTTAGAGCGCACGCACCGGCCTCCGCCCTGGCCGGGGGATTCGCGACGCCAGCCTGCAGGGGAGGCTAATCCACCAGTTCCGCCGCCACGAGATCGGCATAAGTCTCGCGCCTGCGGATTACGGTGACTTTGCCGCCGTCGATCATGACTTCGCAACCGCGGGGACGGGAGTTGTAGTTGCTGCTCATCGCCGTCCCGTAGGCGCCGGCGCTGAAGATCGCCACCAGATCGCCGCGTTGAACCGGCGGCAAATACCGGTCTTTCGCGAAACAGTCCCCCGATTCGCACACCGGGCCGACGATGTCGACCTTGTCGCATCCGGCGATCTCCCCTTCGAGATTTTCCGGCATCGCCACCGCCGGCTGCACCGGCCAGATGCGGTGGAACGAGTCGTACATCGCCGGCCGGACCAGGTCGTTCATGGCGGCGTCCTGGATCACGAAGGTCTTGCCCCCTTCGCGCTTGGTGTACACCACGCGGCCGACGAGAATTCCGGCATTCCCGCAGATGAACCGACCCGGCTCCAGCGCCAGCCGACACCCCGCCTCCTTCACGGCGGGCACAATCACTTCCGCATAGGCCGACGCAGGCAATCCTTCGTTCTGCCGATAGCTGATGCCGAAGCCCCCGCCCAGGTTGATCCAGTCAATCTGATGGCCCGCCGCCCGCAGGCCGCGCACCACGTCAATCGCCTTCCGACCGGCGGCGGCGTAGGGCTCGGTGGTCAGGATCGGCGATCCCAGGTGCATGTGGATGCCGGTGAGCTTGAGTCGCGGGTCGTGCAGCACCTTGGCGGCCAGTTCCTGGAACCGCTCGATGTCCATACCGAACTTGTTCCCCTTCTTGCCGGTCGTCGTCTTGCTGTGGGTCTTGGCGTCGATGTCGGGATTGAGCCGCAGTGCGACGGGGGCGACAACGTTCATCAAAGCGGCGACGGCGGCGATGGCGTCGAGTTCCTGCTCGCTTTCGACGTCGAACATCAGAATCTGCGATTCGAGGGCGAAGCGGATTTCGTCATCGGTCTTGCCCACGCCGGCGAAGACCACCTTCGTGGTGTCCGCACCGGCCGCCTTGACGCGATAGAGCTCGCCGCCGGAAACCACGTCGAAACTCGACCCGGCTTCCGCCATCGTCTTCAGGATCGAGAGGTTCGAGTTGGCTTTCACCGAATAGCACAGCACCGGATCGACCGCGGCGAACGCCTGTTGAATCTGCCCCAGTTGATGCAGCAGGTATGCCTTGGAATAGACCCACAACGGGGTACCGAACTCGGTCGCCAACCGGCTGACGGGGACGTCTTCGCAGTAGAGTTCGTTGTGAACGTAGGGGAAGGGGTTCATAAGTCTTATCTGAGTGTCCGTTAGGTAAGGGGAAGTCAGAGGATAATTGGAAATCGAGTCAATGACGCAGGGGGCGATCAGGATGATCTCGGAGTCCATGCTCATACCAATGACAGATCTCTCGGAACTGTCGGTAGGCCTCGTCTTGCGTCGGCCCGACCAATTCCCATAGGTCAGGGGTTATGCCAACCTGTTCAAATTCGGTCACCCTGACCGAGACCGTGACGCCCGTCGGCAAGCTCTTTTCGGGGCAGATGTTCCAAGGAGTCATCCACTGCGTAGTGAGCGAGTCCCAATCGATCAGCGCCGGTGGATAAATCCGAGATGCTTCATTGCACAAGACCTCGATGGCGAACTGTGTGGTGGTGGCAGTCTGCTTCCAAATTGTTTCCCCGGCTTCACTCAGTTGCCCCGTGAATTCGCCGCGAAACTTGTCCCAATTGGGTTCGGCATAGGCTTCCCACCTCGCGAAGCCGCTGGACGTGATGGCGTAGCAATGCTGCGGCTGGTTCCAGTAATCGACGCTTCGTTCATGTCTTGGCTTTCGCCACAGAATTGTTTCGGTCACAACCAGCTGCGCGATTTCTTCTGCACAGTCGGGCGTATAGGGGGCATACTCGTCGTCTTGTACGCGACCGGATGTGAACAACACCTCTTTGTTCTCCCAGAGCCTGAACAAGACCTCTCCAATCTGTCGCGGCGTCAGGCCGTTGATGGGCAGATTGTACTGCTGATGCAATCCGATCTTCCGGTCGGAATTCGTGTCGTGCAAGAAATGAAACGCGAACCAGCCTCCGCCGTAGTGGCCTGCCAGTTCGAGGAACCACAGTTCGGCATACGGAATTATCATGATTGGCTGTAATTAGACCGGCCGGCCACTTGTCGGGTTAATGGATGCGTGCTCATTCGGGGTTCAACTTCTGGCGTTCGAATTTCTCATTCAGTCGTCGAAAGTGACTGGAAGTCTCTTCGCCGCAAGCAATCGGTAGGACAAAGATCAAGTCCTGCTGAACCTCTTCAGACAGCGTATCGATAATCGGCTCGACCAGTTTCATCCGAGCTACCCGCGACAGGCCGCGAAACCGTTCATCACGGATCCGCAGGCGAACCGAGGCGAAACTCAACCGATAGGCCTCGGCTTCGGCAAAGCCCGCTTTGCGAAATGTCTGCTCCAGAAGTTGGACATCCCCGGCGGAAGCGCCGTTGCTGGTTGCGGTGCTCATGAGATTCGCTCCTTCATCCATTCCCACAGCTTTCTGGCGAATGCCATAAAGGCGTCAACGTTTTCGTCCCGCAAATTCCCCGATTGCATTTCGTTACGGACAACAGACAAGAGAACGGAATTCTTGGCGAGCCACACGCTCACGATATGGCCAAGGGCGGATCGGGTTCTTCAAATTCGCGATTCAAACATTCGAAGTCTGGATCGCGCTCCTCGCCCGAGGCCAAGCAGAGAACGAAGATCAGTTGCTCCTGCAGATCCGTTGTCAAACCATCGAGAAATGGTTCGACCAGATCCACTCGGGCCAGCTTCGGCAATCCGCGGAAGCGCTCGTCCACAATCCGCAGTCGAATCGATGACGGGTTGTACTGATACGCCTCAACGCGCGCGAACTGCTCCGCAAGTCTCTGCTGAACTTCCTCGGATTGACTGCTGATCGGGTGATGCAGCTGGCCGATGCTCATGAGATTTGTTCCCCCGCCCAGATCGTGAGTTCTTCCGCCGTCTCCAGGACGTAGCGGCATTCCGCGGCGGGTCTTCGGCCCGTCTGATATCGCAGTTCCACGTGCCACATGGTCGAGCAGCGTCGGAGTCGTTTGACGATCGGCAAAGGGACGCCGCCACCCAGCGATTTCACCCGATGAATCAGCCAGTCCAGATTGTGCGCCTTCTGGCCCCGAAACTCATCCTCCAACAACGCCCGTCGTTGACGGTGAAGCGTGCGAGCGAGATCACAGCCTTTAAGGCACATTCCAAACCGTAACCCCCCAGATAGGTGGCGTCCAGCGTTTCTGCCGCAGCGGCCAACACCCTTGCGGCGGCGACGCGCTGTCCGGCAGCACGATAGAACGTCAGCACCCGGGGATCGTTCATCAGATTCCCTCCGGACTCTTTGGCTCACAACCGTGACGCCAGCAGCTCCGCGATCTGCACGGCGTTGGTCGCCGCTCCCTTGCGGAGGTTGTCGCTCACGCACCAGAAGGTCAGGCCGTTGGGGCTGGAGAGGTCCTGGCGAATGCGGCCGACGAACACCAGGTCGCTGCCGGTGCTGGTGTGAGGCATCGGGTAGCCGCCGAAGGTGGGTTCGTCGACGACTTTGATTCCCGGAAACTTCGAGAAGAGCTCGCGAGCCTCTTCCGGGCTGACCGGGCGTTCGGTTTCGACGAGAATCGTTTCGCTGTGACAGTTGGCGACCGGAATCCGCACGCAGGTCGGGCAGACGAGAATGCTTTCGTCTCCCAGAATCTTGCGGGTCTCGTAGACCATTTTCAGCTCTTCGCTGGTGTAGCCGTTGTCCTTGAAGCTGCCGATCTGCGGGATGGCGTTGAACGGAATCGGCGACTTGAAGGCCTTCTGTTCGTAGGCGGCTCCGGAGAGGTGCGCCTTGGTTCCTTCGATGAGGTCTTCGGTCCCCGTCACCCCGGCGCCGCTCACCGCTTGATAAGTGCTGACGACGACCCGCTTGACCCGCGCGGCGTCGTGCAGCGGCTTCAGGCACATCGCCATCTGCGTGGTCGAACAGTTGGGACTGGCGATGATCCCCTTGGCATTCAGCGCGGCTTCCGGGTTGATCTCGGGAATCACCAGCGCCACGTCGGGATGCATCCGGAAGTAACCCGATTCGTCGATCACCTTGCAGCCGGCGGCGACGGCGGCGGGGAGAAACTCCGCGGCCGTTTCGTCCGGCGTGCTGGCGATCACAAGGTCAACGCCGGCAAAGGCTTCCGGCCGCAGTTCCTCGACGGTGTACTCGCGGCCTTTGAACGTCAGTTTTGAGCCGGCGGAACGGGCCGAGGCGAGAAACCGGTACTTTGTCGCAAAATCGGGACGCTCTTCGAGCAACCGCACCATGATCCGGCCGACTGCACCGGTCGCACCCACAACCGCCAACGTTCCGAACACCGTAAGTTCCTTCCAGCACAACGAATGAGGCACCCATTCCGGCGGAAACTCCGCACGAATGATCACTGAATGATAGCAGCCGCGATTCCGGCCCCGCAATTCCTCAAACCCGACGAGACTACAGACCCTGCACCGACAACGGTATAGTGAGGCTCGAAACCGACCGCGGTCCTCCTGACTTTGTCCTTCCCCGTCCGCACGGACGGATTCTGCAGAATTCGAGCAGCTTCTATGCGCATCCTCGTGATCGGCCAGGGCGGGCGCGAGCACGCCCTGGTCTGGAAACTCAAGCAATCTCCCAAGGTCGAGGCGATTTTTTGCGCCCCCGGCAACGCGGGAACGGGTCTCGACGCGGTCAACGTCGACATCTCCGCCACAGACATCCCGCGGCTGGTGAAGTTCGCCGCCGCGGAGAAAATTGATCTGACGATCGTCGGCCCCGAGGCGCCGCTGGTGTTGGGCGTCGTCGACGAGTTTCTGAAGGCGGGGCTGCGGGTCTTCGGCCCGACGAAGAAAGCCGCGGAACTCGAAGGGAGCAAGAAGTTTGCGAAGGAACTTATGCGTCGGGCCGCCGTCCCGACCGCTGATTTCCGCATCTTCACCAACGCGGCCGAGGCCCTCAGTTACATTGAAGAACGGGAAGTGGAACGCGTGGTCGTCAAGGCCGACGGACTGGCCTCCGGCAAGGGGGTGGTCGTCTGCTCGAATCGCGCGGAGGCTCAGGACGCGATCAAGCGGATGCTGCTGAAGAAGGAATTCGGCGCCGCCGGCGAACGGATCGTCATCGAAGACCGCCTCGAAGGCCAGGAAGTCAGCCTGCTGGCGCTGGTGGATGGTCACACCATTGTCCCGCTGGAAGCCGCGCAGGATCACAAGGCGGCGCACGACGGCGATACGGGTCCCAACACCGACGGCATGGGGGCTTACTCGCCGACTCCAGTCGTCACGCCCGATTTGGTCGACCTGGTCGTTGAAAAAATCCTGATTCCCACCGTCCACGAGATGCGCAAAGACAACCGCTCGTTCCGCGGCTGCCTTTACGCCGGCCTGATGCTGACGAATCAGGGCCCGAAAGTGCTGGAGTACAACGTCCGCTTCGGCGACCCGGAAACTCAAGCCGTCCTGATGCGCCTCAAGTCCGATCTGGCGGAAGCCCTGTTCGCCGCCGCCGATGGCAAACTCGGGGACTGCGAACCGCTGGAATGGGACCCGCGCCCGTCGGTCTGCGTGGTCATGGCGGCTCAAGGATATCCCGGGACGTATTCCAAGGGGGATGCCATCCGGGGGCTGAACGAGGCCGCCGCCTTGCCGGATGCTCAGGTGTTTCACGCCGGCACACGTCTGGAACGCGATCAGGTGCTCACCGACGGCGGCCGCGTCCTGGGGGTGACCGCGTTGGGTGAGAACCTCTCGCAGGCCAAGCTCCACGCCTATCAAGCCGTCAAATGCATTCGCTGGGACGGCGCCTGGTGCCGGAAAGACATCTCGGACAAGGCGCTGAACATGACGGAGCGGGAGGAATAGAGGGGGAAAGGAAATCGTAAATTTCAAGCACGAAATCCGAAGGAACTCCGAACACTCAAATCCAAAACCGACGCGCATCACCGTCTTGTTTGTGATTTCATTTCTCAGAGATTCTTTGGAGCTTCGGATTTCGGAATTGAGATTTCCGCTCGCGTGACAGCCCATCCACAAGTCCCGGAACTCGACTCTTGACCACCCTCACCGCCTCACTCTTGTCGCGACTGCAAACCATCGTTGGCCCAGACGCCGTCCTGGCGACTCCGGATGAGTTGCTGGTCTATGAGTGCGACGGCTATGTCGTCGAGAAGAATCTCCCCGATGTCGTGGTCTTTCCCACGACGACCGAGCAGGTGGTCGCGATCGTCAAGCTTTGCAATGAACTGCAGGTTCCCTTCGTACCCCGCGGCGCAGGGACGAGCCTGGCGGGGGGCTGCCTCCCCGTCGGCGGCGGCGTGATGATCGCGCTGACGAAGATGCGGCAGATCCTCGAAATCAACATTCGCGACCGCTTCGCCATCGTCGAGCCGGGGTTGGTCAACGTCCATCTGACCCAGCAACTCAAGGGGAGCCAATACCACTACGCCCCCGACCCCTCCAGTCAGGGCGCCTGCACCATCGGGGGGAATTTCGCGACCAACTCCGGAGGTCCGCATACGCTGAAATACGGCGTGACGGTCAACCACGTCCTCGGCGCCGAGGTCGTGCTCCCGGACGGCGCCGTGGTGCAACTCGGCGGCGTCACCGAAGACGTGCCCGGCTACGACTTCACGGGCCTGTTCGTCGGCAGCGAGGGGACGCTGGGCATCTGCACGAAGCTCATCGTCCGCCTGACGCGCGACCCGGCCGCCTATCGCACGATGCTGGGGGTCTTCGAAACCGTGGACGACGCCACGCAGGCCATCAGTTCGATCATTGGCGCCGGGATCGTGCCTGCTGCCCTGGAGATGATGGACCAGGGGATCGTGCAGGCCCTGGAACAGGCATTCCATTTCGGGTTTCCCCTCGACGCCGGCGCGGTGCTCCTGATCGAAGTCGACGGCCTCGAAGTGGCGGTTGACGAGGAGGCCCAGAAGATCATTCAGCTCTGCACGGAATCGAAAGCTCGCGAAGTGCGGCAGGCCAATACACCCAAGGAACGCCAACTGCTCTGGAAGTGCCGCAAACAGGCCTTCGGCGCCATCGGCCGCCTCAGCCCGAGCTATTGCACGCAGGACGGCGTTGTCCCGCGGACCAAGCTCCCGGAAATCCTGCGGTTCATCATCGCCTGCGGACAGCGGCACAACATCCGCATCGTCAACGTGTTTCATGCGGGGGACGGCAACATCCATCCGATCCTGCTGTTCGATGAGCGCGACGCCGACCAGGTGCAGCGCGTGCTGGCGGCCAGCGACGAGATCCTTAACCAGTGCATCGACCTGGGAGGGAGCGTCACCGGAGAGCACGGCATCGGCGTGGAGAAGATCAGCTTCATGAAGCGGCTGTTCACGCCCGACGATCTCGCGGTGATGCAGTCAATCCACGACTGCTTCAATCCCGACAACCGCTGCAGCCCCGGCAAGATGCTGCCGGTCGCCGCCGGCTGCGGGCACGAACACTACCCGCGAGCAACGCCGGGGAAACGGGCGATGGCGTGAGGCGCGGTTGCCCAGCGGCAAGGTGCGCAGGGCGAGCGGAAATACGTCGGAAATACGTCAACGCCTACCAGGGCAAGAACTCGATACGACCGCTCATTTCGTGGGGTTCGCTGCAGAGAGCGACCATGGCGACGTGTTCGAGGACGGTGTTCGCCGGTTGCCCGGTGCGCAACACGATCATCCCCGGAAATCGATTCCCGGATTGCACGTGTTCGAGCGCGAATCGGGGCATAGTGCTCTTGTCGGCGGTGGCCATTACGCGGGAGATCGATGCGCACTCGATCAAGACCATTGGATCAGACAGGCCCTCCAGCCCAAGTCGATCGCAGGGACCGAGTCAATTTCGGGATAACGCCGATGGAGCGCGGCTGCGAACTTGACCGAAATGTTCTCGTCGAACACCAGCGAAATCATCCTTCGCTCCGGGCGGCCCATCGAGACTGCAGGCGCTGCCGGAATGTGGCGCCGTCGCTGTTCTGCTGGAGCGCATCCCTCTCCACCAAGTGCGCTTCCGCCGTTCGCAGCTGGAGGTAGTGTTCAATCTCCGTTCGATGATTCAGAAAATACGACAACACGCCGTGGACATCGGCGAGGGAAATCGAGGGAAAGTCCTCTGCGATCTGCTCGGCAGACTCCCCGTGAAGGTAGGCTTCAATCACCGCATCGAGCAAGACGCGGGAGCTTCCCACATAAATCGCGCTTCCGGCGCCCAATCGGAGCGGCGGCGGCTCTGCGGGAAAGGCGGCGCTGGTCATCATCGGTCGCTCTCAAGACGTCGAGTGGTCCTGATCTCACAGTACTCTTCGCGGGCTTGACTCAGCAATCTCGGTTTTCCATTCGACCCGCGAGCGACGCCGGGGAAGCGGGCGATGGCGTAAGACACGTGAGCGCGACCGTCGCAGCTTGCCGGTGATCGTCGCCCCTTCCATGTCCCTGGTCTTCGATGCAAGTGGAGCAGACCGATGACCGAAAGTTCGCTGCTGACCATGCGATCGAAGACGCCGAACGGAAACCGCTCCACGATCGCGACGCGTGTGGTGTCGTCTGCCAGGGGATTGGCGGAGGGAAAGTCGGCGACTCGATGGAGGGTCGCTTCCACGGCGGCCTGAAACACGACGCCGAGTCCCGCTTGCTGTTGTTCGTACCAATCGACGGCGTCTTGAACGTCGGTGAAGAACTCGGGCAGGAATCGGAGCTGCGAGTTCATGTTTGAGCTCGGATTGCGGCGAGTCTCGCCATGCCTTCGCCCCAGCCGATGGCTGTCTCCGGTGCGGCCTGAAACCTCTCCCAGCGTTGATCCAATTCCGCCTGCTGTTCAGGGCTGAGCCGCGGCGTCGCCGAATCATCGTCGGCGGCAACCAATTCCCAGAGGGCTTCCGCCAACTGCAGGCGCTCCTGGGGAAGCAGGGTGCGGCTTTGCTCGAGGAGTTGTTCCACTTTGGTCATCTGCTGAGCACCTCGCCTTATCGCTGGATCCAGCCGCGAACCGACGTTGCGACCATTGAAGTCTACTTTTTGACGGCGATACCGGGCCGCGACAGGACTTGCAGGCTTTTCGTCTTGCCGCAACCGAAACGGCACCCCCTTACGATATTTGAACTATTCCGTCCACCGCAATGTCAGTTCTCAATGGAGTATCGACACAGCTCGCAGCGCATCACCCCTCACCGCTTACCACCCGATATCCTTCGTCAACTCCTGCTGGGCTCGGTGCAGGCCCGCGTAGACGCCGTCGCGCTGCAGTAGTTCTTCGTGGGTGCCGATCTCCACGAAGCGGCCTTGCTGCAGAACCACGATGCGGTGGGCCTGCCGGAGCGTGCTCAGGCGGTGGGCAATGGCGATCGTGGTCCGCCCCTGGATCAGATTCTGCAGCGCCGCCTGGATCTCCCGTTCGGTTTCCGTATCGACGGCGGACGTGGCCTCGTCGAGAATCAGGATCGCCGGGTCGATCAGGAGCGCGCGGGCGATCGAAATCCTCTGGCGTTCCCCTCCCGACAGGGACTGACCGCGCTCGCCGACCAGCGAATCGTAGGCATCGGGGAGTTGCAGAATGAACTCGTGCGCATGCGCCGCGCGAGCGGCGGCGATGATCTCAGCGCGGGTGGCGTCGGGACGTCCGTAAGCGATGTTCTCGGCGATGCTGCCGTAGAACAGAAACGGCTCCTGCAGCACCAGTCCGATGTTGCGGCGGTAGTCGGCGATCCGGTACGACCGGATGTCGACGCCGTCGACCATGACGGCCCCTTCGGCGACGTCGAAGAATCGGCAGATCAGGTTGATGAGCGTGCTCTTCCCCGCGCCGGTCTGGCCGACGAGGCCGATCATCTCGCCGGGGGCGATTGTCAGGTTGACGTTCTTGATGACCTTGCGGTTGCCGTAGCGGAAGCCGACGTTCCGCAGCTCCAGCGTCCCCTGCAGTCGCGTCAGGGGGACCGGATTGGCCGGTTCCGGGACGCTGGAGACCCGGTCGAGAATCTCGAACATTCTTTGGGCGCTGGCGGCGGCGCGCTGCGAGGCGTTGACCATGCGGCTCATTGATTCCAACCGGCCGTAAAACCGCCCCGTGAAGCCCACGAATTCAATCAGCACGCCGACCGTCAACTGATGCTGCGAGATGAGGTAGATTCCAAAGCCCCAGACCACCAGCACGCCGAGGTTGTTGAGGAACGCGATCAGCGGCCAGAAAAAGGTCCAGACCGAGTTGACGCGGTTGTTGGAGCTGACGACGTGGGCGTTGGCGTCGCGGAAGCGCTCGATTTCGCGCTCCTCCTGCGCGAAGGCCTTGACCACGCGGATGCCGGGAATCGTGTCGGCCAAGACGCTGGTCATGCCGGCCCAGGCGCGGTTGCTGACGGCAAAGCCCGATTGCAGGCGTTCCCGGGAGCGATACATCAGCCAGACCACGAACGGAAACGGGGTCAGCGTCGCCAGGGCCAGCGTTCCATGAGTGAGGAACAGCGTCACCGCAATCCCGATCAGCAGCAGACAGTCGGCGGCGAAGTCGACCACGCTGTCGGCCAAGAACTGGCAGAGACGATCGGAATCGGTGCTGACCCGATTGATGAGGTCGCCGGTCCGTTTGCCGCCGAAGTATTCGAGCGACAGTTTCTGCAGATGCCCATAGGTGCGATTGCGCAAGTTCCCGCTGATGCGTTCGCTCACCCAGGCGAGAATCGCCCCTTGAGCCCAACCCAGGACCCAGGCGATCACCGCGGCGCCGAACATCCCGACGAGATACCAGCGGACGACCATCAGGCGTTCGGCGGCTTGCGGCGCGACGACCCCGGTCGAACCGGCCTGTTCCCAGGCATCCTGGTACGGGTCGAGGACCGCATCGATGAGCGAGCCGGTGAGTTTCAACGGGATGATGCTGGCCACGGTGGCCAGCATCGAAATCACGAGGGCCAGAAAGATCCATTGCTGGTGCGGACGGGCGAACTCCCAGAGCCGGAACAACGCCAGCGTGCTGGGGGGAGGCTCCTGAGACTCCGCTTCGGGGATGTCCGGTTCTTCCTCGCCGCCGGCGAAAGGGTCTTCGCCTCCTTTCAACCGTTCAAATCGCTCCATCAGGACCAGAACATCGGGTCCCTGCCTCAACGTGTAGTGCCAACAGGCCAGCCGCCGAGCGGCGCCGACGGCTTCCAGGGTGCCCAGCCCCGAGCGGTCCTGCGTACCGAGGGAGACGACCTCTTCCAAAGGCCAGGAGACGACGCCGCTTCGGTTTTCCGAAGGGATGCTCAATAGCCGCTGCCGCGTGAGGACCACATGCGTGACCGCGAAACGCTGGTCCGCGTCGATGTCGGAACGGATCCACGCGACAACCGATTCTGTTGGCAGTAAATGGGATGCGACAGCGTCGGGCAGGCCGGGGGGCGTCGCGGGCGATGATGATGCGGGGACGTTCAACGAAATTCGGCCAGAGGGAGCGCGGGGAGTCCGTGATCAGTGCGCGGATTCTATCAGCAAACCCCCGGCGGAACGAACAGCGAACCGCGAGCGTGAGGGGGCGGATTCTTCCGCACTCGCGGCGCCGCGAGTTCTTCCGTCGCCGGTCGCTCACGTACTCGTCGGGCGGGGGCCGATGCATCGGAGACGGGACATCTGAAGGCTGTCAAAATTGCAAACTTGGGATTCCATGAAACCTTCGCGGCAGCCTGGGTCAACTGGCTACTGGCGCAGGACTTCATGGGGTGTGGAAACCTGTTGGTTCGTGAAATTTTTATCATGGCGTCAGGTGCCAACGGCCGTAATAATCACCGCGTGCGGCAGAACGAGTCTTCAGCCGCCTCACGGACAGGACGCGGCATGGACGTCGCCGCATTGTCCGCCACGGAGTGCACCCGTGCGGAAACCTTCGATCGCCGCCGCGATCACGCTTGAGGATGTTGCACCGATGGTCCCTCCGTATTGCCGCCGAGTCCGAATTCGCGAGGTTGTGGTGCCGCCGACGAGCGCCCGGGATCATCACGCCCGCCTCTAGGCGACGAACGGCGGGAACTTCTCCGCCGTCCGTGCGTCGTTCTTCGTCTGCCTCGGCTTCGCCTTCCCTGCGCCCCCGCCCCGTTCGCCGTCTGCCGACCGACGGCCCCGTTGAACCTCCATGCGAATCTTATCGGTCCGACCCCTCCGCGGTCCTAATTTCTGGTCGCGCCACGCCGTGCTCGAAGCGTTGGTCGACCTGGAGATTTTGCGCGACCTGTCGTCGGAACTGCTGGAGGGATTCAACGATCGATTGATGTCCTGGCTGCCGTCGCTGGTCGAGCACCGGTGCAGTGAAGGGGTTCGCGGAGGGTTTTATGTGCGACTCCGCCGCGGCACCTACCTGGCGCACATCCTCGAACACGTCACGTTGGAACTGGAAACGCTCGCCGGGACGGAAGCCGGATACGGCCGCGCCCGCGAGACCTCCACCCCGGGCGTGTATAAGGTGGCGATTCGCTACCACGAGGAATCGCTCGGAATCGCCTGCCTGGAGACCGCCAGAAAGCTCCTGTTGGCGGCAGTTTACGACCAGGAATTCGACGTCGCCGCCGAACTGAAGCGGCTGCGCGACCTGGCCGACCGCGTCTGTCTGGGACCGTCCACAGCGGCCATCGTCGAAGCGGCGAAGGCGCGGATGATTCCCACGCAACGCCTGAACACCGGCAGTCTTGTCCAACTGGGCTTCGGCAAGAAGCTGCGACGCATCTGGACGGCCGAGACCGATCAGACCAGCGCGATCGCCGAATCGATCGCCCGCGACAAAGATCTTACCAAGGCTTTCCTCAAAGCGGCCGGCGTTCCCGTTCCGGAGGGCCGGCAGGTCGTCGATCGGGAGGATTCGTGGACCGCGGCGGAAGAAATTGACGGTTCCGTCGTCGTGAAACCCCTCGACGCCAATCACGGCCGCGGGGTCTTTATGGACCTGCGGGAGCGCGAACTGGTGCTGGCGGCCTACGATGCCGCGATGAAGGAAGGCTCGGGAGTTCTCGTCGAACAGTTCGTTCCCGGTCATGAACATCGATTGCTGGTGATCGGCGGGAAGCTGGCCGCCGCCACGCGCGGCGAGGCCGCCGTCGTCGCGGGAGACGGCGAACATACGATCGCGGAATTGATTGAGTCGCAGATCAACGCCGATCCGCGTCGCGGCGACGACGAGGCCTGCCCCCTCAATCCGGTGCTGCTTGATGCGTTGACGTTGACGGAACTGCAGAATCAGGGGCGTCAGCCGGGCGACGTCCTCCGCCCCGGAGAGCGGGTGCTCGTGAGGCGGAACGACAATCTCTCGGACGACGTGACCGATCTGGTGCATCCGTCAGTGGCCGAGCACGCGGTCGTCGCCGCGAAGGTCGTGGGGCTCGACATCGCCGGCATCGATCTGGTGGCGAACGACATCTCGCAGCCCCTCGAAGTGCAGGGGGGGGCCATTGTCGAGGTGAACGCCGGACCGGGTTTGCTGCCGCACCTGCGGCCCCTCACGGGCAAGCCGCGCCCCGTCGGGCAGGCGATTGTCGACACCATGTTTCCGCCCGGCGAAAACGGTCGCATTCCCATCGCCTGCGTCACCGGGACCAACGGTAAAACGACCACCACCCGCCTGATCGCGTTGATGCTGTCGCAGGCCGGGTTCTGTGTGGGGATGACGTGCACGGACGGCGTGTTCGTCGA
Source organism: Planctomycetaceae bacterium (assembly GCA_033762515.1). Lineage (GTDB taxonomy): Bacteria > Planctomycetota > Planctomycetia > Planctomycetales > Planctomycetaceae > DSVQ01. The sequence continues at coordinate 17,618 of JANRLN010000178.1, forward strand.
CGGCCGCGTCATTGATCGCGGCGACTGCGCCGGTCCGCAAAGCGCCCGCAAAGTGCTGATGAATCCCGCGGTGGAGGCGGCTGTGTTTGAATGCGCCCGCGGGGGCATTCTGCGGGAAGGTCTCGGTTTTGATAAATGCGATGCGGCCGTCGTGACCAACATCGCCGCCGCCGACCACCTGGGTCAGTACGACATTCAGACCCCCGAAGACATGTTCAAGGTGAAGCGAACCCTCGTGGACGTGGTGCTGCCTACAGGAGCCGCGGTCTTGAACGCGCGGGACCCGCTGGCGGCGAAGATGGCAGAGCTTTCCGCCGGGGACGTGATTTTCTTTTCCAGCGATGCGCAGCACCCGGTGGTCCGCACTCATCGGGAAGCGGGCCGGCGGGCGGTGGTGGCCGATCGCGGGGAGGTCCTGCTGTGCAACGGATTGCAGGAATTACCGCTGCTGGATCTCGACGCCGTCCCCTGCACCCACGGCGGGCGGGTGCGTTTCCAGGTCGAAAACGTCCTCGCGGCGACGGCGGCGGCCTGGGGTCTGCAGGTGCCGCAACTCGTGATTCGCGAGACGCTGCTGGCGTTTCAGGGGAACCTGATCGACAACCCGGCCCGGTTCAGCGTGCTCGAATGCGGGGGCAAAACCCTGGTGGCGTTTGACGGTCGCAATGTTTCGGCACTCGATTCGCTGATTGACGCGGTCGAGGCGTTTCCGCACCGTTCCCGCACCATCGTTTACTCGGCGGAGAAGGATCGCCGCGATGCCGACATCGTGGCTCAGGGGAAGCGTGTGGGCGAGGCGTTTGACGCCGCAGTGCTGTGTGAAATCGATGCGAGCGCCGAACGGCCCGCGGGTGCGGTGACGGCGCTGCTTCAGGAAGGGTTGCGCGAAGCGACCCGTTGTCGACAGGTGCGGGTGGTTGCGGCGTGGGACGCCGCGGTTGACGAGGCCTGGCAATCGATGCTGGAGGGGGACCTGCTGGTGGTGCAGTCCTCGAGCATCGCCGCCACGGTGAAGAAGCTGCAGCGACTGGCAGGGGTGGAACTGCCGGGCGCGACCGGGGTGGGGCTTCCCGCCGCCGGGACGGCGGCGGAAGTGGTGTTGTAGGGGGGCTGAGGGCTAAGAGCCAAGAGCCAAGAGCTGAGAGCCAAGAGCTGAGAGCCAAAAGCCGAGGGCTAAGGGCTGAGGGCTGAGAGTTGAGGGGAATCGAGTGTGCTTGGGCTTTTGGGCCTGGGTGCATTGAGGAAAATTTCTCGTGGACGGAGGGACTCGCGGTTTCGGCCGTGTGCTCTTCCAGGATGCCAGTTGTACGCCGCAACCGGGAGTGAGACTCGGTCGGCGACGACGAGCGGCGATCGAAGCGTCATCGATCGTGTTCTGCCCGTCCGCGAACGTGTCCGTGAAAAGGATGTTGTATGCAACTGCGGAACGTGCGAGCGTTGCGCGGGCCGAATGTGTGGACCTCGTCCACCGTGTTGGATGCCTGGCTGGACTTGCCGAGCGACGGTCATCTCGTTCGCTGGCAACGATTGCGTGAGGGGCTGGCGCGGCTGCTGCCGTCGTCGCTCGACCTGGTGCAGTGGAATCGCGACGCGGGAATCGGCGCGGTCCCGGGAAGCCTCGGAGACATCGCCGGCTGGTTTGCCGGCGCCGTGTTGAGCCTGCAGGAAATCGCCGGGTCGGACGTGAAGTTCGCCCGCGTCGTCGAGACGTCGGAGCCGGGAACCTTCCGCGTTGCCGTCGAATATCGCGAAGAACCGGTCGGTCGGCGCGCCCTGGCGCTGGCGGAGCAGTTGTTCTCCGCCGTCACCGACGGTCGCCCCATCGATGTGATCGGGGAAGTCGCCGCGCTGCGGTCGCTGGATCAGCAGATCCGGCTGGGACCGAGCACCGGATCGATCGTCCGCGCCGCCGTCAAACGGGGAATTCCCTTCCGTCGCCTGAACCAGCACAGCCTCGTGCAGTTCGGCTTCGGATCGAAACAGCGGAAGATTCTCGCCGCCGAGACCGACCGCACGTCGGCGATCGCCGAGCAGATCGTGCAGGATAAGCAACTCACGAAGCAGATGCTGGAAGCCGTGGGCGCCCCGGTTCCCCGCGGGCGGGAAGTCTCCAGCGCCGAGGACGCCTGGACCGCCGCACTGGAAATCGGCATCCCGGTGGTCGTCAAGCCGCAGGACGGCAGCCAGGGGCGCGGCGTCGCCTGCAACCTCACCACCCGTGAACAGGTCGCAGCCGCCTACCAGGTGGCCGCGGCGCGCTACGACCGCATCCTCGTGGAAGAGTACGCCCCGGGCGCGGACTATCGGCTGCTCATCATCAACAATCGGCTCGTGGCCGCCGCGCGGCGGGAACCGCCCCTGGTGACGGGGGACGGTCGACGCACCGTGGCCGAACTGGTGCACGAGACCAACCTCGATCCTCGCCGCGGCGAGGACCACGCCACCTCTTTGAGCAAGATTCCCCTCGACGCCACCGCCGTCGGCGTCCTCGCGGAACAGGGTCTGACGACCGCGTCGGTCCCGGCCGCCGGGCAGATTGTGCTGCTGCGGCGCAATGCCAACCTCAGCACGGGAGGCTCCGCCGCCGATGTGACCGACTTGGTCCACCCGGAAGTGACGGCCCGCGCCATCGACGCCGTCCGCATGGTGGGCCTGGACATCGCCGGCGTCGACGTCATCGCCTCCGACATCAGCCAGCCGCTGGAACAGCAGCGCGGCAAGATCATCGAGATCAATGCGGCCCCCGGGCTGCGGATGCACCTGGAACCCTCCTCGGGCCAGGGACGCCCGGTGGGCGAGGCCGTGATCGAGATGCTCTTCCCCGTGGGCGAAACCGGCCGCATTCCGGTCGTCGCCGTCACCGGGGTCAACGGCAAGACGACGACCACGCGGCTCACGGCGCATATCCTGCGCTGCTGGGGGAAGCGCACGGGCATGACCTGCACCGACGGGGTCTTCATCGACGATCGCCGCATCGACTCGGGCGACTGCAGCGGACCCAAGAGTGCGCGGAACGTGCTGTCGAATCCGCTGGTCGACGCCGCCGTCCTGGAGACCGCCCGCGGGGGAATCCTGCGGGAGGGCCTGGGCTTCGACCGCTCCGACGTCTCGATCGTGACGAACATCGGACAGGGAGATCACCTCGGCCTGAACGGCATCGACACGCTCGAACAATTGGCGCGGGTCAAACGCGTGATCGTCGAGAACGTCGCCCCGAACGGACATGCCGTTCTCAATGCGGAAGACCCGCTGGTCGCGGCGATGGCCGAGCACTGCCCCGGCAAGGTGCTGATGTTCGCCCAGTCGGCCGATCACCCGGTCTTGCGGGCGCACCGCGCCCGCGGCGGCAAAGTGGTCTATGCCCATAACGAGTCCCTCGTCGCCGCCGAGGGGGATTGGGAAGCCAAGATCGCCGACCTCGCGGCGATCCCGCTGACGATGTGCGGCCTGATTGGTTTCCAGGTGCAGAACGCGATGGCGGCGGCCGCGGGCGCCTGGACGCTCGGGGTCCCGTTCCAGACGATCCGCTATGCGCTGGAAACGTTCGTCAACAATGCCACCACCGTCCCCGCGCGGTTCAACGTCACGCGGTGCAACGGGGCGACGATCGTCGTCGACTACGGGCACAACACGTCGGCCCTCGAAGCGCTGCTCGAAACGTTCGACAAAATGCCGCACGAACGCCGGCTGATCGTCTACACCGCCGCGGGGGACCGTCGCGACGCCGACATCATCCAGCAGGCGGAGTTGATCGCCGACGGCTTCGATCACTGGGTGCTTTACGAAGACGCCTGCACGCGCGGCCGCGCCGACGGCGAGGTGATCCGCCTGATGAAGCAGGGGATGGCACAAGGTCGGCGGTTGAAGTCGCACACCGAAACGCGGGGCGAGTTCACCGCCATCGAAATGTCCCTCAAGATGCTGCAGCCGGGCGATCTCCTGCTGATCCAGGCCGACCAGGTGGAAGCCGCCATCACCTTCGTGCAGCAGAAACTCGGTTCCCTGGCGGTCACAATGCCCCCTGCCGAAGCGGCGGTGTCGGTGCGGTAGAGGGTTGAGAGTTGAGAGTTGAGAGTTGAGAGTAGCCATCACGCTCCGCGTGATGAGCAGGGCCACGCTGGACGAACACCCCGCAGGAACGCCATCGTGACTTCCGCTATCAATTCGATTCTGCATCGGAGGGCGTGTGCCCCGCACGCTCATCACGCGGAGCGTGATGGCTACATACCGTATCCGTGTTCGCAGGCTCTGCCTGGGAGCGACCAAAGTAGCCATCACGCTCCGCGTGATGAGCAGGGCCACGCTGGACGAACACCCCGCAGGAACGCCATCGTGACTTCCGCTATCAATTCGATTCTGCATCGGAAGGCGTGTGTGCCGTCCCGCTCATCACGCGGAGCGTGATGGCCACTCGGAATCTGCCCTCTTGCGGCTGACAACATGACGACTTCGACTCCCGTCGCCGGCGCCCTCTCCGCTCTTGCGGACGACGCGTGGGGGCGGCTCGTGGCGACGCTCTCCGACGGGTCTCAGCACGTCGGCGTCGAACCGATCCGCGCCTTTCCCTGGACCGACCGTCACGAGTGGGTGGTCCTGGTCAACGCCGAAGGTCACGAAGTCGCCTGCCTCGCCACGCTGAGCGAGGTGCCGGCGGCGGTCCGCACGCGATTGGAACAGGCTCTTGCAGCCCGCGAGTTCGTGCCCGTGATCGAGCAGATCGAGAAGGCGACGCATCCCTATCCGCCCTGCGTCTGGACGGTCTCCACCAACCGCGGCCCGGCGACGGTCTCCATCGACAGCGAAGACGACGTCCGCAGGCTCTCCGACGGCAAAGTCCTCATCGCCGACTCGACCGGCCTGCGCTACCAGATCGCCCAGGTGCAGCAACTCGACGCCGCCAGCCAACGGCATCTGCGACGGTTGCTGTAGAGACGTGCCGCGAACACCCATCCCCGGAGTCGGCGCCGCCCCCGACCCGCCGGCGGGTCCAGAAACTGACGCAAGTTCGCATTCGCCTCGAATCGACAGCGGGGTATGATGATGCGGCGGGTAACTGCGTCGATCGGATTGAGGCGGCGATGCGGGAGTTTCTCACGGTCGATCCGGCGGAATTGTATCTCCCGTCGAGTCGATCGCAGGGTGCGGATCCGGGCAAATTGGTGCGTCAGATTGCTCGTTACGGAGACGCACTCCGCGGAATGCCGCCGCTGCTGGTGGTGCGCGGCCGGGATGGGCAGTTGCGACTCAACGATGGGGTGACGCGCGCCACACGCGCGGCAAAATTGCGACCGGGAGAATTGGTGGTGGTCGAGGTGATCGCCGACCTGCCGCAGTTGGATCTTACGCGGACGCCGAAGGTCAAGGAGAAGCTGCCATGATCGCCCCGAAACCAGATGACCTGTTGGAAATTTTGATCGAATTGCGTCGTCGCTATCCTGCCTGGCGCCTGGGGCAGCTCCTCACCAATATTGCCGGCTGGGCTGCACAGGACGTGTGGGACATTGAAGACGACGTCCTGTTGGCTGCGGCCCAATCACACCTGGAAGCGGTTGCGAAACGCGAGCAGGAAACCCCCGTTACCGCCCCCGCCCCTTGAACGAAGAGTAGTCAAGAAGGGACGTCGTCGCGCGGCGAACCTCGCGTCTCCTGCGGAGTTGCCTTACTCGCCCCGACCAATGAGCGGGTCGAGAAACTGATACAGCTCCGCCGTCGCGGGGTCGTCCGGCTGGCCGAGGTCGTTGTTCAGACGGCTGTGGTTGCTGTCGGACTTGCCGTAGGCTTTGGCGGGGATGTCGGCCGCCCGCAGCACGCTCTCCAGCAATTGGGCCTGGGCCCGCGTGTCGGGATTGCCGGGGAAGTACAGGAGCAGAAATGGATGAATGTGCTTGTCTTTGGCGACGTGCGTGACCGCCGAGAAATCCACGTGTTTCTCCGGGTCGTTCCCGAACTTCTGGCGATGGCCGAACGTGAACATCTTGCCGCCGTAAAGCGTCTGCCGATGCTCGGCCGTCATGATGATCTTGGGGATGTCGTAGGTGTCGCCGTCGACGGGAATGCACCCCTTGAGCACGCGGAACGGCACTCCCTCTTTCTGGAGATAACGCTCGTCGATGCAGATCAGCGCCGCCAGTTGAGCGCCCGCGGAATGGCCCCCCACGAAGATCCGCTGCGGGTCGCCGCCATACTTCGCGATATTCTGGTGCACCCAGCCCAGCGACTTGGCGACGTCGGAAGTCAGCTCTTCCATCGTCACTTCCGGCAGCAAACGGTAATTCGTCGACACAAACACAAATCCCCGCTCCACCAGCACCTTGGGCTTGAGGGCCACATCGCTCTTGTCCCCCACCTCCCAGCCGCCGCCGTGAATCCAGAACATGACCGGCAGGCTCTTGCCCGCGGGCGTTTCCGGCGTGTAGATATCCAGCACG
>JANRLN010000179.1:0-2679 GCA_033762515.1 Planctomycetaceae bacterium
AACTCCCGGATGAAGAAGTCTCCGAGATTGTGACGCAGTTGCAGTCCAAGGGTTATGTGGCGGTGAACGAGAACAAGGTCTCCTACGCGCTGCCTCAGAACAGCGCGTGACGTCACGGCTGAGGTCCATGCCCCCCCTGACCGGTTCATTGGTGACCACAAGCTTCGCTGGGCAACCAGCGATTCCCACCGCGACGGGGAGCGTCGCGGTCAGCCCGCGGCAGCCGACTTGCGGCGTGATTTTTGGGCGTGGCTGGAAATGATCCAGAGCCACCAGCCGAAGCTGGCGAAGGCCACCAGTAGCGCGCCGATCTCGAAGTGTTTCTTGAGCAGCGTGTCGTACAACCCGTGCAGCAGCATGGCGATCAAGAGGTAGTTCACGACGAACATCGCCGACGACTCCCAACTGAATTCCTGCAGCCAGTCCTGGTTGTTGTACATCAGCAGCGCGACTGCGGAAGACCAGATCGCGTGCAGGGCGACGCACGAACAGAATCGCACGGCGTACGTCAGGCCCGTGGCGATTCCGTTGTAGTATTCGGCGGAATAGTGAATCCCCTCGGAGACGCCGAAGCCGATGCCGGTGGCGAGTCCCATCAGGCACGCTCCCCGCCAGGTCGTTTTCTGGCCGGAGTTGAGATAGACCACAATCGGCAATGCCTTGATGAGTTCTTCGCACAGGCCGACGCCGCAGGTGAAGCCCATAAAACTGCCGACGAGCGAACTCTCGGGGTCCTCCGCGCAGGCGTACGAGTAGCCTATGAATTTGATCACCAGGAAGATCAACGCCCCGATGCCGCGTCCCCAGATCATCACCCCCTGCGTCAGCATGGCCAGGAATTGAAAGGCGAGCAGCAGCAGGATCCCCAGCGTCCCCGTCACGACCCCGGTGATGAGAAGTGTGCCCGGCCCGGCGGTTTTTTCACGCCACACGACGCCCAACATCCCCCAGTAGACAAGCAGCGAAATCGACGCATAGATCCAATGGCCAAGACTGTCGTGCGACAGGTGGGCTCCGGGAAAACGGCCCTCGGGCAGCGCCGCCAGGAATTCCGCCTTACTCGTCGCCGCTGAAATGCGTTCCTCGATTTCTGGATGGTCGCGAAGGAGCTCTTCGAGCAGCTCCTCAGGATCGCGTCCAGGGAGCAGGATGCTGATCGCGAGGGGGAGAAACAGGATCAGGACCAGCCAAGCCCCCGTCACCTGAAATCGCGCCGGTTGTTTGGTCTTCGGCGGGTTCGCGGGGATCGACGTCAATTTCTGCCCGACCCGCGGTCGGGCAACATGCGGCCTTACAAAACTTTCGCCGGGGGCCGACGGCGTCCGTGAACGAAGGGCTGGAAATTCTGCAAGTTCATCGCCGTCGGGCGGCATCTCGGTGGTTCGGCCGAGCACGTCCGAAAGATCGGGGAACTCATCGTCCGGGGCGGCCGTTCTCTCCCGGATGTCGAAGTCCTCGGCGGCGGCCGCAGCCGGCAGCCGAAACGCATGCTGGCAGCCGGGGCACCGCACCCGCTTGCCCGCCATTTCTTCCGGCGCTTTCAACGCCTTGCCGCACTCTGGACACGAAACTGAGACCGCCATCCATTAACCTCCGCCCCCGGTGGACGCCTGAGCGCACCTCAAGCTATCGCACAAATTGCGGCGGCGGCAAATGAATTCTGCAAGAGTTTCTTCCATTTGACAGATCGCCGGGATCGGATGCTCCGCTCTGGATTAATTTAGGCGATGGATTCATCGTCGACGCTGAAGATACCTGGAACGGCCTGAGTGAAACTCTGCCCCATACCGGTGACTCGCCGAATGGGCTGGTGTTCACTAGCCATGAACCTCGCAGTTTAGGTGTAATACCGGTAGCACTGTTCGATTTCTGGGATTCGTCACCGAACTGGTAGATCTTCAACATTATGAAAATAACAAACATGAAAACCGATGCATCCATCGACGCGACGCAACACGAGTTTGGGTCATGGCGAACTTGGCTCCGTGAGATCCTCAAGTCCCGGCCGCGAGTCATCCTCGACGCCAATCGTTGGTTTCATGAGCGTCTAGGGCGCCCGCAAACCGAACGAGCTGCGTTTCGACTCGGGTCGTCAGCGCGTATCCAGCGCGAGTTTGTTTCGCTGTGGGAGATCTTCGATGACCGTGATGTCTTCGGCGATTCCCTCGACGACGCATTGTCAGAAAGGAAGACGATTCTCGAATATCTTTCGCGACGAATTCGCTCCATTCGAGAAAGTCAGCCATTTGGCACAATTGTCACTTCTACTGACTCCGCAAAGCATCTGCTGGATCAGGTTCACTCTCGAATCGAGAGTGAGCAAGAGCGTGTCCGAGTCGAATTCCTGCCATACTTCCCGTTTCTGACGGCGGATCGTCGATCCCCTCTGAATTTCGCGGGAGAACGGGTGCTGATCCTGACGGACGTTGTGGCTTCGACTCGGCTAGTGTCGCACTTGGCGGAGATTGTCACGCATCTTGGCGGTGAGGTCGTGGCGGTAGTCTGCGTAGTGCTTGTCGGACCGGAACTAGTTGCCGAAGCGGACGCCGCAACAGATCATACGGCGGCATTAAAACTCACCTCATTGAATGCCCCAATCCCGCTGTTCAGTCTCACGGACTATCGCATTCAGGAACTCCGTTCCGAGGAATTCGACGAAGATAAAATTATCGGGGTCGA
>JANRLN010000180.1:0-16657 GCA_033762515.1 Planctomycetaceae bacterium
AGGGCTGATTGGACCGGGGCCCAGTGGTCGCGGCCGGCGTTGTTGTTGATCTTCGGCGTGCGGCCGAATTCGCCCCAGACGACGAGGGAAACGTCCTGGTCGAGGCCCCGGTCGTGCAGGTCCTGGATGAGGGCCGACAGGCCGGCGTCGACCGTCGGCAGGTGCTGCTTCATGTGGCCGAAGTTGTTGCCGTGGGTGTCCCAGAAGCCGTAGGCGACCGTCACCACGCGGACGCCCGCTTCCACCAGGCGGCGGGCGATGAGGAGCTGGTCGTTCCACAGCGGGGCGCCGTCGCCGAGATGCTTTGACGAGCCGAGGCCGTAGCGTTCGCGGACCTTGGGGTCGGCTTTCGTTGCGTCGAGCGCGTCGACGATTTTCGAGGAGGTGAGGACGTCGAACGCCCGGCGGTAGTTCTCGGCGACGTTGTCAACCGGGCGGACGTCGGCGTCGCGGCGGAAGGCGTCGAGTTGAGCGAGCAACTGCTGACGGTTCTGGAAATGGAGCGTTTCGATGTACCGCAACTGCATGCTGGCCAGGTCTTCGCCATCGGCCCGCACCTGGTTATACGCGCTGCCGAGGTAGCCCGCGCCGCAACTGTTGTAGGGGCGGTGCTGCATTTTTGGGAACAGGTCGACGAACGGCGGCGTGATGGGGTCGACGGCTCCGAGGACGCGGGCGACGGCAGAGCCGAAGTTGGGGTATTGGCTGCGCTCCACTTCCCCCATCGTGTAGCCGGTGAGGTTCTGAAAGCTGGAGTGTTCGTCGCGCTGGCCGACGATCGAGCGGACGATGCTGCACTTGTCCATCACGGCGGCGAGTTTGGGGAGATGCTCGCAGATCTCGATGCCGGGGACGACGGTGGGGATCGGCTGGAATTCGCCGCGGACTTCGCGCGGGGCGTTCGGTTTCAGGTCGAAGGTGTCCTGATGGGGGAGCCCGCCGGAGAGGTAGACCATGATGACGGCTTTGTGCCCGCGCGTGGCGGAGGCGGACTCGGCGCGGAGGACGTCGGCGAGGGTCAAACCGCCGACGGCGAGGCCGCCGATCTGGAGAAACGATCGTCGCGACACGCCGTCGCAGTAGCGTTGGCCGGGTCCCAGACAGGTCAACATTGCCGCTCACTTCCCGCGAGTTTCTGTGCATCAAGTTCCGTCGATGGAATTATCGGCGAGGGAAGCGGGAGTTCGCCAGTGTGGGATGGGCGAGGCCCGGATGAATCGCCAGGTCCGGGGCGGTCGCGGGGCGCAGCGCCGCGGTTCAGGATTGCGTCAGGACCCATTGCACGGCTTCGCGGGCGAGTTCGGCCGAGGTGGTGAGATTCAGCTTGGCCTTCACCCGTTGCCGATGGGTTTCCACGGTCTTGATGCTGAGGTGCAGTTGCTTGGCGATTTCGCTGGTGGTCAGGCCGCGGCCGATGGCTTCGAAGACTTCGAGTTCACGGTTGGTGAGCGTGGAGACGGCGGGGCGCAGGAGTTCTTCCGGCCCGCGGCTGGCGACGGTGAGGAGGCGTTCCTGAGCCGCCGGGCTGAGATAGAGCTTGCCTTCCAGCACGCGGAGGATGGCGTCGATCACGAGTTCGCGGGCCTCCTGCTTGTTGATGTAGCCGAGTGCGCCGGCGCGCAAGGCCCGTTCGGCGTAGACGCTTTCATCGTGCATGGAGAGAACGAGGATGCGCACGGCGGGTTCGCGGCTTTTCAGTCGCTGGATCAGGTCCAGGCCGTTGCCGTCTTTCAACGTGATGTCGACGATGACCAGATCGGGGCGGTGCTGCTCGAACTGCTGCAGGGCTTCGGCGAGGGTTGACGCTTCGCCGCAGACCGAGAGATTCGGCTGTCGCGAGATCCGCAACGTGAGTCCTTCGCGGACGAGGGGATGATCATCGACCAGCAGGATCCTGGCGGTCGGGGCCGGCGGCCGCGGAGATGGTTGCGTCATCGTTCGGATTTCTGGGAAGGGTGCAGGAGACACGAGTTCCGCCGGGCTGCGCAGTCTGAATCTGCAGGGTCCCGCCGATCAACTCGGCACGGTAATTCATGATTCGCAGGCCGAGCCCGGAGGCCCTGGCCTGTTTCAGGTCGGCGATGCCTGCGCCGTCGTCTTCGATGCAGAGGCGGACGGCGTTGTGGTCATCATAGGTCAGGCTCAGGCGAATGGACTGCGGCTGCGCATAGCGCACCGCATTGGAGACGGCTTCCTGGGCGATGCGAAACAGGTGCGAGGCGACGGCGTTGTCGCGAATCTCAACACGCGGGTCGTGAGTCACGGTACACGCAATGCCGGTATCGGCGCGAATGTCCCCTGCAAGCCGCGTGAGGGCGGCGCGCAGACCGTCGGCGTCGACGTTCACCGGCGCGAGCCCGCGTGAAAACCGCCGGACCTGCCCCAGCACGCGATCCAGACCGGCGACCAGCCGCTGCGCCTTCGCGGAGAGGGGATGCCCTTCTTCCCGCAGCCGTTCGGCCAGATCGTATGCCAAAAACCCCAACCCGGTCAGTTCCTGGCCGGTGCTGTCATGGAGATCCTGACCGATCCGTCGCTGCTCGCGAACGGCGATTTCGACGATTTCCCGTTCCAGCTCTTTGCGTTGCGACGCGTCGCGGAGGATGCCGGCGAACCCGCGATGGTTGCCGCGACGGAATTCGGAAACCCCCAGATCCATGGGGAATACGGTTCCATCCTTGCGCAGTCCCTGCACTTCGCGACCGACGCCAATGATTCTGGCGACGCCGGTTTCGAGATAATTCTGCAGGTAGCCGTTGTGGGCTTCCCGGAAAGGGGTCGGCATCAAGGTGGAAACGTTCCGGCCGATCAATTCCGCCGCCGAGTAGCCGAACATTCGCTCCACGGCAGGGTTGACAGTCTCCATGCGGCCCTGTTCGTCGATGGTGATGACGGCATCGGGCGCGGTATGGACCACCGCCTGCATCCGCGATTCGAGCTCCAACACGGTTTGCATCATGTTGCGGAGTTCCGTGACGTCTTCGATGGCCACCAGCAGCAGCTCGGGGGGGCCTTCGGCGCCTCGCAGCATCCGTCGCACCGTGATCACCAGATTTCGACGCCCCGCGCGAGCGAAGTTGCACGCGATTTCCAGTTGTTCAAGATGCTCCCGGCGGCCCAGCACTTCGTCGAACAGCGCCCGCAACTCCGGGACGTTCCATTCATGGTCTCCCAACTCGAACAGCAGTTTGCCGGTGGTTTCCTCCCGAGTGACCTGGAATATCTGTCGGAATTTTTCGTTGGTGAGGCGGACTCTGAGGCCTCGATCGAGGACCAGCAACGGATGGCGCATCGTTTCGACCAGCTCGCGCGCCGGATGATTATCCAGCCATTCCTCAGCCCCCTGGCGGCTGGTGGATTCACCGGCCTCGATCGGGTTCGACATGCTGACCTCGGGAGTGAGGGGATTCGACCTTGGGCAGTTGTCGTTCTTCACGAAACGGCTTCAGCATGGACGGTCTGCACGCGACCGACAATCAACCCGGGCCGCCATTTCGAGGAGACGGCGGTCGTATCGGGGATTCCCCGATGTTCAGGAAGGGGAAACTCCGGGCGCAACGTCGAAGTCGCACCGCATAAACTTCGGCGGTTCACATCGGGATCGTGCGACGGTCCGTTGCTGAACTCGCAGCCTCCCCCACAATTGAACCGCCCCAGGAGCCGTCTTCGATGCCCACTTCCGTCCTCGTGGCCGAACGAAATGTCATTTTGCTCGACGCCATGGTCGCCCAGCTGTCCATGGCGGGATACGTCGTCCATAAAGCTCAAAGCGGCCTGGAGTGCCTGGGGAAACTTCGCGAGTCCTGGCCCGATGCGGCGGTGATCGACCATCAACTCCCCTGGGGAGGGGGGGATGGGGTCGCCGCCTGGTTGCAGGAAGAAGCATTTTCGCCCGTCGCCGTGGTGATGTTGGTCGACGGATCGCTGGACCTGGAACCGGGCGACACCAACCGGTTGTGGCTGCGCAAACCGTTCCACGGGAAGACTCTGATTTCGGCTGTGGAGGCGGCCGTTCGCTCCACCCGACGCCGTCCCGCGGGTGTGGGATTTTAGTTCGACGCGTCTGTGAACCTCGTTCCCGCCCGTCAGTTTACGGAAAGTCACTCCCATGCCGATTCTCGAATTCCCGGTTCGAGCGCCGGAACTTCGGTCCGCGTTTGCCGAATCCGACACCTGCGAATCCGCGACCGAATCCCGGCCGACGCTGGGCGACTCGGTCTACCCGGCGCTGCGCGCGGTCGAGTGTCACCCGATTCCCGGCGGAGTTCGACTCAGCGGCAAGGTGCCGACCTACTTCCTGAAGCAGATGGCTCAGGTGCAGCTGCGCGAGCGAGTTGGTCAGCACGCGCGGATCGAGAATTCGCTTGAAGTGAAGACGTTCACTCCCTAGAAACTCGCACGTTTTCCCTGCAGCCCATCTTCGTGAGTGAACCACGAAGCAAGGCGGTCGCCGATGTCGGCGATCGCCTTGTCATGGAGCCCCTTCCATTCCGTGAGCGGGGGAGTCGTGGTTCCCCATTGGCAGGATCAGCCCGCCCCGTTGAGGCGGCTGGACCGGATCTCGAAGCTCCCACCGGTCACGGAACGGCCTTCCGCTACTGGATTCAAGCACCCCATGCCGCACTCCTCTGGGAGGCCCGTGATTGAGACCCTCTCAATCACCGTCGGAATTGGGCCTCTCTCTCAATAGGGACAACGAGATCCGGCGGCACTGAGATCACCCGATTCGCAAGCCCAGTCACCGCGGCGGCGAAGCTGCGGACCGACGGCCCGCATGACGAATTCGCGGGCTTTGCATCGGGGAAAGCCTGACTGCGATTCGAGGACTTCACCGGATGCCGCGGCGAACGCGTTGCTGCACAGTGGATCCTGGATCTCAGAAGGGTTCTGGGATCTGAATCGGACATGATCGAAGGAGTCTTAATCATGGGGACTGCGGTTGCAGAAAAGAAAACGGAAGAGGGGAAAAATCTCCCGGCGGGACAGCGCGATCCGTGGCGCGACTTTGGATTGATGCCGCTCAATCGACTGCGTCAGGAGTTCGATGACCTGTGGAACAAATACTTCACGGAAATGCCGGCCCTGTGGAACGCGGAACGGACCGATATGCGCTGGGCCTTCGGGGTTGAGGACACCCCGGACGCCTACGTGATCACGGCGGAGGCGCCGGGATTCGATCTCGGCGACTTCGATGTCGAGCTCCGCGGCGACCAGTTGGTCCTGCAGGCGAAGAAGTCGCAGGAGGAAAAGTCGTCGGAACAGCAGTCGTTCACATCGACGGAGTTCTACCGGGCGATGACGATTCCCGACTACGTCGACGCCGATCGCATCGAGGCCCAGTACGCGAAGGGGGTGTTGACCGTGATGCTCCCGAAGACGCCTGACGGCAAAGGCCGCAAGATTCCCGTCAAGGGTTGAATGGGTGTGCCCGCCGTTCACGATCGTTTCGAGGGAATGTCGACCCGCCGCACAGCATGGATCAACAACCGGCACGAGACCCGTGCGGCGGGTCGATGGATTCTGACAGGAGAGGAGACTCGATCATGTTTCGCTGTCAAACGATCGTCTGTCCCACCGATTTGTCGCTAGCTGCCGAGCCGGCTCTGCAGATTGCCCGTTCGCTGGCCCGCGATACGGGGGCCAAATTGATTCTGACGGCGTTCGTCCTTTCGCCCCCATACACGGTGGACGCGTACCTTCCCCTCGCCGACGCGGCAGTGCTGGCGACTGAGATGAAACGGGAGTTGTCGCTGCTGGCGGAGCGCGTGAATGATGTTCCGGTCGAGTTGATCGTCGAAATCGGCGATCCCGGGGCGGGCATTGTCCATGTCGCCGGCGAGACGCATGCCGACCTGATCGTCATGGGAACGCACGGCCGCACCGGCGTGGTGCGCATGTTGATGGGGAGTGTGGCGGAATATGTCGTCCGCAATGCCCCCTGCCCCGTGTTGACCATCAGGGCCGGGATCGCGCTGGAGCCGACTTCCGTAATGGCGGTCGCTGCGGAAAGTCACGCCTGAGGTCATTGTCAATTCCAGGAGAGTTCCCATGTCCGTGGATTGGATTCTGGTCGCCGACGGCAGCCGTGCGCGGGTGTTCCATTTACGGCAGGCGGAGCCGCCGGTGCTGGCGACCTTGACGACGCTGGTGCATCCCGAAAGCCGGGAGTCTCGCCAGGAGCGCGAGAGCGCCGAGCCCGGCCGATTTCAGATGCAAGGCGGCGCGCGCACCGCGGTGGAGCCGCATACCGATCCCCAGCAACTCGAGGAAGTGCGTTTCGCTGCGGAGGTGGCGGACCATCTGGAGCGGGCTCGACAGGAGCACCGCTTCGATCGCCTGATCGTCTTCGCACCACCCCGCTTCCTCGGTGTGCTGCGAAAGGCCTGGAGTCCGCTGCTCCAGCAGAGCATCGTTCGCGAAGTCGACAAGGACTTTGCCCATGAAACCGAGGCCCAACTGGCGGAACGGTTGACTCCGCACGTCGCCGCTTTGAATGCGTAGATCTTGTCTGGAGTCGCTCGGCGACGAAGCGAGGAAAATGGGTGCATTCCGTAACTCAGCGGGATACATTCAGAATAGCGGAGTGCACGGACATTTTCGGCTGCGAGTCTGCTTCCTCGAACTCACCCGAGGCGCCGCGAACTCGAAGTGACCGAGGGGGGGCGACGCGAAGGTTTGGTCGCTCCTGTCCAGGATTTCCCACGGAGGATCACTCAGGGTTCACGGAGGGTCGACATCGGGACTCGGCGACGCGACCTCGGTTCGTGTGCCGCTGCTGCTTCGATTTGCTTTCGTTCCAGTCAGGTTCCTGCTGGAGTGACGCGATGACGAGCCGCCGGGAAGGCGCAACGATGACGCCAGGCGATCGGGAGGGCGCCGCGGAGACGGAACGCCCAGATGCGGGGGCAGAGGAATCCGCCACCCGAATGGAGGCGTTGCCGCTCACGCCGCAGGGACGCTCCTCTTCAAGGCGGACCTGGGTCTGGGAACGATTCATCGTCGATGCCCTCTTTCGCCGCATCGGCAGCCCCGAGGTCGAAATCGCGTTGTGGGACGGCACGGTCCTGGGAGATCGATCGGCTCCGCAGGGGCGGATTGTGCTGCAGACGCCGAGAGCGTTACGGCGACTGATCCTGAATCCGCGCATCGGCTTCGGCGAGGCCTACATGGCCCACGAGTTGGACGTGCAGGGAGAGTTGATCGCCGTCATTACGGCGCTCAACCGCGGCCTGTCACGGTGCACGCCGTCACGTCGTGCTGCGGCATGGTCGCAGTGGCGACCCTGGTTGACCCATTCGCTGCACCAGTCACGTGCCTGCGTCGAGCATCATTACGACATCGGAAACGACTTCTACCGAATCTGGCTCGATCGCCAGCTCGTCTATACGTGCGCCTATTACCCGCAGCCTCAAGCGTCGCTGGATGAGGCCCAGACGGCAAAGCTCGACTACGTCTGCCGCAAGCTGCGGCTCAAACCGGGCGAACGCGTCGCCGAAGCGGGCTGCGGCTGGGGGGCGCTGGCGTTGCACATGGCCCGCCACTATGGGGTGACCGTGCGGGCCTGGAACTTGTCCCAGGAGCAAATCGCCTACGCCCGGCAGCGTGCCGTTGACGAAGGTCTGACGGAACGCGTCACGTTTCTGGATGACGACTATCGGCACATTACGGGCGAATTCGACGTCTTTGTTTCCATCGGGATGCTCGAACACGTCGGTCCGCGACAATACGCCGGGCTGGGACGACTGATGGATCGCGTGCTGGCTCCCCGAGGACGGGGGCTGATTCACACCATCGGCCGCAATTACGCGCGCGCCCTCGACCCCTGGACCCTGAAATACATCTTTCCCGGGGCCTGTCCTCCCAGTCTGCGGCAGATGATGGATTTGTTCGAGTCCAGCGGCTTCTCGGTGCTCGACGTGGAAAACCTGCGGCTCCACTATGCCCGCACCTGCGCCGATTGGCTGGCTCGTTACGAACAACACATCGATCGTGTCCGCGAAATGTACGACGAAACGTTCGTCCGCATGTGGCGGCTGTATCTGGCGGCCTCTTCCGCCGCCTTCGTCAATGGGGATCTGCAGTTGTTTCAGGTGGTTTTCAATCGCGCCGCGGACAACACCCTGCTGACGACGCGAGCCGACTGGTACAGCCCACCCGCCGATTCCCGGACGTGATCGGCTGCATCATCAAGGAGTCGCCATGGACCGTTGCGATGTGCTGATCGTCGGCGGAGGCCCGGCCGGCTCGTCGTGCGCCTGGAAGCTGCGACAGGCCGGCATTGAGGTTGTGGTGCTGGACAAAGCGACTTTCCCGCGCCACAAAGTCTGCGGGGGATGGATCACGCCGCCAATCCTGCAAGAGCTGCAATTGGACGCCGAAGAATATGGGCGGCAGCGAACCCTGCAGCCCATCACGCGATTCATCACGGGCTTCATCGCGGGCCGGGAACTGGAGACCGTTTACGACCGTCCCGTCAGTTACGGCATCCGCCGCTCCGAATTCGACCACTTCCTGCTCGCGCGGTCACAGGCCCGGCTGCGTCTGGGGGAAGGCCTTCATTCCCTGCGCCGGGAAGGAGGGGATTGGATCGTCAATGATGCTGTCGCAGCCCCCTTCGTCGTCGGGGCTGGAGGACACTTTTGTCCCGTGGCGCGTCAGTTCGCCGCCGGCTCTCCCGCCGCCGCAGTCACCTCGCCGGACCTGCCCACCGTGGTGGCTCAGGAAGTGGAATTCGAGATGTCCGAGTCGCACCTGGAGCAGTGCTCGGCGGCCGGAGAACGTCCCGAGTTGTACTTCTGTCCCGACCTTAAGGGCTATGGCTGGATCTTCCGCAAAGGCAATTTTCTGAACGTCGGTCTGGGGCGCGAAGGGGAGTCGAACTTGTCGATGAAAGTAGACGAATTCGTGCACTGGCTCACGGACCGAGGGAAGATTCCCAGCCCGTTGCCGGAACGCTTTCGTGGACACGCCTATCACTTGCGAACCGCCTTGAGGCCCGCTGTTCCCGCCGAGAGGCTGCTGCTGATTGGCGACGCGCTGGGGCTGGCAGAGCGGCAAAGCGGCGAAGGGATCCGGCCGGCCGTCGAATCAGGACTCCTCGCCGCAGCCAGCATCCTGGAAGCACTGGCCCGACCAGCCTGCGACCTGAGAGCCGACTATCAGCGGCGGTTGCAGTCGCGGTTTCCGCAGACGCCTTCCCTGGCGACATGGCTGCCCGAACCGCTTCGCACGGCCGCGGCCCGCTGGCTGATGGCGGCCCCGTGGTTTGCCCGTCACGTGCTCCTGGACCGCTGGTTTCTGCATGCCCACCAGCCGACGCTTCGCGGGTGAGCCCCCGAGAGAAACGCGCGTCTTTTCCGCGCGGGTCCCTCTCGGCGGCTCCTGGACTGCGGTTTCACGATCCCTGCCGAAACGCTCAGTTCCCCCAACTGTCAAACACGCGCACGCCCCCCCAGGTGGGCTTGTTTTCTTCGATGAACTGCAGATGCCGCGGATGCGTCTGGTAGACGTCGTGGGCCGCCTTGTCCTTGAAGGCCACGCACAGGCAAACATGGAAATCCTTCTGGTTGACGGGACGGCTGAGCTCCTCCACGACCGGGCCGGCGGCGAAGTACAGCTCTCCCTCGTGTCCTTTGAGGTACTTGTGGCAGGCGTCGGTGAGGGCCTGGATGTTTTCCGGGCTGCCGTCCTTCAGCGAGAAGTAAACGTTGTGAACCAGCGGACGCGAGGCGGCGTTGTCAGCCATCGTCAATGTTCCCACAGTCATCATGAACGCAAGTGCAATCAGCCACCAGCAGGCCTGTCGAGGCACGGAAAACATCATCCACTCCCCACCAAGTCACGGTTGGCACAAAACGACCCGCAGCGGTCGACAACGGGGGATGATAGCGGTGCGCGTCGGCTGCGAAAATGATCCGCCGACTCCGGCGGCGCGCGGAGGGAAACGGTCCTCGGGATGCGACGCCGGGCCAACGGCGACGGATGCTAGTACGATCGTGGGACGAGCAAACCGGTCGCGCTGACGGCGGCGGGCTTCCGCGAACGTTTCAGGAGTGGATGCAGTGTCTCAGGAACCTCTCGTCGAAGCCTATCGCGCGGCGAACGGCCCGCAGGCGCATTTGGTCGCGCACTTCTTGCAAGGGGCCGGCATACCGGCGTTCGTGGACGGAGATGAACTGACCGGCGGTGTGGGCGTAATCCCAGCGGGATGGTCGACGGCGCCGCGCGTGCTCGTTCCGGCTCGCGAAGCAGATCATGCCCGAGCGCTCATCGCCGCCGCTGAGTCCGCCGACGATGGGCCGCTGGTGGAGGGGCACGATTAACTGTGTGGGAGTGTGGGAGTGTGGGAGTGTGGGAGTGTGGGAGTGTGGGAGACCGAGGTCCCGTACTCGCCTACTCCCGTACTCCCGAACTCCCCCTCTCCCGCATTGCCCCGTTCCCGCACTCCCCCGCTGGCGACCTGGGAAGATCGCGTCGAGTTTTCCAAATTTGACTTGAGTGCCGGTTGTATCGATTCCGAAGAACTCCGATGAAGCCGCACCAGGCGTTGCGGGCGGCTTCTGCGCTGAGCTTCGTGGATCACTGCACCGATGGCTGTAACAGTCGCTGCTTCAATGACTTGCGACACTCGTTCGCGCTCGCGAACTGCGGGCGCCCTGATCGTGTTGGTCCTCGTCGCGGCGCAGGTCGGTTGTTCGCGGATGTTCTGGCGGTCGCAGGCGGACTTCGACACCTACAACCAGCTCCTCGAAAAAACGCAGGACCCGCGCTGGGATTTGCCTCGGGTGACTGTGGAAGCTGACCCGCGCAGCCGCTTCTTTGACGACGCCAATCCCGACCGCCCGCCTCTTCCTCCGGACGATCCTGCCGCCCATATCTACATGCATGTGGTCGACAAGATTCCCGGCTACAAGAGCTGGCATACGTTCGGCGAATCGATGACGGTGGAGAATCCCCAGTGGCTGCAGAACTTCGATCTCGAACCGGCGGTCGCCCAGGCCGGGTGGGAGCGACCTGCCGAGGAATTGGAAGGCCAGCCGAGTGATCGTCCGCCGGTCCCGACGATCCACAAGCTCACGCTGGAACAGGCGATCGAGCTGGCCAACATTCACAGCCGCGATTACCAGACGCAGATCGAAGAAGTCTATCTCTCGTCGCTGCTGCTGACGTTCGATCGGTTTCAATTCAACGTTCGTTATCTGGGATTGAACGGCAATGAGCCAACGTCGTCGTTGACCTATCTCAACACACCTTCGGTCCGCGACGACCTCAATTTCGCGAGTCGTTTTGGTGTGCGCCAACTCCTTCCGACCGGCGGCCAGGTGGCCCTGGAACTGGCGAACAATACGCTCTGGATGTTCTCCGGAAACAACCAGACGAACTCGTCGTCGTTGCTGTCGTACTCGATCACGCAACCGCTGCTGCTCGGCGCCGGTCGCAAAATCGTGCTCGAGAATCTCACGCAGAGCGAACGTGCCGTGCTCTACGACGTCCGCACGCTGGCGCGTTTCCGCAAGTTCTTTTTCAGCGACATCGTGGTCAACGGCAACGGCGGCGGCTACCTCGGCCTGCTGCGACAGCAGCAGATCGTTAACAACCAGCGGGGCAACATTCAGGCGCTGGCCGTGCAGATCGAACGTCTGCGGGAAGTCAACGCCCAACCGCAGCCGGCGCCGCTGGAAGCCTTGCCCGAGAAACTCCGCAACGAGCAAATGCAGTTGTTGCTCCCCGATGATCTGGCCGATCGTTTGAACTACAGCGACGTCGGCGGCAAGGTCACCTGGCGCGGGACGATGGACCCGACGGAACGCGATCGGCTGCTCCAATTGAGCGATGATCCCAACTGGCAGACGGCGATTGAAACGCTGTTCTCCCGGACGCAGTCGGGGGTGATTACGCTCGACCTCGCCCAGTTGTTGACGCGCCTCTCCTCTCAGGAAAACAACCTGCGCGACGCGGAACGTCAACTGCTCGACTCGCTCGATCAGTACAAGCTGGAACTGGGGCTCCCCACCGATTTTCAGTTGAGCATCAACACCGATCTACTCAAACAGTTCGAATTGATCGACCCTCGGATCAACGAACTGGAAGTGCAGATTCTCGGGTTCAAGCAACTCCTGGCGTCGATCAATGACTTCGATCCGCCGATCGATCAGCTTCAGGCGGCCGTCGCAGGTCTGGAAGAGTTGCGTCAACTGGTGCGTCGCGAGGGCCTGGGTCTGATCGAAGAGGACTTCCGCAAGGTGGACGCGATTCTCCCTTCGCGACTGGAACGGGTCACCGATCCGCAGGATCGCGAGATCATTCTGCAGGACCTGGAACGCAGCCGCGTCGTCTACCGCGATGTCGTGCTGGATGAATTCCAGAAGGCGACGGAACTGCTCGATGCGTTGCGCCGGGACCTGGTCCGACCGGGGCTGACTCAGGCGGAGCGGACAGCGGCCCTCACGCTGACCGACATCATTCGCGAGGACCTGCTGCAGCTGACCCAGAGCCTGCGTGCAATTCAAGCGGGTCTACGGTCCGAACTGATTACTCTGCAAGACTTTAACATGTCCCAGGAAGAGGTCGTCCGACTCGCGCTGGAGAACCGGCTCGATCTGATGAACGCGCGGGGCGCCGTCATGGACGCCCGTCGACAAATGGAAGTCGCCGCCAATCGCCTCGAAGCGGTGGTGAATGTCGTTGCCGCGGGAGACATCGGTACATCGGGCGGAAACAAGCCCTTCGACTTTCGGGGGGACCGCAGTACGTTCCGGGCGGGGGTCCAACTGACCGCCCCCTTGGATCAGGTGCTCGAGCGGAACGCCTACCGACAATCGCAGATCGATTATCAGCGCGCCCGCCGGGCCTACATGCAACTGGAAGACCAGGTCAAACTGGACGTCCGCACGGAGTGGAGGCAGTTACAGGTCCTGCGACAGAATTTCGAAACGGCACGGCAAAACCTGCGGATTGCTGCTGTGCAGTTGGATAGTTCGATCGAAAATTTCAATGCGCCTGTGCGGGCCGGACAACAATCCAACACCCAGTCAGGCAACTTGGGGTTAAACCTCTTGAACGCCCTGCAGAGTGTGCTGAATGCGCAGAACGAATTGATCCGAATTTGGGTGCAATACGAACAAAATCGCATCAATATTCACCGCGATATGGATATCATGCAGGTTGATGAACGCGGCCTCTGGATCGACCCGGTTTACCAGAACCTGTCGTCCTTCGGCCGCGAGACTCCCACCTTGAGCGAGCCCGCCGATGAACTCCCCCCACCAGCCCCTCGGGTCCTCCCCGATGGCGGAGACCAACCCCCCCTTCGCGCTCCCGCCGATGCCGGCGCGGACGCAGCCCAACTCGGATCGCCGCGTGACGTCAAACCGCAGTCGCGGCCGATTGCGGCGGTGGTGCCTGCTGCTGCTGCTGGTGGCGGGAGTGACGGGTGGCGTCCTCGAGCGCGACCGGCTGCTGACGATTTCTCGGCCCGTCCTGGCTCAAGTCAGTGAATGGGTCCCCTTCCTGGCCGCCAAAGAACGCCTGCTTGATGGGTTGATCACCGAAACCGTCAAGCGGGGGCCGTTCCGGATTACCGTGACGGAGCGCGGCACGCTGGATTCGTTGAAGAACGCGATCATCGCCAGCAAGGTCGAAGGGAGCGCGACGATCATCAGCATCGTGCCGGAGGGTTCCCACGTGAAGGAGGGGGATCTGATCTGCGAACTCGATTCGTCGACGCTGACGGAAAAGGAGACGCAGCAGCAGATTTCCGTCACCCAGGCGAAGTCCAATCTGCAGTCCGCCATGGAAGCCGTGGAAATTCAGAAAACTCAGAACGAAAGCGACATCGCCGCCGCACAGCTCAAGCTGGATCTCGCGATCCTCGATCTGGAGAAGTTCAAAGAGGGGGATTCCAAGCAGCAATGGAGCGAGTTGGATTCGCAGGTGAAGCTGGCGAAACAAAAGGTTGCGCAAGCGGAAGAAACCTACAACTTCACCTCGCGACTGGTGAAGAAGGGGTACAAGACGCAGAACGAATTGGAAAGCGCCCGCATCACGCTTCAGACGGAGACGATTGGGCGTGACATTGCGCTCGGCAAGCTGGGTCTGCTGGAGAAGTTCGACTCCAAGCGAACGCAAACCGAGCTGGAAGCCAACGCGAAAGAGTATGCTCGAGAACTGGAACGCGTGAAGCGGAAAGCGCACGCCGCCCTCACGCAGGCCGAGGCGGACCTTTCCGCCAAGCGACTGACGTTTGAAGTGGAAACCAGCCAGCACAACCGGATGAAGGACCAGATTGCGGCATGCAAGATTCATGCAACCCAGGACGGACAGGTGATCTACGCCAATAACCGCGATGGTCGCAGCAGCGATCAGGTGTTGATCGAAGAAGGGGCGACCGTTCGCGAGCGGCAACCCATCGTCAACCTGCCCGACCTCAGCGAGATGAAAGTGAATGCCCGCATTCACGAGTCGCGGATCAGCATGATTCGCGCGGGTCTGGCGGCGAATGTGAAAGTCGACGCGTTCCCGGACCGCCTCTTTCCCGGCCGCGTCGAGACGGTCGCGTCGGTTCCCAGTTCCACGGGGAGCTTCATGACCCGCGATCTGAAGGAGTATGAGGCGGTCATCCGTCTGCTGGGCGACGCCGGAGATGTGAGCAAGCTGCGTCCCGGACTGACGGCGGAGATTGAAGTGCTTGTCAGTTCGCGCGATGAAGTGCTGCAGGCGCCGATTCAATCAGTGCTCACCGTCGTCGGTCAGCAGATCGCGTTCGTGATTGTGGACAACGAAGCAAAGCTCCGTAAGGTCAAGGTTGGACAGACCAACGATCGAATGATCGAGATTCTGGATGGGCTCGACGAAGGGGCGACCGTCGTCATGAATCCCCGCAGCCATTTCGAACGTGAAATCAAGGACCTGGAGTCGCAGCTCATTAAGGAGCAGGCCGCGCAGGCGGCCGAGGCCGGATTGAAGGAAGACGCGCCCCCGATGCCTCCCACCGCTCCTGCGGGTCTTCCGACCGATGGGCGTGGGCCTGGAGGTCGACCTGCCGGCGGTCCTCCGCCGAACGGTTCGGAAGGGGTCCGGCCCGCCTTCAATCCGATCGCGATGTTTGAGGGGATGGACGCGAATAAAGACGGCAAGCTGGCCCAGGAAGAGTGGTCGCCCCGATTTGCCGAGCGCGCAGCGAGCATGGATGCCGACAAGGACGGCAGCATCAGCCGCGCCGAGTTCACCGCGGGTTTCGCCAATCGTCCGCGCGGCGGGGCGCCGACCAACGGACCGCCGCCGGAACAGGCGGGCGGCGGCTGATGCGGTGGACTGCTTGCCGACGTGAGTCGGAGCGTTGGCTGGATGTTGCGGGCGACCGGGCAGCGCGACCCAGCCCCTGCTGAACCTTGAAGATGCCGCCCTATGCGCCTTGCCGCACAGCTCATCAATCTGCAGAAGCATTACCATCTCGGCGAGCACGTCGTGAAGGCGCTGCGCGGGGTCTCCGTCGATTTTCCCGAGGGGGATTTCGTCGCCATCATGGGGTCGTCCGGCAGCGGCAAGAGCACCATGCTGAACGTGCTCGGGGCCCTCGATAAGCCCACCAGCGGGCACTACATCCTCGCCGGCGATGACGTCGGCGCGATGGATGACGATCGGCTGTCGGACATCCGCAACCGTTGCATCGGGTTCATTTTTCAGTCGTACAACCTGATCGCGCAATACACCGTGCTGGAGAACATCCAGGTTCCCCTGCACTATCGCAGCCACCAGCGGCACCTGACTCCGAAGGACATCAACCGCTGCATTGACCTCGCCACAAGGGTCGGCCTCGGCGAGAGACTCGACCACCGGCCGTTTCAGCTCTCCGGCGGCCAGCAGCAGCGCGTGGCGATCGCCCGTGCCATGGTCAACGACCCCGAGATCATTCTTGCCGACGAACCGACCGGCAACCTCGACTCGGTCACGGAAAAAGAGATCATGAATTTCCTGTCCGACCTGAACCGCGAAGGCCGCACCATCATCCTCGTGACCCACGAAACCTCCGTCGCCAGCCGCGCCAAACGCCAGATCGTCATGAAAGACGGCCTGGTCGCGCGCGAGGGGATGCTGATCGTGGAAGATGGAAAGTGAGAGAGGCATCAGGCGTAAGGCATCAGGCTTTCGAAGGGCTCAACAGTTACTTTTCCTGCCCACTGCCCACTGCCCACTGCCCACTGCCCACTGACTACTGACTACTGACTACTGACTACTGACTACTGACTACTGACTACTGACTACTGACTACTGACTACTGACCACTGACCACTGACTACTGACTTATCAACTACTGACGGATATCACTGTTTATTCGCCACCTCAATCAGTGTTCCATTTTGCAATTGATTTGATGGATGCAGCACCACAGGAGTTCCAGCCGAAAGCCCTTTCACAACTTCAGCTTCAAAGGAATTGCGGTGACCAATTTCAATCTGGCGTTGAATGACCTTTCCCTCTTCGACCGCAAACACCGCCCAATTTGTTCCAACTCGAAACAGCGAGCTGGCCGGGACTTTGATCACATTTGAGCTTTCCCAGGTCACAATAGAGGCTTCGACTCGATACCCATCACCCAGTTGGGATTGGAGCGCTTGAAAATCAGCAATCACATTGACCCGTTGCTCTTCGACGCCGA
>JANRLN010000181.1:0-44763 GCA_033762515.1 Planctomycetaceae bacterium
GCTCGCCGGTCCATGGTTATCCGCGCTCGATACGGACTGGGTCCGAGTATCACCGGAATTCCGAAACAAATCGAGCAACTGGAGCCGCGTGGCAACGAGGCGACGCGACAATGTCTCCGCCAGCTCGCTCATCAGTCGGTATCCCAGCTCGTGGTCGGCATCGCACGCGGCGCGCAGTTGAACGCCGTCAAAGCTGATCGCCTCGACCGGCTCTTCTGCCACTGCGGTCGCGGTCATCACCGAATTCCCGATCAACGCCGAGAACGCCAGCAGATCACCGGGGCCGAGCGTCAGGATGGTGGTGCGACCGCGCCCTGGAACGTTCATTTCCAGCCGCACGCGACCCGACTTGAGCAGGAAGACTCGGTCTTGGGACGCCCCTTCGGCCAGAATGATGTGATCGCGCTCGAAGTACCGGCGTTCCGCCAGACCCTCCAGAAATGTCAATTGGGCGATGGTCAACCCGCGCAGGAGGTCCAGATGGGGGTCTGCGAACCAGGTCATCGGCTTGCTCCCCGGTCCTGGGGTTTGATGTTCGCGATGCACCGTGAAACGGCCATCTCGTGAAACGGGATTGTAGCGTGCAACAGCCGCCGAATCGACGGGGAGCAACTCGCAGACACCGAGGGCGTCCCGCCGAACGCCCACACGCTCAATCACCCTTTCCCCCTCGACGCTTGAATCTGCGCCGGAGTTCCTGCCGCGGGGAACAGACTTTGGTCGAGCAGCGCCGGGCGCCTTCGGAGTGACCATTGCAGGGGGGGCCGATTCTTCCCGGATGGTGATTCCGGGATTGACTTAAGTCGAGTCGACGACGATGATTCCGCCCAAAGCTCAGGGGCAGGGAGCGCTCTCTAGTGATCAGGCCAAGTCAAGGACGACACGCCTCATGTCTTATCACTTGCTCGACGCGGTTGAACGGCTGGGAACTCCGCGAATTCTCGTGGCAGGCGATCTGATTCTGGATCGGTACGTCTGGGGAGACGCCGAGCGGATCAGCCAGGAAGCCCCCGTGATTCTGTTGCGCGAAGAGCGTCAAGAAACGCGGCTCGGCGGAGCAGCAAACGTTGCGAACATGCTCATCGGTCTCGACGCGCGGGTCGATCTCGCCGGCGTGATCGGGGCCGACCTGGACGGCCGAGCTCTGTCCATGGACCTCGATCGAGCCGGCATTGGTCAAGGCACGATTGTGGCCGATCCGAGCCGGCCGACGACCGCCAAGGTGCGGTTCATGGGGCGTGCACAGTACCGGCATCCGCATCAAATGCTGCGGGTGGATCGCGAAACGCGTCAGCCGATTTCCTCCGCCGTCGCGCAGCAACTGCTGGCGGCGATCTTGCCGCGTTTGGGAGAGTACGACGCGATTCTGATTTCCGATTATGCCAAGGGGGTCTGCTCGTCAGAACTGCTGCGGCCCATCATCGACGCGGCGCGGTCGCAACGCATTCCCGTCGTCGTCGATCCAGCGGCCGGCGGCGACTATCGCCTTTATCGCGGCGTCACTGGAGTCACGCCGAACCGCTCAGAGACCTTCAAGGCGACCGGTCGCGAGATTCGCACCATCGACGACGCTTGTCGCGCCGGACAGCAACTGGTCGAGCAGTTCGATCTGGACATGGCTTTTGTGACGATCGACCGTGATGGGATTGCCCTTTCGCAGCGGGATCGCGATTCGGTCCACCTGCCGACGCGGCCGCGCGAAGTCTGCGACATCACCGGAGCCGGAGACATGGTGCTGGCGATGATCGGCGTCGGGATGGCGGCGGGAGTCGACCCCGTGGATCTTTGCCGACTGGCCAACGTCGCCGGCGGGTTGGAGGTGGAGCAGGTCGGAGTGGTTCCGATCACCCGCAAGCAAGTGATCGCCGACATTTTGCACGGCGCTCGAGACGTCGAGAACAAGGTCTGCGCCTTGGACGACCTGGTCCGGCATGTCTCCGCCCGAAGGAAGGCGGGTCAGCGGATCGTGCTGACCAACGGTTGTTTCGACTTGCTGCACGTGGGGCACGTAAGTTATCTCCAGGAGGCCGCCCGCGAAGGGGATTGTCTGATCGTGGCGATCAACAGCGACGACAGCGTCCGCCGCCTTGGCAAGGGGGCGGACCGACCGATTTTCGATCAGGAGTACCGCTCGCGAATGCTGGCCGGGCTGGAATCGGTCGACTACGTCGTCGCATTCGCGGAAGACACCCCGCATGCTGTCCTGGAAGCGGTTCGTCCCGACGTCCTCGTCAAAGGGGGAACCTACTCGATCGAAGAAATTGTGGGCCGCGAGGTGGTGTTGGCTTACGGCGGCGTGGTGAAGCCGATGGGCATGACGCCGGGCGTGTCGACGACGGAGATCGTCAAGCGGCTCCGCGGCGAAGCGGAGACCATTTCGATTCCAATTCCCTCCGTCACTCCCCAGCTTCGGAAGGCCGGATGAAGATCGCCGTTTTCTTGCCGAACTGGGTCGGCGACGCGGTCATGGCGACTCCCGCCTTGCGCGCGGTCCGGGAAACCTATCCCACCGCAGAACTGGTTGGGATTATGCGGCCGGTCATCGCAGATGTTCTCGAAGACTGCGGGCTCATCGATCGTGTCCTGGTTCATCAGCCGCGCGGGAAAATTCCCGACCGGCGCGGCTGGCGCTTTCTGTCACGACTCCGTGCGGAGCGGTTCGAGACGGCCCTGTTGCTGCCGAATTCGTTGCGGTCGGCCTGGATGGCGTGGATGTCGGGGGCGCGCCGCCGGATTGGATTTGATCGCGACCTTCGCGGCTGGCTGCTGACCGACCGGGTGGCTTCCAACTCGAAATCGATCCCCCATCCCGTCATTGATGAATACCTGCGCCTCGCCCGCGCCATGGGTTGCCGACAGACGTCGCGTCAGATGACTCTGGCCGTTTCTCGATCCGCTGCGGAATCTCTGGATCGATTCTGGGACAAGTTTCCTTCCGGTCTGCGACAACGGGGCGTGATTGCCTTGAACTCCGGCGGCGCGTTCGGGCCTGCAAAGAACTGGCCGCGGGAGTCGTTTGTGGAGTTGGCCCGTCGAATCGTCGACCAGAGGGGGAAGACGGTATTGATCGTGTGCGGCCCCGCCGAGCGCGATGACGCCCGCTGGATGGTGGACCAGGCGCAACGGGATGCGGTGGTCTCACTGGCCGACGAGCCCTTGAGCATTGGCCTTTCCAAAGCCGCAATCCGTGAGGCGGATTTGTTAGTGACCACCGACTCGGGACCGCGGCACTTCGCCACGGCGTTCGGCGTGCCCGTGGTCACGCTGTTTGGCCCGACGCACATCGCCTGGAGCGAGACTTTCGCTCCCAACGCGGTTCACCTGCAGATCGCCGTCGACTGCGGACCCTGCCAGCAAAGGACCTGCCCCTTGGGGCATCACCGCTGCATGCGGGAATTGAGTGTGGAACAGGTCTTTCGGGCCGTCGACGCGCAGCTCGGCTCCTGCGGAATTCCCTCCGCGGCGTAGCCGACCAGGATCGATGGCTGCTCCAATCGAATCGCCAGTCATCCCCCGAACGGCAGACTCGTATTTTCCCCAGAGCCCCCAAAAGGATCTCAAGTACGAGGGCGGTCCGCGACGTTCACACCTGTAGATGCGTCTTGGTCTGTTGATTGTCGACGGCGTGCAGGGTGGACTTCTGGCACACGGGAAGGTTGCTGGGCGTGGGAGTGAATACGCGCGAGGGACGAATGCGGCTGATGGAGTGCGCCCGCAGCGGGAATTCTGCGGCGCTGCGCGAACTCCTGGACGTCTACCGCCCCTATCTGCGTCTGCTGGCGCGGCGAAAGGGGGATGACTACCCCGGCGGACTCGAGAACGCTCTGAGCGCCGTGGAGAAAACGGTTCGTGCGGCTCGTGAGGAGTTTGCGGAATTCCGGGGACATACCGAAGACGAGCTGGTGATCTGGTTGGCCGATCGCCACGAACTGGCGCTGATGAGCGCGATTTTTGAGACCCCCGCGCCGGGAGACCACGCCGGGAACGACCCCGGCGGCGAACGGGTGTCGCTGGCAACCATCTGCCAGCCCATGGTCAGTCCCTTGCGTCGCAAACTGCGGAGCGAACGGGCCGCAGTGCTCGCGACCGTTCTGGAAACTCTGCCGCCGGATCAGTACGAGGCCGTGCGGCTGCGGCACGTCGAGGGTTGGGCGCTCGGTGACATCGCGGCCCGCTTCCGTTGTGCCGAAACGGCTGTCGCCGAACGGCTCTTGCGTGGGCTGCGTCGGATGAAGACTCGTCTGAACGAGTTCTAGGGAATCGACGTTGCAGCATCAGGCCGCCACCACCAAGTCCGACGGGCGCATCACCGATGTGCTGGTCGACTATTTGCATCGGCTGGACGAGGCCCAGCCGATCGACTGGGTGGCGTTTATCGCAGAGCACCAAATCCGCTCGGAGCCGCTGCAGGAATATCTGGATGTTGCGGCGATGATTGAAGACTTCGCCGGACCAACCGAGCAGTCCCCGGCAGCGGCGCTCGCAGCCGCGGAAGAAGCGCCGGATCTTGTGGAGCAGACGTTCGCCACACAGGTCGCGCCGATCACCAAGCTCACCGACTCGGCGCTGTTCGCGGCGGTGACGGTCGACGGCGGGCCGCGCATTTTCGGCCGCTACCAGATCCTGCAGCAGCTCGGTGAAGGAGCGATGGGGGAAGTCTACCTCGCCGAAGATACGCAACTGGGTCGCAAAGTCGCTTTGAAACTTCCCAAGTTCAACGGCAGTAGTCGCGAGAAATCGCTGCAGCGGTTTGACCGCGAAGCCCGCACCGCGGCAGCCTTGCAGAGCCGGCATATCTGTCCGGTGTTCGATGTCGGCGAGATCGAGGGGACGCACTTCATCTGTATGGCCTATATCGAAGGCCATCCCCTCCGGCACTACACCAAGTCCAAAAAACGGCTCTCCGAAAGACGCATTGCGGTCACGATCCGCAAAGTGGCCTCGGCGCTGGCGCTGGCTCACGATCACGGCATCATTCACCGCGACCTGAAGCCCGCGAACATCATGATCGACACCGCCGGCGAACCGGTGGTGATGGATTTCGGACTGGCGAAATGCCTGGATCTCGAAGCGGCGATGCTCACGCAGATGGGAGACATGCTGGGGACGCCCGGCTACATGTCCCCCGAGCAGATCGAAGGGGAATCGGACCGGCTGGGACCTACCAGCGACGTCTATAGCCTGGGAATGATTCTCTACGAAATGATCACCGGTCGGCTGCCGTTTCAGGGCACTCTGCTGGAGATTCTGGAACAGGTTCTCACCGTCGAGCCGGAGCCGCCGTCAGCGTACCGACCCGACGTGACGCCTGCACTTCAGGCGATCTGCCTGAAGATGATCGCCAAGCAGCCGGAACAGCGTTATCAGTCGATGAAGGACGTCG
This sequence comes from Planctomycetaceae bacterium, assembly GCA_033762515.1. GTDB lineage: Bacteria > Planctomycetota > Planctomycetia > Planctomycetales > Planctomycetaceae > DSVQ01. Next base: position 5,384 of record JANRLN010000181.1, read on the forward strand.
CGCGTGAACTCGCCGCGTTCCTGAAATCGATGAGCCACGGCGAGCCCACTGCGGAGGCGTCGGTCCTTCCGCCTGCCGGGGAGGCTGCGTGCCACATTGTGAGTGTGACGGATGCGGAGCCGTTGCCGCCCCTGGAAGACGACATTCCACCCGCGCCGTCGCCGACCACAGAGCCGGCTCTGCGGACGGCGGCGTGGAACGGAGAGCAGAACTGGCTGGGGGAGTCGTCGCTGTATTCTGTGGGCATGGTGGCGGCCGTGCTGTTGCTGGTGGCGGCCGTGCTCGTGCAGCCCGCGACCGGAACATTGTATGTTGAGGTGCGTCACCCCGAGATCTCCGTGGCAGTGACGGGAACCGACATCGCCTTCCGCGGAGGCACGGCGCACGAATTCGCGCTTCCCGTGGGCAAACACGCCCTGAAGGTTGACTGCCACGGGACGCGACTCCTGACGCGATCGTTCCTGGTTCCCCACAACCAGGCCCTGGTTTTGACGGTCGAACTGGTCGACCGCCGACTGCAGGTCCTCTGCGCGGGCAAGGTGATCGCCGCCACACCCGTCGGAGCAACCGCCAGCGACTACGACGAATGGCGGGCGCGGCGCACCAGGATGCGATGATCGACACCGGCAGCCCGGAATCGGCTCACTGGGGCAGCATCGGGAACAGCTTTCGCACCATCTCCGGCGTCAGGGGCGATCCGTATTCGCAGCCCTCAAAGGCCTCGATATGGCGGATCTGGCGGCCGCGCTCGGGTCCATATGTCTGGACCACCAGATCGCGGAAGCGATCGGCGAGGGGACCATTGAACTTGTCGTAGAACTCCTTCAGAAAGGCCCGCCGCCCGGCCGGATCGGTGGGGAACCCGACTTCCTGACACATCGTGTAGGGGAGCCATTCAAAGAACTGCGACTCATGGCAGGCCATCTGATCGAGAATCTGTTCCAGCACCGGCTCGACGTTCAGCACCACCGTTGGTTGAAACGGCTGAGGTCGTTGGAAGTTGTCTGAGAGGTACGCGATGACCGGATTCGTCCGCAATGGCCGCACTTCAGACACAATGTGGGGCACGATCACCATATAGGCGGCATCGCAGACCAAGGTCGATGTTGCGCGATGATCGGGATGGTAGTCGTTGGGCCGATGGGTCAGGATCAGGCTCGGTTGGTAGCGGCGGATCAGCGTGATAATCCGGAAACGGGCTTCCAGCGTCGGCAGCAGTTTGCCGTCGTTGTTGTCAAGGATCTCGTATTCGATGCCGGTCAACTCGGTGACCGCCGCCGCCTCGGCCTGCCGTCGCGCCGCCAACGGCCCCGGCAACATTGACTGATGCCCGGCGTTGCCGTTGGTGACGCTGACGAACTTCACGTGATGTCCGTTGGCGCGATACATCGCCGCCAGTCCGCCCGCCTTGATTTCGCAGTCATCGGGATGAGCGCCGATCACCAGCAGCCGCAGTTTGTCGTCGGTCACCAGCCAGTCTCCACAGAGGGAAAGAAGATCCTTGTTGAATTCTGTCTGGTTTCACCGAAAATGGAAGTCAGACCAGAATCCCTTCGTAATGGTGCATGATGGAACCCTTCGCACATTGGGTCGACGTCGATGCCCCTGGGGGCCTCACTCCTTGGGGTGGGGTGCTGCTGTGTGCGATCATCATTATCGCGCAATGGCTGCCTGTGCGGTTAAAGAAGGGGTGACATGCGCACCTGAAAGATGTCGCTCGGGAAGGTCACATGAAATCTGCCGGCAAAATCGCGGGTGCGATCATCGGGGTTGGCATCGTCGGAGCCGTCGTCTGGTCCGTCTATTCCCCCATGCGCGAGAGCGCCCTGAGGCAGCAGTCACGCGACCATCTCAAGCAGATCGGCCTGGCGCTCTTCAGTTACCACGAGCGGTGGAATAGCTTTCCGCCGGCGTATGTTCCCGGTCCCGACGGGAAGCCGTGGCACAGTTGGCGCGTGCTGCTGCTCCCCTACCTCGACCAGCGGGAGCTGTATGCGCAGTACCATTTTGATGAGCCCTCGGATGGACCGCGCAACCGAGCGCTTCTGGCGTTGCGTCCCGAAGTCTACATGTCGCCGTTGCGGCGCAGGGGCGACTCGACGACGACCCACTACCTCGGCGTGCAAAGCCGCCGCACAATGTGGCCGGCCTACTTTCCGGTGCATCTGGCGGATGTGAAGGACGGCTCATCCAACACGCTGCATCTGCTCGAAGACGTTGAGAGCCAGATCCCCTGGACGGCGCCGCAAGACATGAGCGAACGCGACGCCGTGGCGATGCTCGCTTCCTCCTCCGCGAAGACCTTCAGTCGTCGAGAATCCTGGTTTCATGCCCTGGCGGTCGACGGCTCGGTGCGCGCGATCAATCGGGAGACAAGTCGCGAACTGTTCGTGTCCCTGCTGACGCCGCAGTTCCGGCAGTCGGTCGTGGCGGACAAGGATTGGCCCGCGGGCTTGCTGGCGGAAGGGCAACTCTCGGCGGCGAACCTTCCGACGCCGGTCGATCCGGCGACTCTGTCCAACACCTGTGTGCAGCCGTCGCCGGATGCTCCGCTCGACGCCGCGCAATCGGCGGTCTACTGCGCCACGTTTCAACTGGCTTGGGACAAGCTGCGTCCAGCGATCGATCAACCGGTTGTCGTTAAGCTGCCGACGTTCACCACCAATTCGTTAAACGCGCATCCGTTCCCAGTGAGCGATTTGTCTGCTGACGCCTACTTTGTCGGTCGAAGTCCCCTGGGTTCCGATGCGGAAACCGAGATGTGGAACGCCTTCCGTGCACGATTTCAGCAGTCCCCGGCGGAGCGTCCGCATGTCAATCCGAAGCTGACCGGCGAGATGATCTTTGCCTACCTGCAGAAGTCGATGCCGTTTCGCATGGTGTTGGAGAAGTCGCCTGCGCCCCTCACGTTTTACGCGGCAGACGGGTCGACAGCGGTCCGCAGCTTCGGGAAAGAGCCCAAAGCCGGAGACATGGAAGCGGCATTCCCGGAAACGCTGGCAGTCTGTGACTACAATGGTCCCGATGACTTCATCTTGAAGCTAATGACGGACAGCCGTCAGCGCGACGACATCTTCATCGCCCGGGTGGCTCCCGACGCAACGCTGCGTGAAACGTGGGACAGCGTTCTCAAGCGGCTCCAAAAGCCGCAAGCGAAGCGGCTCAATCGCCAGGTGCTCGGTATCGACACCGTCCAGATCCCCGTCTTGTCGTTCGGACTGATCGCCCGGTTCGAGGAGCTCCTGGGAACCGATCTGGACGGAGATCGATTCATTTCCGACGCCCGCCAAGCCATTCAGTTTCAGCTCGACGAGAAGGGAGCGGAACTCATTGCAGACGCCTACCTGATCATCGTTGATTTCGGCGATGATCCCGCCGATGCGTTCCAGCCGCGGCAGTTTCGCTGCGATCGCCCCTTCCTGCTCGCCCTCCGCGAACGTGACGCGGAAACGCCTTACCTGCTGGCGTGGATCGGGAATGACGATTTGATGCAGCCGGCCGTGGAGACGAAATGAGCCTCTCTGAGAAGACCGGACGAGCGTCAACCCACATCCGTTCCCGTCAGAAGTCGCGGCACGCGGAGACGAGTTCCCGCTATTGCGTGGGCGGCTTCGATGGGCCCTCATTCTCGAACAAGTAGTGCGCTACGAACCATTCCTGGCCGTCGGCGCAGCCGAAGAGTTCGGCGCACGCGATGAAGAACATTCGCCAGCGTTGGAACCAGCGGCCGGCCTCCTGCGGGCCGTAGGTTTCTCGAAACAGGGGCATGATCTGCTCCCGCTGGGCGTCCTGTCGGGCCAGCCAGTCGTTGCACGTACGAGAGTAGTGCCGACCGTCCCAGGTCCATTGGGACGCGATTCGCAGATGCCGCGGGTAACGCAAGAGCAAGTGCTCGCTGGGCATGATCCCGCCCGTGAAGAAATAGCGGCCCATCCAGTCGACGTCGTCCTTGGTCTCGAAGACATAGGCCATGGTCCGATGGCAGAAGATGTGCACGAACAGCTTGCCGTCGGGCTTGAGCCACGACGAGATTCGCTCCATGAGCAGTTCGTGATTCCGCATGTGCTCGAACATCTCCACGGAGACCACGCGATCAAAGGCGCCGGGATCGGCCGCAAACGAGTTCATGTCGGCCGTGATGACTTGCAGATTGGTGCAGCCCTTCACGCGCGCCGCGGCTTCGATGTGTGCCCGCTGCGTCGACGAGTTGGAGACCGCGGTGATCTGACTGTGGGGATAGTGTTCCGCCATCCACAGGCTCAGCGATCCCCAACCGCACCCCAATTCCAGCACCCGCTGCCCGTCGGCGAGCTGCGCCCGCTGACACGTCTCCTTCAACGCGGCAACCTCGGCGTCGTCGAGCGCGGCCGTCCCGTCCGAATAATAGCAGCAGCTATACTTCAGGCGGCTCCCCAAAACGAGTCGGAAGAACTCGGAGGGGACCTCGTAATGTTGCGCGTTGGCCAGCTCCGGGACGAGGGCGATGGAACTGCGACGACAATCTGCGACGAAGGCCTCAAACGCGGCCCGCGTCTGTTCGATCCCAGTCCTTCGCTCCTGTTCCAGCCGTGATCGGCATAGCCGCCGAATGACCCCGCGTAATACGAAGTCGGGAACATATCCGCGCTCGACCAGTTCAATGCCCAGTTGCAGAACACTCATCGTGCTTAATGTGCCTTCGGCGGCCAGGGGAAAAAGGCGCTGGTGGTCCGTTGATACTCGCGATAGGCGTCGCCGCGACTGCGGAGCGCCTGGGCCTCCGTCGGCGGGATGCCCGTCACCTTCGTCAGGAAGAACAGCATCCCGGCGGGGCCGAGCAGCGTCAGCCAGCCGAGTGGTGCTCCCCAGGCAAAGGCGACATACGCCCACCAGTGGAGCCATTCGAAGAAATAGTTGGGATGTCGCGAGTAGTACCACAATCCGTCGCGACACACCTGGCCCTTACGCGTCGGATCGCGACGAAAGCGCGCCAGTTGGGCGTCGGCGGTCGCCTCTCCCAGCGCGGCCACCAACCAGATTGCGAGTCCGATCCCATCGGAGATAGCGGGGAAGGGATCGGCACGTCGGAAGACCAGCCACATCGGCAGTGCAAACAAGACGCTCCAGAAGGCCTGCATCTGGAAGAACGCGAACAGCACGCGTTGCGAACCAGCGCCCAGCGTCGCCTTCATATTCTGGTAGCGGCCGTCTTCGGGGAGTGTGAAGAGCCGAATCAGAATGTAGCCCGCCAGTCGCGACGACCAGACAATCACGAGGCCGGTCACGACCGCACGCCGCGCGGAGTCACCCTCGGCAAAGATCGCAAACAGGATCGTCAGCAGGCCGACGCCCAGCGCCCACGCGACATCCACGATGCCCGCATCGCCCCGCAGGCGCTGCACGATCCACAGCAGCCCCATCAGCACGGCCATCGCGGCCCAGCCGACGAAAATCGCCGTGACGGGCGTCATGGCGTAACAACTCCCGGCAGCGACGCCGCCAGGGGATCATGCCGGGACTCGCTGCGGGCCAGGAGCATCTGCACGGTGCCGATGTACCGCTCGTCGAATGCCGCCTGGCAGTAGCAGAGGTAATAGTTCCACATCCGCACGAAGCGATCGGAGTAACCGAGCGCCTTGACGTCACTCAGCCGCCTGAGGAATTGCTCACGCCAGTTGGCCAACGTGCGGGCGTAATGCGGGGCGAGGTCTTCGAGATGGAGCAGCCGCATGTCGGTCGACCGCCGCACGGCGTCGGTGATCGCTCCCACAGAGGTCAGACACCCTCCCGGAAAGACGTGTTTCTGAATGAAGTCGACGGTTCGCAAATATTGGGAGTATCCCTGCTCGCACATCACAATGCCCTGCAGCAGCATCATGCCGGTGGGTTGCAGCAGTTCGTAGCATTTGCGGAAGTAGGTCGGCAGAAACTCGTGTCCGACCGCCTCGATCATCTCGATGGAAATCAACTTGGAGTACTGACCCTGAAGATGACGGTAATCTTCCAGGACCAGTTGAATCCGATCGCTCAGCCCCGCCGCGGCGATACGTTCGCGAGCAACGGCGAACTGCTGTTGGGAAATCGTGGTGGTGGTCACGCGGCAACCGAATTCGCGTGCCGCATGAATCGCACAGGCGCCCCATCCCGTTCCGATTTCCAACAGGTGGTCTTCAGGAGTCAGCTGCAGCTTGCGGCAGGCTCGATCGATCTTCGCCACCGACGCATCGCGCATCGAGCTGTCGGGGCGTTCAAAGATCCCGCAGGAATAGGTCATGGTGTCGTCCAGGAACAACCGGAAGAACTCGTTGCCGAGGTCGTAGTGCTCCTGAATATTGCGACGGCTGTGAGCGACGGTGTTGCGGCGTTGGAAGTGAGTCAGCCGCGACCACAGCGCCGATGCCCAGGAGCGCTGCCGTTCGACTTCCTCGCTCCAGGACAGATTCTGCAGAAAGAGCCTCAACACTGCGGTGACGTTTTCGGAACTCCAGTCGCCGTCGAGGTAGGCTTCCGCGAGTCCCAGGCTGCCGCCGCGGATCACCCGCAAATAAAAGCGGGGATGCAGCACGCGAATCGTCGCAGAGGTCTCGTCGGCGGCCGATCCGCCGACGAAGCGTTTGTCGCCTTCGATCAGTTCCAGGCGACCCCGCTTCAAATCCCGCAAGCGGCGCAGCACCACCTTGCGGGAAACATCGTCGCGCCAGCGGGACGGGGGCAGAGGGAGAGTCTCAACGTGGGGATCGAGTGTCAGGTGGGACGAGCGGTCGTGGCGGTGGCCGGATGCGGAACGTACGGTGTCTTCTTGAGCCATAGACGAAACGCCTGCCAGTAAATCGCCGAAAAGACCTGCCACGTCATCAGCGGATACCGCCACAGCACCCGCGTCATGTTCCACCACGTCAATTCCGTCCGTCGGGCGAAAAGCGAGGCATCGAACAGTCTCTCTTCCGAATGGAAGTTCTCAATGTGCACCATCAGCCTGCGGCCCGGACCGCGAATTGTCCAGCGGTATTCTAGCGCCAGTTGCATAAACGGCGAGACGTGGAACTCTTTGGGATTTCGGTAGCGCCGCACTGGACCGCTCTGCGCTTCCCCGGCATCCGACAGCACGTAACAGTGCTGTTCGCCCCAGGGAGTATTGTTCACTTCGGCCACCACAGCCCGAACTTCGGAATCCGACGGGTCAAAGCAGAAGTAAAAGCTAACCGGATTCAACCGAAAACCGAAGTGACCCAGGTTGGTCAGGAGCCGAATCGGCCCCTCCGGACGTGTTCCCGTACAGGTTTCTACCAGTGCCCGGACCGCCGCATCGAGCGGGAGTCCCGGATGGTCGGCCCGCCACTGCTTGAGATGATCGGAGTCCCGAAAGCGAACCGGAGCGGGACGATGCGCCGACCAGAACCACCCCGTGCGGAACAAGTCCTCGATCTCCGCAAGGTCCAGGTACAGCCAGTACGCAGAGTAGCGGAAACTGTGCGGCGTTGGGGAATAGCGCCGATGCCGCACTGTCCCCTCAAACAAGGCGCTGTGAATGATTACAGCTCCTTTCCGAAGGTGCGGCACACGGCCAGGGCGCTGTTGACGCCATCCTCATGGAACCCGCTGCCCCAATACGCGCCGCAGTACGACGTCCGCCGATGCCGGATCAGTTCGCCATGTCGCAGTTGCGCGGCCCGTTTCCGGGTCGTGAAGACCGGATGGGAGTACTCAAACGTGTCCAAAATCCGTCGAGGATCGATCCGCGACGTCTCGTTGAGTGTGACGTTGAACACGTGCCGTGTTCGCAGCCGCTGCAGGATGTTCATGTTGTAGGTCACCGTTGCGGCGGACGTTTCTCCAGGCGCCAGATGGTAGTTCCAACTGGCCCAGGCGGCACGTCGTCGTGGCAGAACCGACGGATCGGTGTGCAGCACCACCGCATTTGCCTGATAGCGAAACGCCGAGAGGAGTTCCTCTTCGACCGGGCTGGCATCGGCCAGCATGCGCTGCGCCTGATCGCTGTGGCAGGCGAGAATCACTTCATCAAAACGCTCGTCTCCCGTCGCTGTGGTGATCGTCACCCCGTCGTCGGCACGCACGACCTTGGCAACGGGACAGCCGGTGCGAATGCGTTCGTGAAAACCGCGCGTCAGCGGGCCGACGTAGTTCCGCGAGCCCCCTTGAATGACCCGCCATGTCGGACGATTGACGACGCTCAGCAGCCCGTGATTGCGGTAGAACTCCACGATGAACCGCATCGGAAAGCCGAGCAGGTCTCCGGGCGGGCAGGACCAGATGGCCGACGCCATCGGCAAAAAATATTGCTCGCGAAACTCGACGCCGTAGCGCTCGGACGTCAAATAGTCTCCGACCGAGAGATCGGCGGCAGCGGTTTCCAGCACCCTCTGCGCCTGACGGTTGAACCGTAAAATATCGCGGATCATGCGATAGAAGCGCCAGCGAAACAGATTGCTGCGCTGCGCGAACAACGACGAAAGCGTGTTGCCGCTATACTCAATTCCCGACCGATCGCACCGCACGCTGAATCCCATCGACGTTGGCTGCGTGGCGACGCCCAGGCGATCGAGGAGCTTGATGAAGTTGGGGTAGGTCCAGTCGTTGTAGACGATGAACCCCGTGTCGACGGCTTGCCGTTCTCCCTCGACCTCAACGTCGACCGTATGGGTATGTCCGCCGACATACTTTTCGGCCTCGAACAGCGTGATTTCGTGATCGGTATGCAGCAGATACCCGGCGACCAGCCCCGAAATGCCGCCGCCGACAATCCCAATGCGCATCAGAGTGGTTCGAATCCGAAAGGTCATGAACTAGACGGCCGCGACCAGCGTTTCCGCGACAGCGCAGGAGTATCTGGCAACCTTACGGAAATATCAAATTGGTACTCCGCAGTTTCCGCTGCCGTCGACGGAGCGGCCCACCCCTTGATTTTCCCCGGCGCACCAGCGAGAACTGAGCCGGGCATTCAGGCCGGATGCCGCCCGGAAGGAGCGCGTCCATCCCGGAGCAGCATTCCAACCTCGTGCTCGGGGTTTCCGAGCGCACGATGCGGGCGTGACAGCGCGCGCATTCCCTCACAGAGTCCCAGCATGTTTGACGCGGTTCCCCTGTTGGCCGATCTCGTTCGCCTCCCCAGCGTTAATCCGATGGGCCGCCCGATTTCAGGTCCCGAATTCCTCGAGCGCCGCGTTTCCGACTATCTCTGCGGCAAGCTGCAGCAGTTGGGGGTCGAGTGGGAGCGCGTCGAGGTTGCCCCCGAGAGGGCGAACGTCCTCGCGCGTCTGCCTGGGTCGCCGGGACTGCCGACGATTGTTCTGGATGCCCATCAAGACACGGTTCCCGTCGACGGCATGGTGATCCCTCCGTTCGAGGCTTCGATTCGCGATGGCCGGTTGTGGGGTCGCGGCGCCTGCGACGTCAAAGGGGGCGTGGCGACCATGCTCGCCGCGTTCGCCAAACTGGTCGTCGAGCAGCCATCCCCTCGGCCGACTGTCGTGTGCACCTTCACCTGCGACGAGGAGGCGACCAGCCTGGGGATCAATCATTTGACGTCGTCGTGGTCGGGGGGGGCGCCGAAGTATCGTCTCCTTCCGGCCCCCCCGGACATCGCCATCGTCGCCGAGCCGACTTCCCTCGACGCCGTGGTCGCTCACCGCGGCGCCGTGCGCTGGCAAATCACCACCACGGGCCGCGCGTGCCACAGTTCACGCCCGGAACAGGGAGTGAACGCGATCTATCGGATGGCGGACGTTCTGAAGCATCTGGAAGCCTTCGCCCAATGGCTGCCAACCTCGCGAGCGCAGCATCCGCTCTGCGGCCCGGCCACTTTAAGCGTGGGGATCATTACCGGCGGCATCAGCGTGAACGCCGTTCCCGATCGCTGCACGATCGAAATCGACCGACGCGTCCTGCCGGGAGAACTTCGGGAAGACGTGATCCCTGAGGTTGCGGGGTATCTGCGGGAACGCCTCGATTTTGAAGTCGAGCACAGTTCTCCGTTTGTCTTCAGCCCCCCCCTGGGGGACGACTTGAATGGGGCCTGGGCGGACCAACTGCTGTCGGCGATTCAGCCCGTCGTGGGGACGCGTCATAAGATCGGCGTGGCCTACGGCACCCATGCCTCCCGCTTCGCCGCCGTGGGCGTCCCCGCGGTCGTGTTCGGCCCGGGGGACATCGCCCAGGCCCACACCAAGGACGAATGGATCGCCCTTGAGCAGGTGACGCAAGCCGTGGAATGCTACTATCAATTCTGCTGCACAGCCGCCTTGCCCTAGATTGCCGGACTTTGGCGATGCTCACCGACACAGCTGCGTATCTCTTCCGCGATGACGGCGTCGATGGGGAAGTTCTGGGGCTTCCCGCAGCGATTACGTGCGGGGCGTCGTTGCCGGAAGCGCGTAGCCTGCCCGCATCCGCGCTGAAGGACATGGCTGAATTCGCGTTAGAATCTGGAGAGGCACTCCTGCTCCCTGCGGCGACGATCCATCCCGCCGACGCGGATCTGGACGAACCCAGACACTTGTTGTTTCAGGCCGTCAGCGAAGTGGAAATCACACCTGTTGCTTCTGAATCGACGCGGCCTCATTCGTCACACGACCAGTTGCGATTGCCGCCTGGCCCGTGAAGGAGCCAGTCAGTCGAGCTGGGAAATTCCAGCGAAGGGTCGTCGAGCGTCAATGCCTCGCCTCAGGGAAGTTCTCAGTGGTACAGTGCGGGTGATGTGTCAGCAGATTGAGATTCCCGTTCCGAAACGTTGATCCAACATCTCGAAGGTCTTGCGATGCTCCACAAAGTCCTCATGCCCATCGGCGACGCCACGGAAGTCATGGACACGCTCTATCCGTACTTCCGCCTTCCCGAGGACGGCTTCGAGGTGGTCATCTCCGGCCCCGAGGCGCGCAAGTACCACGGCGTGATGCACGAAATCCCGCCGAATGACTCGATCCCCTGGGACATCACGCGGGAACAGCCGGCCTATCACATTCAGGCCACCGTGGCCTTCCGCGACGTGAACCCTGAGGACTATGCCGGGTTATTTCTCTCCGGGGGGCGAGCGCCCGAATACATCCGCTACGATCAACATCTGCTCCGCACGACCAAGCACTTTTTCGATGCCAACAAGCCCGTCTGCATCGTCTGTCACGGCGTCGAAATTGCGGCGGCGGCAGGCTGCCTTGGCGGTCGCACGCTCACTACGGTGGCGAAATGCGCGCTGGACATCACCTCGTTTGGCGGTCACTACGTAAACGCCCCGGTACACATCGACGGAAACCTCGTCAGCGGAAGGACTTGGCACGACAACACGCCAATGCTGCGAGAATTCGTGCGTGCTCTCAAGACCTATGTGGGCGGATGACGATCATACTGGGGTTGCACCAGCCCCCGGCGAACCTCGGGCCACCCTGAGTGTCCGGCAGCCCGAGGAACAGTTGCCGGATCGACCGGTTCGGTGTAGGATGCTTCACAGAACGCCCTTGTAGCTCAACTGGCAGAGCAGCTGACTCTTAATCAGCGGGTTGTAGGTTCGAGTCCTACCGGGGGCAGTAGACTTCACCCAAGCTGTAAGTCTGTTAGCCAACATCAATTCAGTTGGCTTCCACGGGATGGCGCCTGGTCGGAGACCCGCTGAATACCAGTCAGAGTGACGGGGATTCCCCAGGAAGACCGCGATGCTCCGCCCGATCCCATTTCTTCGGACGCTCCGACTCCTCAATGCCGCCAATCGCCTCTGCGCCGATCTCGATGCGCGGGCTCACTAGCTCGGCAGGGCTGGGTCACTTCGACTGGACGCCCGGAACGACGACGTCCGACTTCGGCGCCCCACAATCTCAGACGGTTGGACTGTGCGGACGTAACGCGGTTCAGTGCTGACGCCGAGGACCCTTGAGTGGAAGGGGGGGCTATTGGGCGGCCTTCTTGAGCGGCAGTGAATAAAAGTACAACAGGTGTTCGCTGTCGTCTTGCTTGGACACGAACGTCATTTCGCGATCGGGCACCAGGCCGGGTACGTCAAACTCGTGCGAAACAATCCGCGCGTTGGCCGGGAGCTTTTCCAGTTGCGGGATCAGGCGGGTATTGAGATTCGGCAGCAGGAACAGCGTCACGACGGTCATCTTGCTCAGGTCTGCCGTGAAGATGTCCTCCTCGAGGATTTCCACACGATCGGCGACGCCGAGTTCCTGGGCGCGCTTCCGCCCGGTTTCGACCAGTTGGGGATCAATCTCGTAGCCGATTCCTTTGCAGCCGTATTTTCGGGCGGCTGTGATGACAAAGCGACCGTCGCCGCAGCCGAGGTCGCAGACGATGTCGGTCTTCTGCACCTTGACCTGCCTGAGGATTTCCTCGACCACGTCTTGCGTGGTGGCATAGTACCCGACGTCGGGTTTCTTCTTGGGACTGGGTTGCGCAGGGGTCGCGGTGTCGTTCGACAGCAACGGCGTGCCGCCGAGTCCGGCCAGGAGCAACAGTGTCAGGTGGACGCGAAACGGCATGTCCCGGTTTTCCGTGCAAGATGGTGGAGTGGTGAACGTCACTCATCCCTGAGGTGAAGTCGGCGACGGCGATTCCGCGGGGGCCCCGGCCTGAGGTTGAAAACAGCGGCAGAGAAGATACGCCGGGATGCCTGCCAGGAGCGGCACGCTCATCACCGGCAACAAGCCGAAGGCATAGACGGCCGATGCATAGAGCATCCAGCCGCACACGGCGGCAAAAATCAGCGGGGTCACGGGAGACCAGGGAACTCGAAACGGCCGCGGTCGTTCGGAGTCCGTCACCCGCAGAATCAGGAACCCGATCGCATTGAGAACGAAAAACAGCCAGAAGGCCGGCGCGGATCCGGCGACCAACGTTTCGAAGCCGCCGCCGAAGTCGGACCAGCCAATCTCGGGAAGCCCGCAGCGGACCACCGCTTGATTCAACAGGGCTTGCCCCGTGGGGGTCCCCACGGTGATGACCATCCCCACGGTGACTGCGGCCTGGGCGAGCAGGGACGCCACAGGAGATTCCTGGTGACTGAAGCCGCCGAGCCATGCGAACAGGCGATAGTCTTGTCCCAGCGAGGCGTGCACGCGCGAAACCGAGAAGATGAGACCATTGACCCCTCCCAGGGCCGAGGCCATCACCAGCAGGCTCATCGTCTCGCCGCCGCGGGGTCCGAGGACCAACGTCAGGGTTTCCGCAGCCGGACGGTCTGATTGAGCCAGTCCTGCGCCTCCGAGTGCACGAAGATAAGCGAAATTGACGAGCAGATAGATCACGACGATCAAACCCAACCCACCCAACAATGCGCGGGGAATGTTGCGGGAGACGTCTCGGACTTCGGCGGCGACAAAGCCGGCGTCGCTCCAACCGCCGTAGGCGTAGAGAATCAGGATGAGTGCGAGGGTCCACCCGGGACCCGCCGTAGCAGCCGGTGCGGTCCAGGGGTCGGCGGTTCCATAGCCGATCCCGGCGACGACGATGGCCGACAGCCCGGCCAGCTTGAGGACGGTTAGCACATTCTGCAGCCAGGCTCCGGCGCGCAGACCGATAAGGTTGAGGAGCGTCAAAGTGATGACCGCCGAACCGGCCAGCAACGGCGCGAAATCAGCAGGGAGTTTCCACAGCCCGATGGCGTAGTCCGCGAAGACATACGCCAGCGCTCCGATGCTGGCCGTCTGAATGATGGCCAACTGGCTCCAGGCGAACAGAAAACCCAACCAAGGGCCGTAGGCCCGCGAGAGATAGTTGTATTCGCCGCCGCTGCGGGGATAGGTGGTTGCCAGTTCGGCATAGATCAAAGCGCCGATGAAAGACAGCACGCCCCCCAGCAGCCAGAGCAGCAGCCCGGTCGCCGGCGACGGCGAGTTGCTGAAAATCAGCGGCGGCGCCCGATAGATTGAGCTCCCGACGACGATCCCCACGATCAGGCTGACGGCGTCCCACAGGCTGAGCTTGGCGGTCGCGGCGGGGGCATCCAGATCGGGCACACGTCTTCCTTATAATTTTCGAGCCGCGTGATTCTGCCCGTACAGTCCGCGAGTTTCCAGTTCCACGCCCGAAGTCCCCGAACGGCATCGATGCCGGCTGAGCGGCACTCGGGTTCGTTTCGAGGTTTCCTGCAATCGACCATTCGACGCCCCGAAGCCGCACAACGGCAGCACAGAAACATTTCCGTCTGAGGGGTGATTGTGTCAGCGCTCCACGCACAGCCGACGGAACGCTTAAGAATCAGCATCGGTCCCGGAGCCAGGCGATCGACTCCCGGAATTGACGACGGTGTCGTGGCGGACCACTTCTGCAGATTTGGCGGCGGATGAATCCGGGAACTGGGCGCCGCGTCGGACCTATGACGCACGTCCGGCGTATCCGGCGATTGCCGCCGAGCCTTGGCCGACGCCTGAGTACCGCCCTGCTGGGGGCTGGTCTACACTAGAGCTCTGGACTGGGCTGGGTTCCTCCGTGGTCGGGCAATCACATGATCTCACAACTGCAGACGGCTGGTCGATGGCTGCCGGCGTGGGGAATCCTCTGCGCAACGGTCTGCAGCGTATCTCTCGGGGCCGATCCGCCGTTGTCCCCAGAGCATGCGCACCAGCTCGAACGGGGGTTGAAGCTGTTTGATGAGCGCATCGGCGCGCTCTTGACTCAACGCTGTCTGGAATGCCACAGCGGTGAAAAATTGGAGGGGGGGCTGGATCTGTCATCCCGCGATGCCCTCTTCAAGGGTGGGGAACGCGGCCCGGCCGTGGTGACGGGGCGCGGGCGGGACAGCCTGTTGACCAAACTGGTCCGTCGGCAGCAGGAACCCCAAATGCCCGCCGAAGGAGATCCGCTCAGCGACTCCGACATCCAACTGCTGACCGAATGGATCAACTGCGGCGCTCCCTACTCCCGCCCGCTTGGCAACGCCGGCGTCGTCGCGGACGATTGGACCCGGCGCCGGATCACGACCGATCAAGCTCAACATTGGGCCTTTCAGCCGCTGAGTCGTGCTCCGTTGCCGTCCGCGGATCCGCGGGGCGGCAATCCCATTGATGCGTTCCTGCAGGCGGCCCGGGTCGAACATCAGGCGTCCAGCAGTCCCGTAGCGGATCGTCGAACCCTGATTCGGCGGTTGACGCTCGACCTGCTCGGATTGCCGCCGTCGCCGGATGAGGTCGACGGGTTCGTCTCTGATCGATCGCCCGGCAGTTACGATCGGCTCGTTGATCGGTTGCTGGCAGATCCGCGGCATGGCGAGCGCTATGCCCGCCATTGGCTGGACCTGGCACGATTTGCCGAGAGTCACGGCTTTGAACACGACTATGATCGGCCAACCGCGTTCCATTATCGCGATTTCGTCATCCAGGCCCTTAATGACAACCTGCCCTACGATGAGTTCGTCCGTTGGCAGATCGCCGGGGACGAGTTGGCTCCCGGCAACCGGCTGGCCCAGATGGCGACCGGCTTCCTGGCCGCCGGGGTCCACAGCACGCAGATTACGGCCAACGAAGTCGAGCGGCATCGGTATGATGAACTCGACGACATGCTCAACACGATCGGCACCTCGATGCTGGGGCTGTCGATTGGTTGCGCCCGTTGTCACGACCACAAGTTCGATCCGATCCCGCAGGCGGACTACTATCGCCTGCTGTCGGCCTTCACGACCACCGTTCGCAGTGAAGTCGAGCTCGATTTCGACCCGCAGGGCTACGCCGCGGCACTGGCCGCATTCGATCGCGAACATGCCCCGTATGTGGCGGCGGTTGGCAACTACGAACGGAATGTCCTTCCGCAGCGGCTGGAGGAGTGGCTGGCGACGGATGCGGCCCGGTCCCTGAACCCCGTCTGGCTTTCTCCGTCGGCAATGGAAGTCCGGTCGGAAGCCGGCGCCACGTTTACACTGCAGGCCGATGGCTCGTGGCTGGCCTCCGGGAAGAGCGGCGATCACGACACTTACATCATCCGATTGCGCACGCAGCTTCCGAATGTCTCTGCGGTTCGCATCGAAGCACTGTCTGACGTCTCGTTGAAGAACGGCGGACCGGGTCGCGCGGACAATGGGAACTTTGCCTTGTCGCGGATCGAGATTGCAGCGAGCCGAGGGCTGAGGGCTAAGGGCCAAGGGCCAGATCCCACTTCCAACCCTCAGCCCTCGACGGTCACCACTCAACCAACCATTTCTGCCGCGCGGGCCACATTCGAGCAACTCGGGCTCCCCATCGCCGCGGCACTCGATGACAGCCCGGCATCCGCCTGGGCTGTGGATCCGCAGTTCGGCCGACATCACGCGGCCGTCTTCGATTTTGCGGAGCCCTGGCAGACGCCGGCGGGTCAAGAAAGCGAGATGACGCTCCGTCTGATCTTTCAATGCAACACGCGCCATACGATGGGACGGATTCGGGTCTCGCTGGCGGCGTCGCCCCACGTTGTCGCCGACAATGACGCGGCGTTCGCCGAAGAGATTCTGACGATTCTGAAGGCGCCCCGTGCCACATGGACTGCGGAGCAGACAGCGAGAATGCTGCAGTGGTATCGCGACCGCGACGATGGTTGGCAGGAGGTGGAACGTCGCCGGGCCGCGCATGCCGCGAACGCGCCGCAGCCCCGCGTGCAGAAAGTGCTGGTGGCGACAGAGGGCCTCCCCGCGATCAAACTGCATACGCAGGCGGCACAGGAGTTCCTCAATGAGACCCACTTCCTGCGCCGAGGTGATCCTGAAAAGAAGGACCGTGTCGCCGACTTGGGCGTCCTGCAGGCGGTGTCGGCCACCGGCGGCGATGTCGCTCCCTGGCGGCAAACGCCCCCCAAAGAATGGCGAACGACCTATCGTCGCCGGGCGCTGGCGGCCTGGATGACGGACGTCGATCAGGGGGCCGGAACGCTCCTGGCGCGCGTGGCGGTGAACCGTCTGTGGCAACATCACTTCGGTCGCGGCCTTGTGGCGACTCCCAGCGATTTCGGGCGCCGCGGGGCGCCGCCGAGTCATCCGGAACTGCTCGACTGGCTGGCGGTGGAACTCGTGCGGCGGAATTGGGACTTGAAGGGGATCCATCGGCTGATTGTCACCAGCAGTGCCTACCAGCAGGCTTTAGCGAACGATCGCGCGCAACTTGCTGCGGACCCCGACAATCGCTGGCTGGGGCGCTGGCAACCGCGGCGGCTGGAAGCTGAGGCCATTCGCGACGCGCTGTTGTCGGTCGCCGGATTGCTGGATGACCGCCAGTTCGGACCGGGAACGCTCGATCCCAACCATGCGCGCCGCAGCATCTACTTCACGATGAAGCGGAGCCAACTGGTGCCGATGCTCGCCGTCTTTGACGCTCCCGACGGGACCACCGGAGTGGGCCAGCGGGCCGAAACGACGATTGCGCCGCAGGCCTTATGGCAACTCAACGATCAGCAGGTTCGCCGCGCCGCGCAAGAGCTTTCCAACCGCATCGCCTCGCAAGCGAACGATCCCGCCGACCGCGTGCACCAACTCTACCGGAGCTTGTTTCAGCGAACGCCGTCGGAATCGGAACTGCGCGCGTCTGTACGGTTCCTGTCCCAGGCTCCCGCAGATACGGGACTCCTCGACTTGTGTCACACGCTGCTGTGTCTACATGAACTGGTGATGGTGCCGTGATGCGGTCATACGGAAGTCACCCGTGTGCACATCGTGAAATCTCTAGGTTTGGGAATGATGCAATGCAACGCCCGGAGACTCTGGAAGCTTACCGCCGGATGACGAATGCCGAACGGCTGGCGATCGCGCTGCAAATGATTGGCGAGAACGAAGCGGCAATGCTCGAAGGACCTGCGGAGGTTGTTCGCCGACGGTTTGAGCTGATCGAGCGAGAAAACAATGCGCGCAATCGTGCGATCTTGGACGTTCTTTATCGCGGCAACGATTGGCCATGAGCGAACTCATCCGGGTTCTGAAAACAGTAACAAAGACGTTTGATCGGCTCCAAGTCGATTACGCGGTGATGGGGGGACTCGCAGTGCGTGTCCTTGGGCTCCCGCGACCGACATACGACGTCGACTTCGTCATCGCCTGCAGCCGAGATCGTTTGGAAGCCGTGTTCGGCGAATTGGATACGCTTGGTTTTGCTGTTCCAGAGCCGTTTCGACGAGGATGGCTTGATGAAGCGGGCGGGATGCCGCTCGTTAAGTTTTCGATGTTCATCAGCGGAAACGCTATCGCTGTCGACATGTTCCTCGCGGAAACGCCGTTGCTGCAATCAGCGATGGCGCGGCGGATGCATGTTGAGATTGACGGGGTACTTGTGTCGCCTGTGACAGCGGAGGATTTGATCCTGCTGAAGGTCATCGCGAATCGACTCCGGGACCGTGCCGATATTGCCGACATTCGCTTCACGCAGGGTGATCTCGATGAAGCCTATTTGCGTTTCTGGGTGGATCAACTGGAGATCCAGGACCGATTCGCTGATGTCTGGCGGGAAACTGAGCCATAATGGTTTTCACAAGCCACCATCACGCCGTTGCGGCTGGCACCAGCAGCACCACCGCGTCGGCATCCATCGCTTCCTCTCTCCCGATCGGTCCGACCTGTTCGCCGGTCTTCGCTTTGACATTCACTTGATCGATCGCCACTCCCAGCAGTTCTGCCAGTCGCGCCGCGATGGCAGCTTTATGCGGCGACAACTTCGGCCGCTCGGCGTGAATCGTGCAATCGAGATTCGCAATCCGCCAGCCACGCTGGGCGGCCTCCGCCAGCGCTGCTCGCAAGAAGATCGTCGAGTCTGCATTCGACCACTGGGGATCCGTGTTGGGGAACCACTCGCCGATGTCTCCCAAGGCGAGGGCGCCCAGAATCGCGTCGGTGATGGCGTGCAGGAGCACATCCGCGTCGCTGTGCCCGTCGAGGCCGTGGTCGTAAGGAATCGTGACGCCGCCGAGGATGAGGGGGCGTGCCGGTACAAGCCGATGGCGGTCGTGTCCCAGGCCGATGCGCAACGGGGGAAAGGTCATGGTGCAGGGAGTCCGGCGTCGATGATCAGAAGCCCCGCTATCGTACCTTAACAATCGCCCACAATTCGAGTTCCATTCCGATTGACACTGTTCCGCGGTCAGACATACAAACCGACTCCCATCTCCCGGTCCGATCGTTTCCTCTCGCAAAGGCCTTCGCGTGTCGGCTCCCGACACCGCCGTTCGCTGGCGTTGCGCCGTGGCTCTCTTGTCGGGGTGTTCCCTGACCGCCATCGGTTGCACGCTCTTTTCGCCGCTGGAACTTTCGACCGCTACGACGGCTCAGCGTCAAGTCCTGCCGCCGATTCAGGCTCCCGCCGACGCGGTGCAGTTGCAAATTGTGTTCATTGAGCGCCCTACGGACGATCCCCTGATTCGGCAGTTGCTCTGGCAGGACCTCGATCAGGTCGGCGCCATCCCGCCGGAGACCCGGCAGGTCCTGGAGAGCAACGGCCTGAAGATCGGCCAGGCCGGTTCCAATCCGCCGCCATCGTTGCAGAAGCTGCTGGGGCTGACCGGTGAACTCGTCGATCCCGCCGACCAGGAACGGCAGTTAATGCGCGGCCGGCGTTTGGGCCTGCGCTCCGGCCAGGAGACCGAAATCCAGTCGCTGGACCTCGTTCAGGATTGCAGCATCCGCTACGTCATTAACGGCAAGTCCGAGACCGCGGAGTACCAGCAGTCGCGTCCAGTCCTGCAGGTTCGGCCGATTCGCGTGCAGGATGGCTGGGTCCGGGTGGAAATCGCTCCCGAAATCCATCATGGCCAGGCGCGCATGCGGCATACCCCCACCGAAGAAGGCTGGGCTCTTAAGGGGGGACAGCAGTGCGATGCGCGGCACGCCCTCAAGTTTCACGTGATGCTCAATACCGGAGAATTCGCAGTCATCAGCGGGGACGTTGAGCAGCCGGATTCGGCCGGCTACCGCATGTTCTGCTACGAAGTCGAAGGCCGCCTGACGCAGCGCCTGCTGGTGCTGCGGCTCGCGGATTCCGGCCGTACGGAAGCCGACTCGGTCCTCAAATAGAGGCAGCCCAGGGATCGCGATCCCCGGGCTGCGAATGCTCACTGCCGCTCACATCGTTTTTAGACCTGTCCGCAGATGGTTTTCCCGGTGCTCAGCAGGTCGTCGCAGGCCTTGCCCAAACGGGCGGCCATCCCTTCCTCGGCCTTCTTGAGGTACGACCGCGGGTCGTAGACCTTCTTGTTGCCGGTCTCGCCGTCGACCATCAGCACGCCGTCGTAATTCTTGAACATGTGCTCGACGATCGGTCGCGTGAATGCGTATTGGGTGTCGGTATCAATGTTCATCTTGATGACGCCATAGGCCAGCGTCTCACGGATCTGCTCGGTCGGAGTCCCCGAACCGCCGTGGAACACAAGGTCAAACTCGGCCGCCTGGCCGTACTTCTTGACGACCGCGTCCTGACCCTGCTTGAGAATTTCCGGACGCAGCTTCACAGCCCCCGGCTTGTAGTGACCATGCACGTTGCCGAACGTCGCGGCGAACATGTAGCGGCCGAGACCGTTGAGAGCTTCGTAGACGGCGACCATGTCTTCGGGAGTGGTGTAGAGTTTGTCGTGGGGCGTGTCGTGCGAGCCGGCGGCGCCGTCCTCTTCCCCCCCCACCACGCCCGCTTCGATTTCCAGAATGATCTCGTTGGCGTGGCAGAGCTTCAGCAGTTCCTTCGACAAGGCCATGTTCTGGTCGAGCGGGAGGTCGGATGCGTCCAGCATGTGCGACTGGAACAGGTTTCCCAAGCCCGCCGCGCGACGGCGGGTCGTTTCGGCGATCAGGGGATGCAGGAAGTCGGTCACATTCTTGGGCTGGCAATGGTCCGTGTGCAGCGCCACGAGCACGTTGTGCTTCGCGGCGAGGCGATGTGCGGCTTCCGCCAGAACGATGGCCCCGTACGCCTTGTCCTTCACGCAGAGTCCCGAGGCAAATTCGCCGGCCCCGGTCGAAAATTGAATGATGCCGTCGGACTTGTGGTCGCTGAAGGCTTTCAGTGCGGCATTGATCGAGACAAGCGTGGCGCAGTTGACCGCCGGATATGCATAATCCCCCTTCTGGGCGGCGTCGAGCATGGCGGCATACTGTTGCGGTGTGGCGACTGGCATGAGTAATGAATCTTTCTGACGGAAATTGATCGGCAGACACGCACCGGGTTACGAGGCATCAACGCCGCTGCATGCGACGTCAGTCCGCGACGTCCTGCGCAACGTTGGTCTAACACCTCGGCGCAGCTTCTGCAAGCGGCGACTGGGCCGCGGCGAGGGCGTGGTCCAATCCCGGCGTTCAATTTCACGGAATGATCATGCGCGCCGGCCCAACGGCTCCCTCTCCGGTGCAGAGTCGAACCCTGCTACGGCGCCACAGTCGCGGCTGCTGTCTTTCCGGCCGTCTTTGACGTGGAAAGTGCGCTCAGCATCTCGGCGAACAGCGGCTTCAGCCGCCGGGCGCCGGCGACGGAAAGGTGGTGTTCGTCGGAGTAAAGGCATTCGCCGTTCATGACGATCCGGCAGCGATCTGCGCCATCGATGAGAAATGGAGCGGGGTCGACGACGGAAACGTTCCCGGCAGCCAGTGCGGCGAAGGCCTCGTCGGCGGTCTGTTGACGCCGGCGGTGCTGCTCCAGCGTCACTCCGACATCCTCCAGATCCGTCCCTCGCCGCAGCGGAGCAGCAATGAGCGAGGACGCGTTACCGGCCTGCGTGGGGACGTCGCGCATGATGACGACGCGCACTCCAGTGGAAGAGAGCCGCGCGATCGTTTCCCGCAGCGAAGGGAGGAAATCGGGATTGTCGCTGTCGCGCGACCAATATCCGGCGAGGATGACGATGTCGAACTCCGCGGCCAGGATCCGATTCAACACCGCTTCGTCATACTGTTCGGGGGCGGAACCATCCCGAGCGGAACGGAAATCCACCAACGGCAATGTCGCACCGTAGGTCGCCTGAAAGCCGCGAACACCGAGCTCGCGGCAAGTCTCGTCCAACGCCGGAATGAGGGCCATCGCGTGACTGTCGCCCCAAATGAGGCACTTCCGCTTTCCCGACCGGTCGCCGAACTCGGGGAGTCGGTTGCCGGTGACGTCGGCGAGCAGGACAAACTTCTGAAATCGGGGCGCCTTCATCGAGGCCAGAAGGCGCTGCAGCTCCGGACTAAACCGCTGGGGGAGTCCTTTCGACTCTTGAACGCACCAGCCCACGGCAATCAGGAGCGTGCATGCACAGGTGGCCGCAGCGAAGACGGTCCTTCGGCGGTAGCCGACAGTGCCGTGGCGCAATGGAGTTTCCACGAAGCGCCATGACAGATAGGCCGCGAGAAAGCTCGCCGCGACCGCGAGAAGTCGCGGCCCCAGCCTGAAGTCTTCACCGAGTTGATTCCTCAAAAAAACAACGATGGGCCAATGCCACAGATACAGCGAGTACGACAGCAGACCCACCTGGACGAAAGGCTTCCATGCCAGACCCCGGCCGATCCAGGACCGCTGGTGTCCGTTGGCGTAGAGCAGCACCGCCGTTCCGAAGCAGGGGAGGACGGCAGCCACCCCGGGAAACGGTGTATTGGACGTGTAGAGTGCGGTGGCGGTCAAGATTGTGCAGCTTCCGACGAGGCCCAGGAGCTGAATCCAGCCACGGGGCAGACGTTCGGGATGGGGCAGAACGCAGATCAGCCCTCCCAGCAGCAGTTCCCATGCGCGGCTCGGGAGCAGAAAAAAGGCGGCGCCGGGCGTTAACTGAACTCCCCTGACGCTCATGAGAAACGACGCCGCGGCGAGGAGCGACAGAGCGGCGATCATGACCCGGCGGGGACTTCGCCCCAGAAGCATCAGGAACATCGGGTAGAGAATGTAGAACTGTTCCTCGACCGACAGCGACCAGGTGTGCAGCAGCGGCTTTAAATCAGCCGGTCCGTCAAAGTACCCGGTCTTCTTCCAGAAATAGAAGTTCGAAACCATCAGCGGGTGGGCGATGGCCGACTCCCCCAGTTCTTCAAAATCGGCTGGGAAGAGCAGCACGGCCCCGACAAGCAGGACGACGCTGGTCATGAGCAAGGCCGCCGGAGCAATGCGGCGAATTCGGCGGGCCCAGAAATCGGCGAGGCTGAAGGTTCCCGCGGCCAAGTCGCGGAGAATCAGGCCGGTGATCAGATATCCGGAAATGACGAAGAAGACGTCGACGCCGAGAAAGCCCCCGGAGACCCCCAGGTCCGCGTGGAACAATAAGACCAGCAGGACGGCGACAGCACGAAGGCCGTCGATATCGGGTCGATAGGCGCTGCTGGCAACGGTGGCATGATCCCGCAACTGACTACCCGCAGACACCAGTGTGCCTGAACCCTCGTCAGTCGCCTGGGGAGCGTCTGATGTCGACATGACCGCAAAACACCGTGAGAGCCGATGAGCGACGCGGGAAGATACCGAAAGGTGGCGACCCGCAGAAAGAGCATTTCCCAAAGATTTCGGGGAACAAAATCGAACGGGTGCTCGTTCCCGCTGACCGGCGGGCGCCTCGGGCGTTGCCCTCGAATGTCTGCACGCGGTCGCTGGCAGCGCGGCAGTCATCCCGAATCTTGGGCGGGGTCGCGCGGCGCCGCTTCAGGCGACCTCCAGCGTCGCAACGATCTTCTCGCTGCGCGGCTACCAGCCGACGCGATAGTTCCAGCCGCCGAGACCGCTCTGGGTGGCGTTTCCGGGGGTCATTTGCAGCCAGCGTTGATTGTCGGCTCCCCAATAAGTGTAGGGGGCGACCATCACCTGGGTTTTCGTCAAGGGGGGGACGGATTGCATGTTTGGGGGGAGCTTCCGCTCGTACGCCGGGGCCGACATCCTGGACCAGTCACGGAACTGCGGACCGTAGTAGGTGTTGGGAGCCACGTACCCGGTCGGGCGCGGGTCGACGGTGCTGTGATTCTGTTGTCCAGAGGGATTTTGCAGTTGCCATTCGGTCGGTCGATTGGCGTATTCGATTTCCTGCCGCCGTTGCCGTTCGCGATCCTGCTGCAGGCGCTTCTGGAACTCGTCCGCTGG
The DNA here is from genome assembly GCA_033762515.1 of Planctomycetaceae bacterium. Classification (GTDB taxonomy): domain Bacteria; phylum Planctomycetota; class Planctomycetia; order Planctomycetales; family Planctomycetaceae; genus DSVQ01. Next base: position 29,329 of record JANRLN010000181.1, read on the forward strand.
TGACGCCGGTGCTTGCGACTTAGCCGCGGTGGTCATCGTCGGCGTCGCCTTCCGATAGATCACCGCCCCGCGAAAGTCGGGCGTCGCAGCGGCGGGCGTGGGTGCGGCGACGCCGGGGAGCGCGGGAGCAACCGCAGGGTCATCGGCGAAAACCGCCGATCCAGGGTGGTTGACAGCGCACACAATCGCAGTCATCAGAACAGCACGACGGACCATGGCCTCGCCTCCTTGCGTCTCGGTGCGCATCGGGCGGCAAGCCCGTCCGGGTTGAGGCCGATTCCCGGGACCGGATTACTTTGCGGCGACATACTCAATCTCGCAGCCCGTCTGGCGAGTTTCGGCGATCTCCGGACGCCGGCCCTGCAGAATTGCGTCCAAGGCATGGCGCAGGAACGGCTCGGTGACGGCGGCCGAATCTTTGGGGCTGTCGTCAATCGCCCCCATGTAGGCAATGCAACGCCGGTCGTCCAGCAGGAACGCGTGGGGTGTGCACGTCGCCCCATAGCGTCGCGCCGCCGACTGGGAGAGATCCTGGGCGTACTCAAAACGGAATTTCTGTTCGCGAGCGCGGATCTGCATGGCTTCAAAGCCGTCCGCGGGAGCCTGGCTGACGCTGATGGCGACCACAGCCACGCCTCGATCGCGATAATCGTTCGCGATTGCGCTCAGACGTTCGGTCGCGGCCTGCGACATCGGGCAACGATTGGCGAAGAAGACGACCACGACGGCTTTCGACTCCGCGAAGTCGCCGAGATCGAATGCCCGCCCGTCGACGCTCCTAAGTTCACCCCATACCGGGGCGGCGTCTCCGATGCTGAGTACACGGTTGAATTTGCCTGCGAATGTCGGCGCCGCCAGGGCCAGTACAACCAGTGCCACGGCGAATATGAAGCGAAACGGACTCATCGGCGCGGTCTCAAGAGAGCACCCCGGCTGCAGGTGACAGCCGGGGCGCCATCATCGTCCCTGTTGAGAGAAACACCCCTGAGTCGACGGACTGTCAGCGCGCCGCTTCCGTGGCGCCGGGGAAAGTATCGGTGCGGAACGGTGTGAGCGGCAGCCCTTCATTGCTGAAGACGTTGCAAACCGGGTTGTCCGCCCACGCGTAGCGGACCGCAACGGGGTCGGCGACGTCGTCGGCCCAGACCTCAATCGTCTTTGGCCCGGTCACCTTTCCCTTGGCCCAGACCCACTTTTGATCGGCCCCGGCAATTGCGAAACCAATGGCCTCCGCCACATCGAACGGGCGGAAGCCGTTCACGTGGTCGAACGTCAGGACCACCATATTACCTTGCTTCTCCATCGATTTGTACTGCGGGCTGCGATGGGCGATCGAAATGCCATAGTCGTTGGCGAGCGCCCAGCGGGCCAGGCGCTTGCCGACGTCGAGCTTGTTCTTCGGATGAATGTCCTTCCCTTCGCCGATGTCAATAATCACGGCTTCCCCGGTCTTGGGGAGTTTGGCCATCGTCATTGTCTGGGCTTCGCGGAGTTCGGCCCAGTTGCTGTTGCCCGGTTGCGGCTGCTCGGCGAGGAAGTCGGCCAACTGCACCCAGTAGAACGGAAAGTCTCCTTGTCCCCAATCGTCGCGCCAGTTTTGAATCATCAGCGGGAACAGATCGCGATATTGGTAAGCCCGACCGGCATTGCTTTCCCCTTGATACCAGATCGCGCCGCGGATGCCGTAGCCGATGATCGGCTTCAGCACGCCGTTATAGAGGTTTGCGGGGCGATGCTGATTCCGCATCTGTTGTTCGAGCCCCTGCGGTTGCGGCGGAGGCTGCTTGCCGGCGGCCCGGGCTTCTTCGGCTTGTTTCTTCCACGCGGCCAGCTTTTCCGCAAAAGCGGCCTGTTCGGCCGGGTCGGCCGCTTTCTTCTCCATGTCGGCCCAGCGCGCCAGGAGCGGGCCGTACATGTCGGTGTTCTTTTCCAGAAGGTCGCGGCGAACCCAGGCTTCGCACGACGAGCCCCCCCAGGCGTTGTCGATCAGACCGATCGGAACGTTCAGAGTCTTGTGAAGTTGGCGGCCAAAGAAGTAACCCACTGCAGAAAAATCGCCGACGGTATCGGGAGTGCACAGCTGCCAGGCCCCCTTGAAGTCACTTTGCGGCTCTTGAGTTCCGACTTGCGGAACCGTGATCAGGCGAATCTGCGGATAGTTCGCCACCAGCTTTTCGAGGTCGGGATCGTTGGCCTGATTGACGGCCCATTGCATGTTGGACTGACCCGAGCAAACCCAGACTTCGCCGACGAGCACATCCTGGATCGCCAGCGTGTTCTTGCCGGCAATGGTCAACGTGAGGGGTCCGCCGACAGCCAGCGGATCGAGTTGCACGATCCAGCGGCCATCCGCCCCGGCTGTCGCGGAATGCTCCTGTGAGCCGATGCTGACCTTGACCGCTTCCCCAGGATCAGCCCAGCCCCAGACCCGATTTTTCTGCCCCTGCTGCAGCACCATGTGATCGGTGAAGATCGCCGGCACCTTCACATCCGCTTGCGCGACGCCCATCGCCACCGCCAGCCAACCGGCAACCAGCCAGGTGGCTCGCCGAACCGTTCCGCCAATCTTTCCGAGCATCGATCCAATCCTTGAGAAGTCCATCGGCAGTCTCCGTCCGGCGTGCCGACACATGCACCGCCGGTGATGCATCGGCAGTATCGGCCTCGCCCGCCGGGTCCGCAAGGGAGTGGGATTGAAATGGGTTCGCCCCGGAGACGCGAGCCGGGCGAAGACGGCGCCCCGCGAATTCTCAATCGATCCGGGGGGAAATCTCGGCGGTCGATCCGCGGATTTCACTCGCAAGCGACCAGAGATCGCACCTGAGTTTCTCAGGGGGTCTGGAGTTACCCGGCAAGGATTCGAACCTTGACAAACAGAACCAAAATCTGTTGTGCTACCGTTACACTACCGGGTAGGTCGCGTGCCGCAGCCGCGATACAGTAGGTATATGCGACGGCGTCCCATTCGGCAACCCAGACTGCCGCGGGAATCCCTCTCTTGTCTTGTCGTTGTTTGCGGATGAGCCTTTTCGGCCTCCGTGAACTTCATCTTGACTCTGGCGCCTGTCGAACAGTACAGACACCCTCTCGTTCTGTCGCCGGCGCGGCTTGGTCTGTTCTGGGATCGGTGCTCTGGAGAATTCGACTTGCGGTCGCCCGGCTTCCTTGGCTTCTGGGTTTGTCTGCTCCTGGCGTCCCCGAGTGTTGCCGGGGAGTGGGTCGACGAGCAGCGGCACGGGAATTTTGTTTTTCGGGCCGATTTTCCCTTGCGCGATGTCGCCGCGGTGGTAGAGGCCTTGGGAGAACTGCATAAGGACATCGAAGCCACGCTGGGGCTGCGGTGTCGCGATCGGGATATCGAGATTCATCTGTTTCGCTCGCGCTGGAGTTATTCCCAATACATTCGCCGAAATGTCCCCGAGGGGGTCGGCCGGCCCGCCCTGTTTGTTGCCGGAGCCGACGTCGGCAGGGTTTACGCCTATCGGCATGGCGACCTGGAAATCGACCTGCGGCACGAGACCACGCACGCTCTGCTGCACACCGCACTCCCGTACGTTCCCATGTGGCTCGACGAAGGGCTGGCGGAATACTTCGAGATGCCGGTGAATCGTCGGTTTGACGGCAGTCCTCATCGTCGCGAATTGCAGTGGGCCAACCGCTTCGGCTGGCGGCCCAATCTGGCCGCCCTGGAGGCCAACAAGACCCTCAGCGACATGGATGCGGATGACTACCGCGACTCCTGGGGCTGGGTCCACTTCCTGCTGCATGGTCCACCGCCGGCGCGCGAGGCCCTTGATGAATTTCTCAAGACGATCCCCACTGGCCGTGAACCCACCCCTTTGAGCATCAGCCTCAAGCAGAGGCTCCCCAATCTGGAGCGGCAAGTCATCGACCACCTGCGGTAGACTGTCGCATGCCAACTGCTGATCGGGCGCGGGAGTCCAGCATGTCGTCGTCGTTATCGCAATGGGGAGAGTGGATCGCACAGGCACGCGCCGGCGATGCGGACGCCCGCGACCGGCTGTTCGGCGCCTGCCGCAGTTTCGTCGCCGTTGCGGCTCGGGTGCACATGGAGCGTCGCCTGCAGGCCAAAGTGGACGCGTCCGACCTTGTGCAGCAGTCGCTGCTCGAAGCCCATCGCGGGTTCGACGGCTTTGCGGGCGATACGCCGCAAGAGTGGCTTGGCTGGCTGAAGCAGATTGTGGCCCACAACGCCGCCGACGTCATCAAGCACTATCGAGGAGCCGAGAAACGGGACGTCGGCAAGGAACTGCCGCTCGTGTCCCCCGACACCGGCATCGATCAGTGGGACCTCACTCCGGCGGATCCGTCCCCCTCCCCCAGTCAGATTGCCATCGGACTGGAGCGCGAACTGATCCTGGCCGACGCCCTCGAACAATTGCCGGAGGACTACCGTGAAATCCTGATCCTCCGCAGCCTGCAGCGACTCTCCTTTGACGAGGTCGCCAACCGGATGGGCCGATCGCGGGGCGCGTGCCAGATGTTATGGATGCGGGCGGTCGAGAGACTGCGGGAGATGCTGGGGAACGAATAGGAGGCAGCTCGAATCCCCTGGGAAGTCTCAACGTCCAAGACGTCATCCGCTCTCCGGGACAACCGGTTCGAGTTTTCGGATTCCAGGGTAGGAGGCTGGCCTCCTACGTTCCTCCCACAGGAATCTCAATCTCCGGCGTGATGAAATACGGGTCGTCGTCGAGCTGAGGCTTGAACGACGTCACGCCCACTGGCCGTGCCTGCGAGGCTTCCTCGTAAGTCTCGGGCTGGGCGATGACGGGGACGTCGGTTCGCCCCAGATTCCGGACCGTGCCGCCCTGCAGGGCGAGTTTGAGCTTGTCCTGCTCGTAGCGGGCCACGCGATAGACCGGGTAGCGACGGCCCATCACCAGCAGCGGCGACGCGCTCTCGACGGTCGAGGGATCGGCGCCGGAGAGGTTCAGCGTAATCTTCAGGGGTGCGGCGTCGGGATACTCCAACGTCAACGTCAACTCGCGCGATTCCGAGCGGTTTCCGAGTGCGCTGAACTCTCCAATGGCTTCAAACGTGGCCACGGTGGCGTCGTTCTGCGCGGTCAGCCGGGGATTCACGAAGGCGCCGTCCCCCCAATTGAGGCGGATCTTCGCCTGATCCAGTTGCCAGTTCGCCGTGGCCTGAATCACCAAGTCATCCCGGCCGAGGTTGTACCGCGGCGACGCCTGCAGCGAGCGTTCCAGCACCTGGGCCAACAGCGGCGGCGAGTCGGCTTCCCCCAATCTCTCGGCACATTGCGCCAGGAGGCGCGCCGGGAGCACCTTTACGATTGCGACGTCTGAAAGTTGCGCCGCCAGTTGGGCGCGGTCGTCCGCCTGATAGTACAGCGTCACCAGTGCGGCGCGGCTCTGCGGCGTTTCCAGCTCGACATCGAGATTGCGGAGAATGGCGTCTTCTGCGGCATCGAAGCATTGAGCGCGTTGCAGGACCGCGGCGCAGATGAGATTCGCTTCCCAGACTTCCGTCGAGCAGGCGAGCGCTTCCCGAGCGGTCTCAGGCGCCGCCGGATCCACGAGGTATGCCTGAATCAGAGCTCGATTGGCCAGTCCGGCGGCGAGCATTTCATCCTTGCGGAAATGCCCCTGCCCAATGTCGGCCATTCGCGCGTACGTCTGGTTCGCCGTCGCCAGCTGCCCCAGGGCTTGTTCGGTGCGGGCGACGTAGTACCAATAGGGGGGATAGCACTCCAGGAAGGGTTCCATCCTCTTGAGCACACGCAGCCGCGTGGTCGGATCGGTCTCTTGCCAGGCCTCTTCGAGTTTGTCGAGATCATCGCCGCGAACCAGCCAGCGATCGGGGATTTGTCGATCGCGGGCCGTCTTCCACGATACGTCGAGGAATTTCGCCGACTTCTCGACGAGCTTGGTCATCCGCTCTTTGTCGATGCGGTGCAGATCGAGGTCGCGATTCGTCGAGAAATTGCGGAAGTCCCACCAGCTCGATGCCCCGGTGCGGACCGCGGCGGCGTACTGCGCGGTGGCCACCTGCGTCGTCAGCGCCAGCGCGCTGAAGCCGATCTGCGACTGCATCTGCTGCCGGTGTTTGCCGCGCAGGAGTTCCCGTTCGCGGTCCGCGAGCTGGATTTGGGCGATTTCGTCGAGCACCGACGAATAGAGCTTCAGCACGTCTTCGTCGGCAATGCCATTGAGGTTCAGGTGATTCAGGATCTTTTCCTGTTCTTCCGTGAGCACCCGCAGCGACGGATTGCGGCGGATGCGATGGAACGACGCTCGGCTGTAATTGAGCGTCACGGCCGCCGCGCGACGGGCGGATTCGTTGGCGGCGGCCGCGGACTTCGCGTCCGGGGACTTCGGCGGCGATTCGGCGGACAAGCGGTCAAGCATCCCTGCCCACACGATCCCGGCCGTCATCATGAGCCGGATATACGTGGGCCACTTGGACATGAGTTGAGCACTCCGTTGGGGGAGGTTGAGAGTTGAGGGTCGATGGTGGAGAGTTCTGGGAACCTACCGCGACGGCTCAATCGTCAACCGCGAACGACAGACCTTGAACGTGAGACAATCCTACAATTGGCTGGTAACTCCTACCTGAGTTCGATTTCTCGGCTGGCGGGATTCTTTTGAGTTCCGCGCCCGCGGTGACGATCGGCGAAGCTTTGTCCTTTGTGGCGGTCGGGCAATTCCGGCGAAGATTTCTCGGGTCATCGGTAAGGCGGTGCGACATTTTGGATGGATGTCCGATGCTCGGCGAGCGGCGTAAGGGCTTCTCCAGCAGACACTTTGGGTGGGCGCTACGAATGCCCGGCAAAATCAGAGAACTTTGTGTCGCCATGCAACAGTTGCTGATCCGTCAGCCGCCCCCCGACACATGATTCGCGGCGAGGATGCGGCCGGCGGTCGAGAAATGGACGCGAAAACCGTGCCGTGAATCCGTGTTGACGCTCCGCGCGACCGCGGAGAGGCCCCCGTGATCCTGTGCCGTCGCGGCAGCGGTTCACCTCGTCCGCTGCAGACGATAGACCCAGGCCGAGGGGAACACGCGGGGCACGAAACTGGTGTCCACGGAATAGGTTCCTTCCAGCCGCAATTCTTCAAGCACTCCTTTGACCGTTTGCTGGGGCGTTCGACTGAGGACGACGTACGCCTCGTCAGGTATCGCGACATCGCGGCGGACGGGATCGAAATGCCGGAGATCGAGCCCTTCGCGCCGCGCGTAGTAGACCAGGGGGGCTGACGTCGGCGACGTTGCCAGAATGGGCTCCCGCGCGCGCAACTGGTCACGAAACTCACGGATGATCGCAGCAGCGTCGGGGCAGACTCCCGTCTCCTGCGAGGCATTCACGGAATCGTTCCTTCGTAATTCGACCAGCGGGACCACGCCGCAGACCAGACCCACGACCACGGTTACGAACGATTCCCACACGATTCGTCTGGGCTTCAACATCAGCTCGCAGAGACCGCCGACAGCGATGGGAACACCCCACGGAATCAGGAAGAGCCATGTCCGCCCCGGCGGAACCAGGTCCAGCAGGAGGACCAGGACGATGCAGGCTCCGATGCCCAGGAGCCAGTGGCGTGCGAATCGGCGCAGCTGTCGATGATTCGACAACAGCGCCGCCACCAACCCGAGGGCGAGCACACCGCACGACCAGGGGGTTTGATCACGAAACAACAGAGAGATTTCCCCATGACGCAGTTCATCCGCCACGGACCACGCGATCCGCTGCGCCGAAGCGGATCGCCCCGGAATCAGACTTCGCCAGCCGGAGACCAGGAGAATCGGTGAGTACAGGAACAGCGTCACCAGGATCGTGAGCAGTCCGGACAACAGCAGTTCTCTCCAGCGTCGTCGTCGTCGCGCCGGCGATTCCTCGCCAACCGTGCACAGCGCCAGCATCGACAACAGCATCAGCCACGCAAAGGCCGCCGTCGGAATCGTCCACAATGCCAATCCGCCGAGGACTCCCAGCGCGATGGCCGCCGGTCGTCGCGGCCGGGCCAGCCATTCATCGGCGACGAGGAGCATCAGCACCACCAGCAGATGCAGCAACGTGTAGCCGCGAGCGTTGACCGAATATTCGACCAGGGGAGACCAGACGCTGACCACCAGTCCCGCGAGGAGTCCCGCGGTCGGCCCTCCCCAGCGGCCGGCGAGGCAGCATGTCGCGACGACGGTCAGGACGCCGGCAAGGAACGCGGGCAACCGAATCGCCGCAGGCGAGTCGCCGAAGATCCGTGTGCTCCCCCAAACCAGCACGCTGTGCGCGACGTGGTTGTTGGGGGCGTCGTACTTGGAGACGGTGACATACAGCGGCTGGGCGGCGTATTGGAGGTCGGTGTAGGCTTCATCGAAGCGCATGGGTTGCACGAGATGCTCCGCGCGGATGAGCGTCGCGACGAGCCCTGCTCCCAGCATGCATGCCAGAACGTGACGGTCAGTCGGCCAGAGCCTGGAGACCAACCGTCGACAGGCGTCGACCTCGCGATGAATTCTGCCGCGAAGCCGGTCGGCAGACCGCCACACCAAACCTGCGGCGAGCGCGCACAGGACGCTGAGGATGATCAGCGTCAGCGACAGCCGCTGGTGCAGTTCAGGAGTGTAGGGATCGGCCGATCCGTCGCCGGCCTGCTGATCGAGCCAGCGGCGCACGCTCTCAAATGGCAGGCAGGCGCCGCCCGCGGCGACGACCGCGATCAACGACATTCCGAGACACAGCCACATCGACCAGCGGCGAGCGCGTGTTCTCGTCGGCTGCGACGGCGGTCGGTCCATCAATGGGCTCCAGCTTCCAGGTGTCGACGGAAGCGATTGTGCTCAGCTGCAGGGTGATGGGGGCGGCCTGCGCACCTCAGCCGCTTCGCTCCGACGAAGACTGAGACCAGTGAAGTCGCAGCGAATTCATCGTCTCTGACGACTTTACCGATTTTTCACGGTGGTTCCCTGCGGAATCGTCCGACGCCCCTCTGCCGCAGTTTCGGCTGCGACCTAGGATCTCATTGTGACCATGTCGACTTCCCTTGTCTTCCGGAGAGCGCCCGACGCCCTGTTGGGTGGTCGTCGGCTGAGACGGCGGCGACAGTTCGCCCTCTCAAGACCGCTGGTGGTTCGTGATGAATTGGCATCACTGCGCTCTCCGTTCCCCCACGTCGCTGATCTGGCTCATTGGATCGCAATTGGCCACGCTCGCCATCGGTCTGTGGATGTGTGCCGAGATCGAAGCGATGATGCCGGCGGGCGACGCCCCTTCGATGACTGCGGCGGTCACGTTTCCCGCGGGGGAACAGTTCTGGCGCCACTATGGTCCGGGAATCTTGAGTTTCAGCTGGATCGCGGTGCTGCAGGGCTTCTCGCTGTGGATGTATGAATCGCGTCAGCGGAAGTCGCAGGCGGACGCGTATGCGGCGCTCGAACTGCGACAGACGAAAATGCAGGCGGATGTGCTGCGTCTCAGAGACGCCGTCGTCTTTGGACTGGCGAAGCTGGCGGAATCTCGGGACATCGATACCGGCCACCATCTCGACCGCATCGCCGCTTACTCGACTTGCCTGGCGCACCGGCTGCGCCGGCATCCCGAATTTGCTCATGTCGTGAATGGGCCGTTCGTGCAGGACATCGGCGTCAGTTCCGCGCTGCACGACATCGGCAAGGTGGCCATCGAAGATGCCATCCTGCTGAAGCCCGGTCCCCTGACCGCTGAAGAGCGGGCACGCATGCAGGTTCATCCACGCGTCGGCGCCCAATGCATCGCTCAAATCGGCCGCCGCCTGGGCGACGCCAACTTCCTGGAGCTGGCGGAACAGATCGCCCTGTACCATCACGAGCGGTGGGATGGCACCGGCTATCCGCATGGCCTGTCCGGCGAAGCGATTCCCGTTTCGGCGCGGATCGTCGCGTTGGCCGATGTGTATGACGCGCTCTCCGCCCGACGGGTTTATAAGGTCCCGTTCTCGCATGAACGCTGCGTGGAGATCATCCGCGACGAGGCCGGAAAGCACTTTGATCCACGTTTGGTCGCCCTATTTCTCGAGTCCGAAGCAGAGATGCTGGCGATTCGGGAGCACTACCTGGAAGCAGACTTCTCGTCGGCGGCCGCCTCTCACGAGTCGTCGCGACGACGAGAGCACGCCGGCGCCGTCATGAGCGCCGACCTGGAGCAGCAGTTGCTGAGGGTCGTGGGGGATGAAGCCGGCGCCGCCGAGACGGCTCAAGCGTTCCGGTCCGCGTGAGAGCGGTTGATAAACCACAGGCGCCGGGCGTGGAACTGCATCGCCTGCGATTGCGAGAAACGCCAAACTGACACAGGTGACTCATGATCTCCCGGTTGAATCACGAGCGTCCAGCAACGAGTCGCCCCGCCTGCTCGGCGCCCGGCGACGCCGCAGCCTCAACGGGGCCGTCCCAAACGCAGTCCACCGCGGCGACATTGAAGTTCGTGGAAGCCGTCCTGGTGCTCGTGACGCTGGGAATCGTGATTCTGGTTCATCTGCTGGCGGCCCAGCATGCCGTGGTCTTGAACCTGTTTTTTCTGCCGATCGTACTTGCCGGCTTCTTTCTGGGGCGGTATCGGGCCGGGGTGCTGGCGCTCTTCGCGGTGATTTCCACGTCGGTGGTCCTCGTCGCGAACCTGCCGATCGCAGCATCGACGCTGCATCCGCTGGTGGTCCTGCTGCAGCTCAGCGTCTGGGGGGCGACATTGGGACTGACGGCGGTGCTCGTCGGTACGCTCAGCGACGATCGATCGGCCAAAGCCGTACAGGCCCGCGAAGCCCACCGCGGAGTCGCCGAAGTCCTCGGGGCGTACTTGCAGTCGGTCAACCCCAACCTGAAATCGCGGGCGATTCGCGTGTGTCAGCTCGCGGAGAACATGGGGCGCAAACTCCGGTTGTCTCCGGGAGACCTTGACGACATTCGCGTCGCATCGTTGCTGCTCGATCTGGAGCCGCTGGAGATCACTTCGCGCGTCATTCGGCGGGCCGTTGGCGAGTATCAGGACGAAGGGGAACCTCGCACGCTCGCCGGCAGCGATCTGGTGCAGTCCCTGGGGCTGGTGTTGACCACCGCGTTTCCCATCGCTCAATGTGCGGCCCATCGCGCCCGCTGGCGGGGGCAGACCAGCGACGACTTCACCCCCTTGGGAGCCGACGTCCTCCGCGCAGCACGCGCCTACGACCAACTGTCCATGAATCCCGTTCGGGCGGCTCGCCTCTCTCCGCTGGAATTGGTGGACGAAGTGGCCAAGGACGATGCATTGGCCCTGCCGCCGATTGTTCTGACCACGCTGCAGTCGTGCGTGGCCGAATGGAGCACGGACGATCTTTTTCCCGGCGTGTGTCCCGGCGAACGCGCGGGATTGTTCGTCGGTTCCTGAGTCTGACGAATCCCTCCCGGCCTTTCGCGACGTCCGCAGGGATGATCGGCTCGGGCGCGCCGTCTGAGCGTGATGGGGTTCTGCTCGGGACCCGGCTGCGTCTGTTCGGCCTTGTGCGCCGCCGTAGAATACGGTCGGCGGCGCGTCTGGTTGTCCCCCCGCAACGACCGCAGTATCGTAGTGCGGCAACAGGAATCTGTCCGACAAGGAGTCTACGGTGGCTGAACGGGTAGTGATCATTGGTTCGGGTCCGGCAGGCTGGTCAGCGGCCATTTACGCATCGCGCGCCAGTCTGGATCCCCTGGTCTTTGAAGGGGCTCAGACCGAAGAGAACCGCATGAAAGGGACGCTCCCGCTCGGTCAGCTGTCGCTGACGACCGAAGTCGAGAACTACCCCGGATTCCCCGCAGGCGATGTCGCGCCGTTCCTGAAATCGGCCCTCCCGGAACACCTCGTCCCCTACCGCGGCAAGAATGCTCCCCACGGCATCACCGGCCCCGAGCTGATGGAGTTGATGCGGCAGCAGGCGAAAAACTTCGGCGCCCGCGTCATCACCGACGACGTCGTCAGCGTCGACCTCTCCGTTCGACCGTTCCGGCTGACCTCGCTCGAAGGCCGGCAGATCGAAGCGCATACGCTCATCATCGCCACGGGGGCGCGCGCCAACTATCTCGGACTGGAGTCCGAAGAACGGTTCAAGAACCGCGGGGTCTCGGCATGTGCCGTCTGCGATGGTGCGCTTCCCCGGTTCCGCAACAAGCCGCTGGTGGTCATCGGGGGTGGAGACACGGCCATGGAAGAGGCCAGTTACCTGACGAAATTCGCTTCCACGGTTTATCTGGTGCACCGCCGTGACGAATTCCGCGCCAGCAAGATCATGTCTCAACGCGTGATCGAAAATCCCAAGATCAACGTCCAGTGGAGCAGCGCCGTCGTCGAAGTGTTGGGGACCGATGACGACGGAGTGACAGGCGTCAAACTCAAGAATCTGAAGACCGGCGACGTCCAGACGCTGGAAGCCGCGGGGATGTTTGCCGCCATCGGTCACACCCCCAATACCGATTTCCTGAAGGGGCAAGTGGAAACCGATGACAAAGGTTACATCGTGTGGAAAGAGATGTTCCGCACGAGAACCAGCGTTGAAGGAGTCTACGCGGCCGGTGACGTCGCAGACAGCAATTACCGGCAGGCGATCACTTCCGCCGGAACCGGCTGTATGGCGGCGCTCGACGCCGAACGCTGGCTGGCGCTGAAGGGATTGCATTAGCAAGAGGTGGTCGGCAGTCCGACGCGTTTCTCACCATCTCCCAGACCGCAAAGCTCACCCCATGCTCACCAAAGACGGTTGCCTCGCCCGGCGGGAACGACTCTGGAAGACCATCCCGAGCGACCTGGAATGGGCGCTCATCGCCGACCCGCGGCATGTCCACTATTTCAGCAATTTCCTGGTCAACATGCTCAGCTTCTCTGGAGGCGAGCGGGGTTGGCTCCTGCTGGAGCGGAGCGGCAAAGCCACGCTTCTCAGCGACAACTTCGCGTGGATCGCCCGCACCGGGGAACCGCACATCGACGAGCACATTCAGGTCGGCTGGTATGATCACCAGCACTCGGTGAAGAATCGCGACCACGCGCTGCTCGAGGCTGTGGGGCGGGTATCCGAACGGCTGTTTGGTCGGGACGGCGTCGTAGAAGCCGAGTGGCTGCCGGTCGGCGCCTTTGAGTCCCTGGGTCTCGATCGTGAGACCCATTCCGTTCGGAAAGAGAAACGCATCGAGGCTCGCCGCGAGCCGGTCGATCTGGGAACCGTCATCCGCAGCCTGCGACGTCAGAAGGAGCCGGACGAGATCGCCCTGATCCGGTCGTGCATTCGCGCCGGTGAAGCGGGACATTTGCGTGCCCGCGAAATCGTGCGGCCCGGAATCTCGGAATTGGAAGTCTATCTCGAAGTGCAAAAGGCCGCCCTCCATGCCGCCGGGCGGCCCGGCATGATTTATGGAGACTTCCGCGCGACCAATGCCGCATTGCATAGCGCCGGAGGTCCGCCGACCGACTATCGACTGCAGCAGGGAGACCTGTTCATCCTCGACTACTCTGTGGTTCTGGACGGCTATCGCGGGGACTTCACCAATACGCTGGCGGTGGGAGAACCGACCGCTCAGCAGCGGCATCTGTATGATCTTGTGGTGGCGGCCTTGCGGAACGGCGAGACAGTGCTGCGCGCGGGAGTGAAGGCCCGCGATGTTTTCGCTGCGGTGGAAAAGCCGATTCGCGACGCAGGTCTCGCCGATCGCTTCGCCCATCATGCCGGTCATGGAATCGGTCTGGCCCATCCCGAGCCGCCGATCCTGGTCCCCGAGAGCGACGATTTCCTCATGGCGGGAGACGTGATCACGCTGGAACCGGGTCTCTACGTGCCCGGCATCGGCGGCATCCGCAACGAACACAACTACCTGATCACCGAGAACGGCTACGAACGCCTGACTCAGCATGCCATCACGCTGTATTGAGACCCGAAGCCCACACATCGCCTTCAGTGGGCCTCTGCGGATGCTTCAACGTGCTCCATCTCCCCTGGCTCGCCGATGAACTTGCGGAGCGGGAGCACGCCGGGTTGCGGCGACGCCGACGGGTCTGGCAACCGATGCCGGAGGGTTGGTGCGAACTCGATGGCCGTCGGGTTCGCAATTTTGCGGGCAACGATTATCTCGCCCTGTCGACCGAGTCGCGCGTCGTGGCCGCCGCGTCCGAGGCCCTCCACGAGGCCGGTTCGGGTTCGCGCGGCAGCGCACTGGTCTGCGGTCGCACCCGCTGGCATGAACGCCTGGAACAGACGCTGGCGGCATTCGAGGGTCAGCCGGCCGCGATCCTGTTTCCGACGGGTGCGGCCGCAAACGTCGGTACGATCGCAGCCTTGGCGAGAGTCGGCGACATCGTCTATTGCGACCGCGATAATCATGCCAGCCTGGTGGACGGCTGCCGACTCTCCGGGGCCCGCCTGCGGATCTATCGACACGACGATCTCCCCGCGCTCCAGCGGCAATTGGAACGCCAGGAGAGCACCGGCCGAACGTTTGTGATCACCGACGCCGTGTTCAGCATGGACGGCGATCTCGCGCCGCTCCCCGAGCTGTGCGTTCTGGCGGAACGCTTTCACGCCGCCCTGATTGTTGATGAAGCTCACGGCACCGGGGTTTTTGGGGCGGTTGGCCGCGGCGTCTGCGAGCATTTCGGTGTCGAAGAACGAGTCGCGGTCCGCATCGGAACACTGAGCAAGGCCCTCGGCGCCCTCGGCGGATTCGTCGCCGGATCTGAGACGTTGATCGAGTACCTGTGGAACACCGCGCGCACGCAGGTGTATTCGACGGCGCTTCCCCCCGCGGTCTGCGCGGCGGCGACAGCGGCCGTCGAGATCCTCAGCGAAGATCCCACGCGCGTGCGGACATTGGCTGAACGTTGTCGGCAGTTTCGTGAGCGGCTGACGGGATTGGGAGTCACCCCCCGCTCTGGTTCCGCGGGCCCCATCGTGCCAGTCGTCATCGGCGATCCCGAGCGGACCCTGGAGGTTGCTCGACGACTGGAGCAGCGCGGATTCCTCGTCGGAGCGATTCGTCCGCCCACAGTGCCCCGAGGGACATCCCGACTGCGGGTCTCCTTGACAATTGCTCATGAATTCGACGCACTGGAGCGATTGGCGATCGCGATTGCCGAGGAACTGCAAAACGTATCAACCGTGGAAACGCCGTCGCCGTAGACGGGGCATCGCCGATGCCGTGAGCTGGAAACGACTGCGAGCCGGGAACGTGAGTGACCGGCGCCTGGCGTGTGACAATGGACCAAATCGAGGAGCCCCCTGTGCGAGTCTTACAGAACATTCTGGTGGGTCTGGATCTGCATCACGGCGACCGCATCGCGTCCGAAGTTCTCGAGGCGGCGTCGCAAGCGGCGCTCGATCAGGCTGTAGAACTCGCTCAAGGGAGCGGCTCCACGCTGACGCTCGCCACCGTGCTGGAGATCTCGGAACCCGCGCTGCATCTGATTGAGATCGACAAGGACAATCT
>JANRLN010000182.1:0-9364 GCA_033762515.1 Planctomycetaceae bacterium
GAGAACCGCGATTGGGAGAGAGTGTCGATGAAGTGGCCGATCATTTTTGCACTTCTGACCGGGCTGTTCTGGGGGACCTATGGTCCGGCCCTGGGCATCGCCCGCGCTGCGGAAGGCAACAACCCCTTCAAGCCGTATCTCATGATCGGCCTGGCCTACCTGGTGTGGGCCGTGATCGGCGGCTTTGCCGGTATTCGGTACACCAACGTCGATCTCCACTTCTCGGCCACCGGCACCAGTTGGGGATTCATCGCAGGTTCTCTCGGGGCCTTCGGAGCCTTGACCCTCACGTTGGCGATGTTTTCGTTTCAGGGGATGAAGCCGCGGGCCGACATCGTGATGCCGATCGTCTTCGGAACCGCGGTGTCCGTATCGGCGATCACTGCGGTTCTGATGACGAAAGCGCCCTTCAATCCGCTGCTGTGGGGTGGAATTCTGGGGATGGCCGTGTGCATTGTGGTCGTGGCTTCGAACACGCCGCATGCCGCGCCCCACAAGCCCGCGGCAGCCGGCAGCGCTCCCCATGCCCCCGCGCCGGCGGCAACCGAAGCGGCCTCCTCCGCCCACTGACGTCGACGTTTTTCGGCCCCGGGAGAGGCTGACATGCCGATACACACCGAGTCGGAGCGGTCCGCTCCGTGGGGTGGTCTCCCGAAGCGCCTCGCAGACTCGGCGTCGCACGATGCCTCTTCCCGTCTCTCGGCGCTGGAGTGCACGGATCGATGACCCATCCCGAAGACTTGTCGCGATCGAACATCGCAGCCCGGCAGCTTGCCAGACTGCAGGTACAGATCGCGGAAGTCGCGGCGACCAATCGCTTCTGGCAGCCGCGTCTGCTCGCAGCGGGAATCACGGCTGAGAATGTCTCCCATCTCGACATCCTGCAGCGTTTGCCGACCCTCAAAAAGTCGGAACTGGTCGCAGACCAGGCGGCGCATCCCCCATACGGCGCCAATTTGACTCAGCCGCTCGAGAATTACACGCGGCTGCATCAGACCTCCGGTACGACGACGGGACAGCCGCTGCGCTGGCTGGACACGCCGCGCAACTGGTCCGGCATGATGGAATGCTGGCGGCAGATTTATCGGCTGATGCCGCTCCGCATCGAAGAGCGATGCTGCTTTCCCTTCTCGTTCGGTCCGTTTCTAGGTTTCTGGGCGGGATTCGAAGCCGCCGTCCAGGGAGGTCGTTTTGCCGTCGCCGCCGGAGGGATGAGCAGCGAGGCCCGATTGAAGTTGATTGCCGACAATCGGATCACCCTGATGGGCTGTACGCCGACCTACGCCCTGCGGTTGGCGGAGGTTGCTGCGGCGCAAGGCGTCGATCTCCGCGCCCTCGGCGTACGGACAATCCTGGTTGCCGGCGAACCGGGAGGCAATGTGCCGGCAATTCGCGAACGGATCTCTCAAGCCTGGGACGCCGAGGTCGTGGATCACTGGGGGATGACTGAAATCGGGCCGCTGGGCGTCTCTGCGGCTGGATCACGCAGTCAGCTCACGATTCTCGAATCAGAGTGCATTGCCGAGATTCTGCATCCCGACCGGGATGAGCCGGTGGCGACGGGGACCGTCGGGGAATTGGTCATCACGACGCTGTGTCGCGGCGATTCTCCGGTGTTCCGCTTTCGCACAGGAGATCTGGTGCGGGCGGCGACGGATGCCGACCCGCGCGGTCGGTCGTTGCTGAGACTGGAGGGCGGAATTCTCGGCCGCGTCGACGACATGCTGATCATTCGTGGAAATAACGTCTTTCCCGCGAGCATCGAAGCCGTGATCCATGAGTCCACAGAGGTCGCGGAATTTCGCTTGATTGTGGATCGGCATCGCGAGATGCAGCAACTCAGGATTGAGGTGGAACCGATCGCGTCCCTCGATCCGGAGGGAATCGAGCATCTGATCGCCCGACTGTCGCAGTCGATCAAAGACCGGCTGAACTTTCAGGCGTCGGTCAGCGCGGTCCCCGTCGGCAGCCTCCCCCGTTCGGAGATGAAATCGCGACGACTGGTGCGGGAGTAAGCATCCCGGCGCGCGAGACGGCGATCACGTCGCCCAGGTTCCTCGAGCTGGAACGGGATCGAGGGCGTAGAGGGTCACGGGCGATTCGATTCCGCGAATCAAAGCCGGCGGGAGTTCTCGCAGTCGGGCGCCTAGTTTCTCGAGCAGCGTCTGCGACATGGCGTTGCGAGTCGCCAGAGAAATAAGGACCGGCGCGCGGACCTGCTTGGTGTGAGACTCAATGCGGCTGGCAAGGTTTACGGTGGAACCGATCGCGGTAAATTCGCCTCGCCGCTCGGAGCCGATGCTCCCCACAATTGCGGTACCCGTACAGATGCCGATGCCCATCTCCAATGGTTGGCCGTCCAGGAACTCGCAGTCCAAATTGAACTGCTGCAACCGGTCCATCATCGTCAGCGCCGCTTCGACCGCCTTGTCGGCATGATTGCCCCGGCCGTCAATGGCCCCGAACAGGGCCATCATGCCGTCGCCGAGGAATTTGTTGACCATGCCTCCATGAACTTGCTCGATGACGTCGACCATCTCGGTGAAGTAGCCATTTAACATCGCCACCGCACGCGACGCCGAAATGCGCTCGGACCGGGAAGTGAATCCGCGCAGATCGGCGAAGAGGACGGTCAAGACTTGCTCGACGCCGGCGGGGGCGCCGGGCGCCTGTGTGAGCAACTTGCGGGCGGCCTCGCGACCGACGTGGCGCCCGAAGAGGTCCTCGAGCTTCTGCTTCTCGCGCAGCTCAACAATCATTTCATTCACAGTTCCGATCAACGATCCGAATTCATCGGCACGCAGGACGTCGACGCGGACTTCGAGGTCGCCGGAACGAACAGACTCCGCCACTCGGCGGAGGGCGTACACCGGCTCCAGCACGAGGTTCGACGTCGCCCAGGCGCCCGCGAGTCCGAATCCAATCGCCAGCAGGCCCACGGTCAGGGCAAACCACTCTCCGCGTCCCTGGAGCGATTCGGGCGACAGCGTCAGGAGCAAGAGCGAGCCGATCGGCGCGACGCACGCAGAAAGAGTCAACATGATCCCGCGTCCTCTCAAGGTCAGCGGAAATGTTCCCACGGTGTCGCGCGGCTGCGTGTCCACAAACAGCAGCGGAAACAGCCAACGCTGCACCGAGAGTTCGACAAAGAAAAAACCGATCGAGATCGCGATCGAGGCCGAGATCAGCAGCGACAACGGCAGGTGCAGGAACACCCGCGAGTCCAGCGGTTCACTCGACGTCCCCAGGATTCCCAGAAACAGGGGGATGCAACTGAGCCACCCCGCGACGGCGATGCCCAGCCCCCACCACGGCAGATTAATGGCTCGAGACCGCGCCCACTCCAGACGCGCGCAGGAGACTGCCCGTCCGGCGCAGACTTCCGTCAAGATGGGGTGCAGCGACCACAAGACTCGGAAGCCGACCGCAAGGGCCAGCGGGTAGAGGATCCCATTGACCCAGAGAATTCCTGTTTGGAAACGGGCCAATTGCGACTTGGACAAAAGCGGTTCGATGTGCAGCAAATTGTACCAGATGTTGAACAGGCTGCCGACCACCTGCGGTCCGACAAAGACCAGCGAGATCAGCAGCAGCCGAGTCTGACCGCCGGGCGAAGCCTGCGATCGCAGCGGAAGCAGGCAGAACTCGCCGTCATGAGGACATTCGGACTGCACAGTATCGACCACCATGAAATTCCGCCGCCAACTTCGTCAGCCCCCCCGCGAAGTTGAGGAAGGGCTGATGGAATCCTAATCTTCCCGGACCGCTCAGCAACAGCGCAGATTCGGTGCTCGGAAGCAGGCATGCTGCGGCGTCGGAGCCCCGGCGAAGCGAATTTTCGCCGCAATCGTGGAGACCTTTCCACCTGCTGCATCGCCCCTTGGTATACTCGACGGGGAACACTTCGGCAGATGCTTGCATTGATGAACACCAGCGACGGACGATGGCATGGCGGGAATCAGCTATGGAACTGCGGCGAGTCGCGCAGCGCGGCTGCGATGCCCCCGTTGCGGACAGGGGCCGCTGTTTCGTGGACTGCTGAGCATGCACCACGGCTGCGGGCAGTGCGGCTTCGTGTACCAGCGCGATCCCGGCTACTTTCTCGGCTCCACGTATCTCAACTACGGGTTCACCTCGTTGACGATGACGGTGCTCTACGTCGTACTGCACTTTGGATACGGAATCTCCAATCAATGGCTGGCGGCGCCGCTGCTGTCTTACTGCGTGATCGTGCCGCTCGTGATGTTTCGATATGCTCGAGCCTGGTGGCTGGCGATGGATTGCTTCATGGACACCACGGGGTTTCAGGAGCCGCGACCTGCCGCGCCAGCGCCCCGCGAGACGCCGCGCTGCTGATCTCAGGAAATGCGGGCGCATCGGCGATGCGCCGCTTTGTCCCCAGGTTCATTCCAAGAGACTGACGATGCCCTTGGATGCTGCTCGACACCTGCCTCAGATCCTGCCGAACTACGCCTATCCGCCCGTGGTGGAAGTGACGCTCGCCCTGAAATTTGCCGCGGCGTTTCCAGACAATGTCGTCGCAGCCTGGTCAGGATCGTTGGGACCCGGTTGGCAGCCGAGGCGGCGCTCTTCCGCGAACGACTTCCGCGACACGATATCGGCTCGTGAGTGGGAGACGGTGCTGTGTGATCAACTGCTGAGTGTCGATGCCGCCGAGTTTCGCTTCGCCTGGGATGGACGAGCCGGCGACACGTATCCCCATTACGAACGGATCCGTGACGGCTTGTTCCAGAACTGGGACGGGCTTTGTGATGTCTGCCGACGGATGGGACAAACGACGCCGTCAATCAAGGGATGGCAGGTGCGATACTCCAATCGCATACCCCAGGGCACGGTTTGGAAGTCGCTCGCTGACTGCAGCTTCTGCCGACTTCTGCCCGCCTGGGAACCTCGTCGAGGATTGGAACCCCCGCAGCGATTTGAGTCGCGGTGGCAGTTCTCCGCGGCCGAGGCTGGGGCCGACCTCGAAATCGAGGTGCACTCCACACGCGACGACGGGCCGCTGAAGGAGTCTTGCGTGTGGATTCACCTGGATTGTCGCGGCGGCCAGCAGGGATCTGCGGAAAACGCGGCTGAAGCCATGGATGCCGGCCGAGAACTCGTGGTCACGACGTTTCGGGGACTGATGACGCCGGAGGCGAATGAGTACTGGGGACTCAAGTAACCCCCATCGCAATTTCCAGGGACTCCGAGCCCACGTCTCAGGTCCCTCGGCTGCGTCGAAGTCGACGCAGCCGAGGGGGATTCCTCGGGGGAACTACTTTCCGCCGAACAGCTTGGAGGTGGTTCCGGAAGAAGTCTGCGGCGGGACTGCGCGAGAAGGAGCACCGTAGGAGCCCGAGACCTGGCCGCTGGAGCTGCGATCTCCGAGCGGTTCGTTGACCCCCGTGCTGGCGGCCCCGGCCTTCAGGTTGTAGCCGCGATTGTCGCCCGGTTTGAACAGCCGGCGCTTGGACTTGTAGCCGATGTAATCCAGGAACGAATTCAGCGGGATGATGCGAACTCCGTAGAGCCGGGCTTCTTTCCGCATGGTGGCCTGGTGATCCGTGATCTGCTTGATCTTCTGCTCATCTTCCGACAGCGTTGCGTCAGCAATGTCGGCGACCTTGCCCATGATGAGGTACTTGATCGACTCGTCGATCGACGGGGTGGGACGATTGCCCTCATCGTCGACTTCATCGACAATCTCCGCGCCGCGAACCGCCATCTCCTGCTGGAAGAGAGCCCGGTCGCTCTGCCCGTCGCCATCCAGATCGATCTGGCCGACGATCGCGAAGCGCTCCGCCCGGCCGGGGCTCCACAGCGGAGTGTAGATGAAATCTCCCGGCGACATCGGACGATAGAGATCCTCTTCGATGATCTTGGCTTCGGCCAGATGAGGTCCGATCACGCGTGTGACCTCAATCTTCCCCTTGATGTCGGCGGTCGTGCGGGCGACGCCGGGGGTCTCTTTGCTGTAAATGCTGAAGGTCATGCGGGGCTTGAGGAAGTCGGCGTCGCCGATGTCGATCCAGACGAGTCGCGACACGTTGTCCACGCGGCGAATCTTGCCGTCGGGAACTTCAAAGCTCTCCTGCTTGATCTCATCCAACTCCGACCGGATCTTTTCATTGATGAGCACGAGCTTATCGATTTCGTTCTGCGCCTTGACCCGGTCCTTTTCTCGGGCTTCCTTTTCCTGCTCCAACTCGACTTGCGACGTGTTATACAGGTTGCGGAGTTCGCCGATCTGCTGATCCTTTGCGGCAATCTGCTCGTCGCGTTCGTTGACGGTGGTCCGCAGGGTTCCTTCCGCGGCCGTCCGTGCATTCTTGTGGTCGTCCGCGGTCGTCTGATAGCGGGCGCGCAATGCCAGGGTTTCTTTTTCAGATTCCGCCAGGGCCGCCGTCTTGCTGTCACGTTCCGTCGTCACGGCGTTGAGAGCTTCGCGAAGCTTCTTGAGGGTGCCGGCGATGGTCGTTTCAGCCAACTCTTTGCCGTATTCCCGGTTGTCCTGATCCATGCTGCCATAGACGGATGCCGGATTGTTCGGGGCCGCCGCATCGTAGTTGACTTCCATCGTCGACTTCCCCAGCAGTTTCTTGATCTGCTGCAGGGAATCATCCAGTTTGCCAAGCGTCGTCGTCGACGCCTGCAACTTGGCCTCCGTGTCCTTGAGCGTCACCGCCACCTTGCCGGCGTCGGAAATCGTCAAGTACAGAACGACACCCAGGACGATGGACACCAACAGAAAGAAGATCACCAAGTACAGCTCGAACGTCGGGCCGGAGCCGGATTTGCTTGCCACGATCTCTCCTTCGCCGCGCGGACAAATGTGCCGGGCAGCATCGATTGCAGACTTGATGTCGCGAAAGGGACGAGACGAATCCTGCGGGTGCGCGTCGCATCACCCGATCAACTTCCATCGTTGAGAACGCCGGAAGTTCCGGGACCGTCTATGTATTACAGTCTAAGTACCCCAGCGGGGGTGTCAAGAACCTTCTGCCATTCCGCAGCCGAATCCATCGTCACTCCGCCATCGTCGGGGAGGCTGCAAAACGACGATGAATCGAGTTGTAACGATGAAACCGACAGAGGGCGGGATTCAACCGTGGGAACACCCCCTCCCGACTCGTTTTCGGCCGGCTGCGTGCGGAAATTCGACGTTTCCCGGAAGTGTCGAGGTCCCCGCAGCTTCCGACGCCTGCCAAAGCGCCGCTCTGGATTACGCCGGTCGATGCTGCCAAACGCATTGTGTCGTCTTCGACGAATGCGCCAATTCTTCACGACATCGAAGTCCCTGCCCGTTCGCCCCCACCACAATGCGTCCCGGTAAGCGCCTGCTTCAGCGTCGCCGCCAGATACAGACCGGCCGTTTCCACGCGAAGAATGTGCGGCCCAAGCGACACGGAGATCGCTCCCCGATCCCTGGCTTCGGCAGCCTCCTCGTCGGACCAACCCCCTTCCGGTCCGACGGCGGCGAGGATTGGAGTTGCAGAAACAGCGTCTCCGCAGAGCGTCATTGCACTCGACAAGGATGCTCCTCCCGGGTGTGCCAAAATCCAGCGCTCCGGCAGGTTGATCTTGGCCAGAAACGTCGACCAGTCCGTCACGGGTTCAATCACCAAAGCGTCGTTCCGCCGCGATTGTTTGCAGGCCGCGATGACCACTTGTCGCAGCCGCTCAATCTTGCTGTCACGCGGGTCGACGGTGGATCGTGAGGTCCGCAACGGAACCAGAGTGGAGACGCCGATTTCGGTGGCCTTTTCGATGAGCCAATCAAACCGGTCGCCCTTCGGGATGGCGGTCGCCAGCGTGATCGCAGGCCGCTCGGGGGCGGTGATTTTCACCTCCGCCACCTGCACTTGCGCCGAGCGCTTGCTGACGTTGGAGATGATGCCGACAGCGCTGCGACCCGCTCCATCGAAGAGTTCGATCGACTCCCCGACAGCCATCCGCAACACATTCCGCAGATGGTGGGCTTCGAAATCCGGCAGCTCACAGGTACCGGAAAGCAGCGGCGACGGAACCCAGAAACGCGGGAGCATCATCTTCGGCGACCCGTTCTAAACCGTTGTTGGTCATATGCTTGAGATGCGTACGACTCGTCCGGACCCCACCACGCGTCCGTTGGCGGGGGCCGGGCGAAATGCCGCTCGAAGTCGCATCAGTCCGGCTTGACATCTTCTGCAAAACCAAATAGTTTTGATTGACCAAAACTTTGGGTTTGACTATTGATGGGCGAGTTCGAAGCGAATGGCGCAGGCCAGGACGTGACATTGAAGACTTCGCTGTTTACCCCGTGCTCCGCGCTGCTGGCTGTTCTGGTCGCCTCCTCATTCCTGATCGGTTGCGGCGATCAGGCGCCCATCGCCGCGTCGACCGGCGGACAACCTGAGCCGGGACGGACGGCTCCGCTCAAGATCGTGGCGACGACAGGAATGGTAGCCGATATGGTGCGCCAAGTGGTCGGCGAACGGGGGAAAGTGGTGTCGTTGATGGGGGCGGGTTCCGATCCCCATCTCTACAAACCGACCAGAAACGACGTTCGCAAGCTGCTGGATGCTGATGTGGTGGTCTATTCGGGGTTGCTGCTCGAGCACCGCATGGAAGAGACCATTCAGCAGATCGGCCGCTCGGGCAAGCACGTTTTCGCAATTACAGATCGCCTGGATCGTTCGCGACTGCGCCCGATTCCGGGTAGTGCCGGACAATATGACCCGCATGTCTGGATGGATGTCTCGATCTGGGCCGATTGTGCTTCGGACACGGCCGAGGCGTTGGCGGCAGTCGACCCCGGTGGCGCCGACGACTACCGGCGGCGCGCGGAAACTTATCGCGAGTCTCTATTGCAACTCGACGCCTACGTCGCCCGCATCATTCAATCGATTCCTGAACGGCAACGGGTGCTGGTGACGGCTCACGACGCATTCCACTATTTCGCAGCGCGATATGGGATGGAAGTTCGTGCCGTGCAGGGGATCTCGACGGAATCGGAGGCAGGAGTCCAGGACGTCAACGCGCTGGTCGACTTCCTGGTTGCGCGACAGGTTCCCGCGGTCTTCGTGGAAACGAGCGTCAGCGAGAAGCCGTTGCAGGCAGTGATTGAAGGGTGTCGGTCCCGCGGCAGGACGGTCTCCCTCGGTGCGATGCTCTATTCCGATGCGATGGGGAGTGCGGCGACGTATGAAGGCAGTTATCTGGGTATGCTGGATGCCAACGCCACTCACATCGCCCGGCATTTGGGGGGCACGGCGCCCGAACAGGGTTGGCAGGGAAAACTGGTGTTGCGTTAGCGGCGCGGTCTCTTTCCTTTCCGATACGACTGACAATGAATGACTACTGCGGCCCCCTCAGCCACGGC
>JANRLN010000183.1:0-3246 GCA_033762515.1 Planctomycetaceae bacterium
GTAGAGGTTGCCGTCCACGTCGCAGCGCATGCCGTCGAAGCCGTGGTCGGGGAATTGCTTCAACAGTTTCTTCGATCCCAGGGTGCCGTCGGCCAGGATCGGAAAGGACCAGACGTTCCGCTGCACCGATTCGTTGACGTACAGCGTCTTCCCGTCGGGACTCACTTCGATGCCGTTCGTCGTCCCCAGGTCCCCGGCGACCTTCGTCAGCTTCCGATCCAGGCCCGCCTTCCAGATCTGTCCGGTGCGCTGGGCCCAACTCGGGTCGCTGGCATAGATCACGCCATTGGGGGCGATGGCGAGGTCGTTGGGCTGATTCATCGTCGGGTCATGGGCATAGACGTCGATGGCTTTCGTCGTCGGATCGATCCGCAGAATGTTGTGTCCTACGTAGTCGGCGACATACATCGTGCCGGCGGCGTCGAACACAATGCCGTTCCCCGTGCTCACTCCGGGGAGGGTGACGAAGAGTTCCCCCTTCCCATCGGGGGTCACGCGGCCGATCGTCTGCTGGCGGCCGAAATTGACGGCGTAGAGGTTGCCCGCGCGGTCACACTGCGGGCCTTCGATCCCCGTGGTGAACTCGCCCGGCTGGGTCAGGGGTTTGGCGACGTACAGCTCAGCCGCGGCGGCGAGGTGCGAGACCAGCAGCAACGAACCGCACACGCAAGAAGAGACGGCAACTTTGGACACGATGGCTCCCGGAATCGAAAACTGGGGACGGTTGCGCGCCCCGCCACCAGACGCGAGAGCCGCAGCGATGTCAAGGAAAGCCGCCGGCGACACGGATCGAGGCTGCCCGTTTCTGGAGAGGGATCGCGCGTGGAGGGTAGCGGCGGCGAGGGTGGGGAACCGCGGATCCAACTCCACAAGGGGTTGTGGCTGCCGACACCCCTTCGCGCAAGATGAAGGAGGCGTGGCCCAATTTTGGCGGTGGGATCGGTCTCCGGGAGTCCGCGGCCGGGATTCTCCGGCGCCATGAGCCGCAAGATGTTTTCCAATAATACGTTAGGCGCGCCTCCCCGGTCGCGTGACGGTCTGAATCGACTCGGCCGGTTGTGCCGGTTGTATCAACGTTAAGAAATCCTCGGAAAATTCCAAAAGTGCTAACCACTGAATCCGCCACAATTTGTGGTGGCGTTCCGGGGTGCGGCCGCTACGGCTTGTGGATCATCATCTTGACAAAATTTGCCGACTGTTTAGAGTGATCCTTCGTCAGACGCACAACTGCTTGGGGGCAACAACACCGACTCTACCACTGCTTGTGTTGTTTTCTCGCCCCACCCCCCTAGAATAGAAGACGTTCGTTCATGTAGCGGCGCGTCTGTTGCCGATGTGACTGCCGGTGGACGGCAGGTTGTGGATTCTTCCTCCATTGATGGAGTGTGCATGATGCACCAACCCAAGGGATTGTCTGCCTCGGACGGGGCTGCACTCGTGACTAACGGACACACCAACGGCCACGGTTCCAATGGCCACAGCAATGGTCATGGCACCGGCCATGCCCATGGGAACGGCAAGTCCCATGCGACTGCAACGAGGACCCTTCCAGAGCGCCAGCCGATGCATGTGAGCCTTACGTTCTGCTCCCCGGATGTTGCTCCGTTCGACACCGTCGAATGGGACCGGCGGACGGCGGCGATCAAAGATGAAAACGGAAAGGTGCTGTTCGAACAGACCGACTGCGAAATTCCCGCCCCGTGGAGCCCGCTGGCGACCAACGTCGTCGTCAGCAAGTATTTCTACGGCGAGCACGGCACCGCCGAGCGGGAACACAGCGTCCGCCAGGTGATCCATCGCGTCGCCCGCACCATCGCTGATTGGGGCACCCAGGACGGCTACTTCGCCAGTCGCGAAGACGGCGAGAACTTCTACAAGGAACTCGCCTGGCTCTGTCTGCACCAGTATGGCTCGTTCAACTCGCCGGTGTGGTTCAACGTGGGCCTGTTTCAAGAGTACGGCGTCAAGGGTTCCCGCGGCAACTACTACTGGGACCGCGAGACGCGCGAAGTCGATCGTCCGGCGACCCCCTACGAGTACCCGCAAGCCTCCGCCTGCTTCATTCAGTCGGTCGACGACAACATGGAAGACATCATGCGTCTCGCCACCAGCGAGGCCATGCTCTTCAAGTTCGGCTCGGGGACCGGGACCGACCTGTCGACCATCCGTGGGTCGAAGGAAAAACTGTCCGGCGGCGGAACGCCGTCGGGACCGCTGTCGTTCATGCGGGTTTACGACCAGATCGCCGCAGTGGTGAAGTCGGGGGGCAAGACCCGTCGCGCCGCCAAGATGCAGTCGCTGAAGGACTGGCATCCGGACATTCTCGAATTCATTCAGTGCAAGCTGAAGGAAGAAAAGAAGGCCCGCGTGCTGATCGAATCCGGCGAATATGACTCGAACTTCAACGGCGAAGCCTACAGTTCGATCATGTTCCAGAACGCCAACCTCTCGGTCCGCCTCAGCGACGAGTTCATGCGGGCCGTCGAAACCAACGGCAAGTGGCACACCCGCTGGGTGACCGACTCCAACCGCGAAGGTCCGACCTACGACGCCCGCTACGTCATGCGGCAGATGGCCGAAGGGGCCTGGTACTGCGGCGATCCCGGCGTCCAATACGACACCACCATCAATCGCTGGCACTGCTGCCCGAACAGCGGTCGGATCAATGCGTCCAATCCCTGCTCGGAGTACATGTTCCTCGACGACACCGCCTGCAACCTGTCGAGCCTCAACCTCCGCAAGTTCCAGCGGCCCGACGGTTCGTTCGATGTCGACCGTTATCGTCAGGCGGCTGCGATCTTCATCACGGCCCAGGAAATTCTGGTTGATCACGCCAGTTACCCGACGCCGCAGATCGCCGCCAACAGTCACAAGTTCCGACCGCTGGGACTCGGGTTCGCCAATCTGGGCAGCCTGCTGATGTCCATGGGGATCCCCTACGACAGCGATGCGGGACGCGGCATCGCGGGAGCGCTGACGGCGCTGCTCACCGGTCAGGCTTATCTGACGAGCAGCCGCATCGCCAGCTACCTGGGACCGTTCGAGGGTTACGAAGAGAACGCGGCTCCGATGCTGCGGGTGATGCGGATGCATCGCGATGCGGTCGACCGCATCGACTTCGCCTGCCCCGAGTTTCTCCGCAAGGCGGCTGAGAAGGTCTGGGACGAGTGCGTCGATTCCGGCCGCACGTACGGTTACCGCAACGCGCAGGCGACCGTGCTGGCTCCGACCGGGACCATCGCCTTC
>JANRLN010000184.1:0-3571 GCA_033762515.1 Planctomycetaceae bacterium
TGTGGCAGCAGTCCCCCGCTCAGCACGGCGCCAAGGTCACCTACGATTTTCTCTGGAGTGAAGCCCAGAAAGAGAATGTCGAATGGGCGGAGTACCGCGGCGAGTATCTGATTGGCAAGTTCCGAAAAGCGCCGAAGAACGCCAAAGGAGAGGATCTCGCGGAAACGTTTAATCTGGTGCAACCGCTGCCGCGAGGGGATGAAAAACTGCTCGATGTCTTGCGTGAGCACGGAGCGAAAATCGACGCCCGACCTCAGGAAGTGGGTTTCGCCACGCAGCTCGCCGCCTTCGCGCTGCTGTCGGCCCTGTCCCTCGTGGTGTTCTTCCTG
This sequence comes from Planctomycetaceae bacterium, assembly GCA_033762515.1. GTDB lineage: Bacteria > Planctomycetota > Planctomycetia > Planctomycetales > Planctomycetaceae > DSVQ01. Next base: position 330 of record JANRLN010000184.1, read on the forward strand.
TTTCTGCGACGGAATTCCGATCCCATCTCGTCCGGCATGGTGGGCAACTTCATTCGCAGCCCCGCGAAACGCTTTCGGCCTTCGGATCATCAAACGACTTTCGACGATGTCGCCGCCATGGAGCAGGCCAAGCAAGAGCTCCAGGAGATCGTGGAGTTCCTGCGCAGTCCCGCCAAGTTTCAGCGGCTGGGAGCACAGATTCCAAAGGGGGTGCTCCTGATGGGGCCTCCAGGCACCGGAAAGACGTTGCTGGCTCGGGCGGTGGCCGGCGAAGCCGGTGTGCCGTTCTTCAGCATCAACGGTTCCGAATTCATTCAAATGTTCGTAGGAGTCGGCGCCAGCCGCGTGCGAGACATGTTCCGCACCGCGAAAGAAAGCGCACCGTGCATTCTGTTCATCGATGAAATCGACGCTGTCGGCCGGATCCGCGGCGCAGGGATGGGAGGCGGGCACGACGAACGCGAACAGACGCTCAACCAGATCCTCAGCGAAATGGATGGCTTCCAACAGACGGAAGCCGTGATTGTCGTGGCTGCCACGAATCGGCCCGACGTCCTCGACCCCGCGCTGTTGCGGCCAGGTCGCTTTGATCGGCATGTGACCGTCGATCGGCCGAACCGCCCCGGACGGAAGGCGATCCTGAAAGTCCACTCGCGAAAAGTTCCGCTGGCGGATGACGTAGACCTCGAAAAGATCGCCGCGGGAACGATTGGATTCTCCGGCGCGGAACTGAAGAACCTCGTCAACGAGGCAGCGCTCAACGCGGCCCGGATGGGGCGCGATGCCGTCTTCGCCGACGATTTCGAGGCCTCCCGCGACAAAGTGCTGATGGGACCGCGCCGTGAAGAGGTGCTCAGCCTGCATGAGCGGGAGATGACGGCGTATCACGAAGCGGGGCATGCGCTGCTGGCGTGGTATCTGCCCGACGTCGACCAGTTGCACAAAGTGACCGTCATCCCGCGCGGACGCGCCTTGGGAGTCACGCAACTCTTGCCCAACGAAGAACGTTTCAACGTCGGCGAGCGCCGGTTGCATTCGCAGTTGGCGTTCATGCTCGGCGGACGTGCTGCGGAGAAGCTGATCTTTAACGAATACTCTGCGGGTGCTGAAGATGACCTGAAACGGGCGACCCAGATGGCCCGCCGCATGATCTCACGCTGGGGAATGAGCGACGTCATTGGCCCGGTTGCGTATCGCGATACGGAGGAGCACCCCTTCCTCGGCAAGGAGTACCGGGAGCAGCGCGAGTACAGCGAAGAGACCGCCCGGATGATCGATTCCGAGGTTCAGCGATTTCTGATCCAGGCGGATCATAAGGCGATGAAAACTCTCAGTGAGTATCGCCCACAGTTGGAGTCATTGGCGAAGTCGCTGGTCGAGAAGGAGTCGCTGGAGCTTCCTGAGATCACGGTGATCCTCGGCGCGCCCGTTCCACGATCGGACGCCGCGATCCTCACCGACGGGCGAGCGAAAGCGGTGGCGACGACCACGGAGTGAGAATTCGTCATGCCGGCTCTGCCGCTGATGCTGCTGTCGCTGTTCGTCGAGCCTGAGGCGAACTTCTCCGCAGGCATTCGGACCGAACAAGGCTGGTTGAGTCACGCGGTGACGTCTCCCTACCAGATGGGCGAGACGGAGATTCGCGTCCTGGCGCCCGAAGTCATCGAAGGCCAGACGTGTCCCGTGAACTACGTCCTACCGGTCGAAGCCGGGCGCGAGTCGCGGTACGGCGATGGACTGACAGAGATTCTGAAGCTGCCCGCGGAAATGCGGCAGCGGGCGATCTATGTCGCCCCGACGTTTTCGCAGCTTCCCTGGTATGCCGATCATCCGACCGATCCGCGGATCCGGCAGGAAAGTCATTTTCTGAAGGCGGTGCTGCCGTTTGTGGAACGGACCTATCCAGCACGCCGCGATCGGGGCGGTCGATTATTGCTGGGATTCAGCAAATCGGGCTGGGGGGCGTGGAGTCTGCTGTTGCGTCACCCCGACCGTTTTGAACGAGCAGCTGCCTGGGATGCGCCCTTGATGATGTCGGCTCCGGGCAAGTACGGTTCCAGTCCGATCTTTGGTGATCCAGCCACCTTCAGTGGATATCAAATCTCGACGTTACTGCGCGACCGAGTGGAATCCCTGCGTCCTCACGCCCGGCTCATCCACCTGGGATACGGCAACTTCCGAAGCGACCACGTTCAGGTCGAATCGCTCCTTGAGGAACTGAAGATTCCACACACGTATCACGACGGCCCCCAGCGCGAGCACATCTGGCACACAGGCTGGATCGCCGAAGGTGTCGAATTGCTGCTGCGGCCATGATAACGGGAGCGTTCACTGATGATGCTGCTACGAAGTCTGCTCGCCGGGATGTGTTGGGCGAGCCTTCTCGACCAGGCCGCCGCCGAGGCCCCGTGGCCGGCGTTTCCCGAACAGAACGCCGCCGTCGAAATCCCCGCTCAGGAGTGGCCCCGGCGCCCCGGTCCGCGAACGGTCCGCGTCAAAGTTCACTTTCCAGCAAAGTCGCAGGCGAACGTCACTGCGGACACCGGCGTGATGCTCACGCTGCACAACTGGGGCGGCGAGGACTGCGTCGGGACCGCCGATCCGCAGACCCTCGCCGATCAACTGAACGTGGTCGCGCTGTGTGTCAATTACTTGCAGAGCGGGAAGCGCGATTCCATCGACGGCCCCGAGCCTTACGACTTTGGCTGGCTCCAGGCTTTGGACGCGCTGCGGGCGCTCTGGTTCGTGATCGACGGACTCGACCAGCACCAGATCCCGTTTGCCCGCGGTCGTATCTTCGCGACCGGCGGCTCCGGCGGCGGGAATGTCACGCTGATGGCGAATAAGCTCGCGCCGCGGACCTTTGCGGCTGTCATAGACGTGTGCGGCATGAAGAAACTCAGCCACGACATCGCCTTCGGATTCACCGGAGGCAGTGATCTCAACGCCCGCTGGAGTCGCGACCCCAAGCACCCGAACTTCCTGAGCGCGGACGAACAGGAACTGCGCTTCGTCGGCCACCCGGAACATCTGGCGCTGATGAAGAGCTGGCGTTCCACCGCCAAAACTCTCATCGTTCACGGCGTCGACGACACGACGTGCCCGTATCCCGACGCTGTCGAACTGGTGCAAAACCTCAGCGATGCCGGTCTCGATGTGGAACCGCACTTCGTGACCAAAGAGCTGCTCGATGGACAAACATTCGCCAGCACCGGACATTCCCTGGGCAATCGCACGCGGAT